>JAFXIC010000025.1 GCA_017533485.1 Oscillospiraceae bacterium
AAGATAAAAATGGTTGAAAAAAACCGCGTGCAAGTGATTTGTATGCTGTATTGGGTGTTCTGATTCTGGAATACGTTAGGAAAATCATGGGTTCAGTACAAGAGAGGAGGGGTGGTGTGGAAGGGGGTACAAGGGGGAAAACCAGAAGGGGAGGAGAGAATGCGCGGGAGCGCTCTTTCCTCCCCTATGGGTGTCCCCCTTGGTTATTTTCACGGATAAAAAACGGCAACGCCGCTCCATACCGTATGGAAGGCATTGCCGTTTCTTCATTCTTAATCTCTGCCGATCGCCTGACGAAGCGCACGCAGCTCCTCAGATGTCAGATCACGCCATGCGCCCGGCTTCAGCATCCCAAGCTTCACCGGCCCGATGCTCACTCGCCGCAGTCTCGCAACCTCCAGCCCCACTGCGTCACACATCCTTCGGACTTCACGCTTCTTTCCCTCGTGAATCGTCACCAAAAGCACAACGCGCTGTGCTTCTACGGTCTGTGTCAGGACATTCGCAGGTGCGGTCTGAAACCCATCGTCCAGCGTCACGCCTGCGGACATTTGTGCAAGCTGTTCCTCGGAAACAGGCGGTCTGACCGTGACGCGATAGGTCTTTGACACCTCGCGCGACGGATGCATAATATCATTCGCAAATCGTCCGTCGTTTGTGAACAGCAGCAAGCCCTCGGAATTGCGGTCAAGCCGTCCGACCGGATAGACGCGCTCTCCGACATCCTGTAAAAGATCCGTCACACAGCGTCTGCCCTGTTCATCGGACATGGTTGTGACATATCCGCGCGGTTTATTGAGCATAATATAGCGGTGGGCTTTCCGTTTCGGCATATAGATATTCTCACCGTCTACCGAAAGAAGATCTCTTGCGGTTGCCTTATCACCGAGCGAAACCGGTCTTCCGTTACATTTGACTCTGCCGGCAGAAATGAGTGCTTCGGCTTTTCGGCGGGAGCAGTATCCGCTTTCGGAAAGCAGCTTCTGGATTCTGATTTTCTCCATTTTTTCCTCTTTTCGTCAGGTTACAATTTTGACCTCGCCGGTCGCATCCTGTTTTTTCTGTTCCTTTTTATTGAGCAGGTTCGTCAGCTTATCCATCAGGTCGGGTACCATGTTAATCACGGCATTCGGTGTGGAAGCATTGACGGAGAGCTGCATCAGCTTTACATCATTTTTCGTAATGACAAGAAAGGCGATCGGGGTAATGGAAACGCCTGCACCGCCGCCGCCGCCGAACTGTTCCTTCGCGACCTTTGTCGGGAGATCGGAGCCGCCCGACGCAAAGCCATAGGACACCTTGGAGACAGGGATCACAGTTGTTCCGCCGTCACATACGATCGGTTCGCCGATGATGGTATTGGCGTCCACCATACCGCGGATTTCTTCCATGGTAATACGCATTGTTTCCTGAACGGGATGCTGACCTTCAATTCTTTCGGACATGACAATTCCTCCTCGTTATCCGATGGGAGCCGACTGTTTTGCGGCGCCCTCGTTTTCAGCCATTGCTTTTTCGGTACGTTCACGGCGGCGGATTCTGCGCCAGGAACGCCATAAGAATCTCGTGCCTGCGCCGAGTACGACTGCGAGCAGCGAGAGCGGTGTGGAATGATATTCTCCCGACACGGAGAAGCTTGTTTTTTCGCCCAGAAAATCGGCATTGACGCTGTACTGATCTGCGCGGACATCAAATCTCGCCTGCATCTGACCGAGAAGCCAGAATGCGGCGGCGCTGACCGCACCGTACATCACGGCAGTTTTCGCGGCATCGGATGCAGCGACATTCACCCAAAGCCGGATGTTTGTAAAATGCATATGTTTTGTCAGCAGCCTCAGCGGCGGCGATATGGACGCCAGCACATCTCCGATCAATACCTTACCATCCGCAAGACTTGTGGGTTTAAGCTTTTCAAAAAAGCTTTGCTTTTTCGGTTTTGGGGATTCTGCCGGAGCTTCGTCCTGAAAGTATACGGCATCATCTGCCGGTTCTTCCGCCGCAGCCGGTTCTTCTGCCGCGTCTGTCTGCGGTGGGGAAGTACGTACCGCTGCATCCGTTTTCCGGTCAGATGCTTGCGGCTCTGACTGCTGTCCGTCGGTCTCCTCGGATGACGGCATCTCTGCGCCGGTATTTTCCGATTCCGGTTTCTTTTTTTGCGGGGGCTTGACATCGCTTCCCTTTTCCACAATCCGAACCCAGCCGTAATATACCTGTACAAGCCAATATCCTGTACGCACCGAGAATGTAATCCGCAGCGGAATGAGCAGCACGATACCAAGCAGTGCGAACACCGCCCAGAAAATGATCCAACCCAAGCGCATCACCATCCTTTTACATTCTCGTCTGATGAATATTCCTTATTAGTATACCACATTTTTTGGAATAATGCAAGCACTCCGGAAAATTCCTTCTCCAAAGCCAAAAACGGAAACCCCATACCAACAGGATTTCCGTTTTCTTTTGAGATATTTCGCTGCGGCCACAGCTCAGAGGCTATGCCAGATACCATCCGTTCCGTATTGCTGGACGCCATACGGAATCGTTTTACAGATACGGACAAAATCCATACCCTGTAAGAGTTGTTCGAGGTGGGCTGCCTGCGTCATCGTTTCACAGCCACCGAAGACTGCCGCACCGCTGCCCGAAAGGACGGGCTTTACGCCGCAGCTGCTCATCACCAGCCGTATTTTCCGGATTTCCCTGAGGTTCGTCACCGCGTCGAATGCATTTCCGCAGGCGGCAAACAATCGCTGGGGCTGCGTCGTATGGAGCGCGTCGAGCACCGCTTTTGTATACATAGGAAGCGGTTCCTCCAGCCGGTCAAGCTTCCGGTAGCCTTCGGGTGTGGAAACACCCTCTCTGCCCTTTGCGACCACGAGAATCCGCTCCGGTACATCCGGAATCGGCGTCAGAATTTCTCCGATGCCTTCTGCCAGCGCGGTACCGCCGCAGAGAAAGAACGGCACATCTGCACCGAGTGATGCGGCAAGCTCCGAAAGTGCTTGATCCGACACCGAAAGCTTTAGCAGTGCACGGATTCCGAGGAGTGCTGCGGCACAATCCGAGCTTCCGCCGCCCATACCTGCCTGTGAGGGGATATTCTTTTCGAGCGTCATCGCGATGCCGCGGGGTTCTTCCGCCTGAAGAAGCCGCTGTGCCGCCCGATACACGAGATTGCGGCTGTCGCACGGAACACCTTCCGCCTGACAGCAGAGCGTCATCGGCGCATCGTTTTCAATTCTGCGGATTGTCAGCGTATCATAGCAGTCGATTGCCTGAAACACAGACGAAAGCGTATGATAGCCGTCGGCACGCCGACCGGTGATATCCAGCGAGAGATTCACCTTTGCCGGCGTGCGTAATATAATCTGTTGTTCCTGTATCATGGTTCTCAGCCCTGTTTCCAGCTTTCCAGCTCACGATAGAGCCCAAGATACAGCTCGGCGGAATTTGCCCAGGAGAAATCCTGTGACATGGCATTCTGCTGGATTTCCGCCCAGAACGGCTTGTTCTCATAGGCACCCTTTGCACGCAGACACGCACCGAGCATATCATGTGCATTATAGGTTTTAAAGGTAAAGCCTGTGCCGCCGCTGTTGCCCGCGTCACGCACCGAATCGCGCAGTCCGCCGGTTTCACGGACTATCGGCATCGTACCATAGCGCATCGCATACATTTGTGCCAGTCCGCAGGGCTCGCTCTGGGACGGCATCAGGAACATATCACAGCCCGCATAGATTTTACGGGAAAGCTGCGGGAAGAAGCCGATGGTAACACTGACCTGATCGGGATATCTCCATGCCATTTCCTGGAAGAAATCTTCATATACCCGCTCGCCGCTTCCGAGGATTGCAAAACGGAAGCCGTCGTGGAGCATCTCCTCGAAGACATAGCGGATGAGGTCGATGCCCTTATGGGCGACAAATCTCGTACAGATTCCGATCAGCGGCGCATCATCCTGCGGCAGACGGAGCTCGGACTGGAGCGCACGCTTACACGCAAGCTTTCCGCTGAGGTCTGTGCTGCTGTAATTTTGATAATCGCCCGTCAGCACTTCATCCGTCTCCGGATTATAGCTTTCCACATCAATGCCGTTTAAAAAGCCGGTGAGCTTATACTGCTTATGGTTGAGCGCACGATCCAGACCATGGCTATACCACGGATCGAGGATTTCCCATGCATAGCTCGGACTTACGGTTGTAATCTTATCCGCCGTTTCGATCGCGCCCTTCATCATATTGACATTGCCGTCATATTCCAGAAGGTTGGTATGGTACATCGGAATTCCCATCAGCTCATTGATGACCTCGGTTCCGTATACACCCTGATAGCCGATATTATGGATCGTAAAGACGGTATGGATATTATCGAAGCCTTCCTGATATTTATAGAAAATCTGGTAATAGACGGGGGTGAGGGCAGTCTGCCAGTCGTTGCAGTGGAGAATATCGGGCTTAAAGCCGATGACGCGGAGCATCTCCAGGATCGCCCGGCTGAAGAATACGAAGCGTTCGCAGTCATCATAGAATCCATAAATTCCGTCGCGCTTGAAATAGTATTCGTTGTCGATGAAATAGTAGGTGACATCCTTCCAGCGTGCGGTAAAGATGCCGCAGTATTGCTTACGCCATGCGACATCGACGGTAATCGAGGTGATAAACGTCATCGTTTCACGCATTTCACTGCTGATGGACTGATAGAGCGGAAGCACCACCCGACAGTCATGACCTTTTGCACAGAGTGCGGCAGGGAGTGCGCCGGCAACATCCGCGAGTCCGCCGGATGCAACATAAGGTCTTGCCTCACTCGAAGCATACAGAATATTCATCAATAATCCTCCTTGATATTGTTTGCGGCCTGCATAGAGCATTTCTTCGGAGGGGACGCATCTCTCAGATTTCTGCGCCCTTTCCGATAAAGAGCGGATAGCCCTTCGAACCGGTAAGCTGGCGGTCATCCGAAATCCTGACATTCCGATCGGCAATAATATTCCGGATCGCACCGTTTGCGCCGATGGTACCGCCCTGCATGATGATACTATCGCGGACAATCGTATTCTTTCCGATCCTTACGCCGCGGAACAGTACACAGTTTTCCACTCTGCCTTCGATGATACAGCCGTCTGCGATCAGAGAATTCCGGATGACCGCATCCGCACCGAAATGTACCGGTGCATTATCCTTCGTATTCGTATAGATGGGTGCCGCCTTCGTAAAGATCGCATTGCGCTTTGCAGAATCGAGCAGGTCAAGGTTTGCCTGAAAATAATCCGCGAGCGAATCAATCTTCGAGAAATAATTCTGATGCTCATAGCCCAGAATCTTATATTTTGCCGTGCGGCTCAGCAGAATATCTCTGCGGAGGCTGAACAGGTTGCGGCTCATCGACTCCTTCACAATCTTTCTCAGGAAATCCTTGCTCATCACAAACATATCCAGTCCCAGCCTGCATTCGCCGGTCATCGGCGGATCAATTGCGGCGTCGGTCACAAATCCGTTTTCGTCCAGCTCAAAGATGGTTGCGGAAGTGCCTGCGGTATGGTCATAGAAGCCCTTCGCATAAATCGCAGTAATCTCGGCACCGCTTTTGATATGGGCGGCAATCGCCGGTCGGAAATCAATATTCGTCACAACATCACAGTTCGACAGTACAACATATTCTGCGGCGGCGTGTTCCACAAAGCTCCAGATATTCCCCAGCGCATCCAGTCGTCCGCTGTAAATCGTAGAGCTGGTATGGCTGAACGGCGGAAGAAGATGCAGTCCGCCCTTTTTGCTGGCGAGGTCCCATTCTCTGCCCGAACCGATATGGTCCAGCAGCGAACCGTAGTTGCGTTTTGTAATCACGCCCACCTGTGAAATACCCGAATTGACAAAATTCGACAACGGAAAATCAATCAGCCGATACCGTCCGCCAAACGGTACCGAGCCCATTGTGCGGTATTTTGTCAGGTCTAAGATTTTATCGTCATGGATACTGGCGAATACCAGTCCCAGTACATTCTGATTTGTTCCCATGTTCCATGCACCTCCTCAAATCGACTCCGAGAGAATAGTCTTCGGCGCAACCGACTTCCCCTCACTGACAGTAATATTATGGCCCACAACCGCGATACTCCATTCATCACGGTTCGGGTAATTTTCCGGCTGTTCGCCGACGCGTGCATTCTCCTCGATGATGCAGTTCTCACCGACAATTGCATATTTCACCACAGCACCCTTTTTGATGACCGTTCCCGGCATCACGATGCTGTAATGCACCTCGGCACCCTCCTCGATGGTTACACCGCCGAAGATGACAGAATTCTCCGATTCTCCGTCAATCACAGAGCCTTCGGAAATCATGGAACGCTGGATTTTCGCAGCCGGCCCGATATACTGCGGCGGAAGATTCTCGTGACGGGAATAGATCCGCCATTCCTTATCGTAGAGGTCGAGCTGTTCACTTTCTGCGAGAAGGTCCATATTGGCGTCCCAGAGCGAATCGAGCGTCCCGACATCCTTCCAGTAGCCTTCGAACGTATATGCAAAGAGCCGTTCGCCTGCTGCGAGCATTGCGGGGATAATATCCTTACCGAAATCCTTCGAGCCCGTATCGGCATTCTCATTCTCAATCAGATATTTCCGGAGCTTTGACCATGTAAAGACATAGATACCCATAGACGCAAGCGTAGATTTCGGCTCCTTCGGCTTCTCGGTGAAATCAATCACGCGCAGTGTATCGTCACAGGTCATAATTCCCAAACGGCTCGCCTCCGAAAGCGGTACGTCCAGTACGGCAATCGTCAGGTCTGCATGATTTGCCTTATGGAAATCAATCATCTTCGAATAATCCATCTTATAGATATGGTCACCGCCGAGCACAACCACATATTCCGGATCATATCGCTCGATAAAGCCCATATTCTGATAAATCGCATTCGCCGTACCCTCATACCAGGACGCACCGGATGAAGTCTGATAGGGCGGAAGCACATGGACGCCGCCGTTCATCTTATCGAGATCCCAGGGCTGGCCATTTCCGATATAGTCATTGAGTACGAGCGGCTGATACTGGGTCAGTACGCCCACGGTATCAATCCCCGAATTGATACAGTTCGAAAGCGGAAAGTCAATCAGCCGGTATTTTCCGCCGAATGGTACGGCCGGCTTTGCCATGTCATGTGTCAGTGCATATAGACGGCTGCCCTGTCCGCCTGCCAGCAGCATTGCGACAACGTCTTTTTTAATATACATCGTAGCAGTCCTCCTTTTGTTGTTACGAATGATTTTCTTGATTTGCTGCGGATTTACGGGATTTCCCGCGTTTGGATCCTGTCGCCGCAGGCTTCTTTCCCGTTTCGGAAGCAGCTGCCTTTTTTGCACGCGGCTTTGCAGGTACATGACGATAGTACTGTACCGAAAGCGGCGGCAGCGTCAATGCAATGGACTGGTCAAAGCCATGCATCGGATCTTCTTTGGTACGGATCTTTTTCAGTGCCTCACCGCTTCCGCCGAAGCAGAGTGCATCCGAGTCAAAGACCATTGTATAGGTGCCGGATTTCGGCACACCGATTTTATAATTCTCGCGCTTCACCGGTACGAAATTACAGACCGCAATGATTTCACTGCCGTCGTCTGCGATTCTGCGGAATGCAATCACGCTTTGGCGGTAATCATCGTGGCTGATCCATGAAAATCCGTCCCAGGAATCATCGTTCTGCCAGAACGCAGGCGTATCGAGATAGAAGCGGTTGAGTGCCTTCGAAAATTCGAGGAGTGCGTCATGCGACGGATACCGAAGCAGCATCCAGTCGAGTTCATGCTGATAATTCCATTCCTTCATCTGACCGAATTCCTGACCCATGAACAGAAGCTTCTTTCCGGGGTGTGCCATCATATAGCAGAGGAATGCACGATAGGACGCAAATTTCTGCTCATACGTTCCGGGCATCTTCTCGATCATCGAACATTTTCCGTGTACAATTTCGTCGTGGGAAATCGGGAGCAGGTAATTCTCCGAGAAACAGTAGTAGAAAGAAAATGTCAGCTTTCCATGGTTGAACGAGCGGTAGAGCGGATCCATCGACATATATGACAGCATATCGTTCATCCAGCCCATATTCCACTTGAAATTAAAGCCCAGTCCGCCGATATCCGTCGGCTTTGTCACCAGCGGCCATGCGGTAGATTCCTCCGCAATCATCAGCACATCGGGATGGCGGCGGAAGACCTCCTCATTCAGTTCCTTGAAGAAGGAGACTGCTTCGAGATTCTCTTTTCCGCCGTTGATATTCGGCCGCCACTCTCCGTCTCTCCGGTCATAGTCCAGATACAGCATGGACGCAACCGCATCCACCCGCAGTCCGTCAATATGGAATTCGTCCAGCCAGCAGCACGCTGAGGAGATGAGGAATGCACGCACTTCCGGTCTTCCGTAGTCGAATACACGTGTACCCCAGCCCTTATGCTCCTGTTTCAGCGGATCGGAATATTCGTAGCAGCAGCTCCCGTCAAATTCATAGAGTCCGTGTGCATCCTTCGGGAAATGTGCCGGAACCCAGTCGAGGATCACACCGATCCCAGCCTGATGGAACGCATCCACCATCGCCTTGAAATCATCCGGTGTACCGAAACGGGAGGTTGGTGCAAAATAGCCCGAAACCTGATATCCCCAGGAACCGTCATACGGATATTCCGACAGCGGCATCAGTTCGATATGGGTATAGGAAAGCGACTGCATATACGGAACCATCTGTTTTGCGAAATCCACATAATTCAGCGGACTTCCGTCCTTATAGGTGCGCCACGAATTGAAATGCACCTCATATACATTCATCGGGCTTTTATAGACATTCACACTGCGCTTATGCGCCTGCCAGTCTGCGTCCTGCCATTCATAGGAAGAATTATAGAGCTTGGAGGCAGTCTGCGGTGCGGTTTCGAAGTGTCTTCCGTAGGGATCGCTTTTCAGCCGGATTTCGCCTGATTTTGTTTCAATACTAAACTTATAGGTGGCATACTGGGGAAGCTGTTTGGTTCTCGCCTCCCAGACAGCGTCGGCTGTCCGTTTCATCGGGAGCATATCCCGATCCCATTCGTTAAAATCACCAACAACGGAGATGCTGGCCGCATTGGGTGCCCAGACGCGGAAGACTGTCATCCATTCTCCGTCAATTTCCATAGAATGTGCGCCGAAATATCTCCACGCATCATAATTTTTGCCCTCATAAAAGAGGTGGAGCGGAAAACTGTCGGTATGTTGATTGCCAATACTGCTCATAATTCCCTCTCAAAACCATCCGACGCCGCATAGAATCCGATACGGCGGATGCTTTCTCCTTTCTCTTTTGTACACAATTACGGATTCTTGAAAACAGCAAAGGGGCATAAAAATGCCCTCTGCTTTTTCCATATGTATATTTTAACATATCTTCTTCTATGATGCAAGTATTTCAGAAAACATCACCGGAATTTTCTATATATTATCCAATTGCCGCCACAGAATCTCTGACAATCTGCACAAATATCTTCGCGGATTCGTGGGTAAATTCCTGTGAATTTGCCAGTGCGCGCCGATTCAGTCGGATGGTTCGCAGTCTTTCCCGATATATGCCGCGAGTACCGTGACATCATCCCGCGGCGCACCCTTTGCATCCCGCTGTGCTTTTGCACAGACCGCATGGGCAAGGGACTGCAAGTCCTGTTCCCCGTCGTCAAGGAGTCTTCGGCGGATATAGGGGAACATCTTTTCGTCCAGTCCGTCCGAAAGCAGAAAGATGAAATCGCCCGCCTCCAGCTTCAGGGCTGTGGAATAGGGTTCCGCATTCGGAAGAATCCCGATCGGATTGGTTGCCGCCTGACAGACCGTGACATGATCGCCGTGTTTCACGAGCGTCGGGCCGGCACCATATTTATAAAGCCGCATCTCTGCGGTTTCGGTATCAATCTTCACGACATCCAATGTCGCAAAGCGTTCCTCTCCCGATTTTGTCAGCATCACTGCATTCACGATTTTTGCCGCGTCCTCACAGTCCATCCCCGATTGTACAAGCTCTTTGAAATGGTGGAGTACGAGCTTTGCGTCAACTGCCGCAAGCCGTCCCGAACCCATACCATCCGATACCGCAAGATAAAAATTTCCCTCGCTGTCAGAAAATGTCGAGAACGAATCACCGCAGGGCTCATCCTCATGTACGGCGCACTGTGCCGCGGCAGTCTCCACCCGATAGCCCCCGAAGCTCCGGAGCACAATCCGCTGTTCCGAATTCCGGACACGTACCTCCTTGCATTCCAGCGGAATCCGAAGCATATCCTGTAAATATTCCGTGACGGTATCCGCCTCCAGATCCTTCCCCAGCCGCAGATACAGCTCTATGGTCATCCGCCGGCTCGGAGAATAGTGCACCGCCGCCGCGCGCACCGGTATCCCGAACCGCTCCAGCATATCCTTGATGCAGCGCGACTGTTCCCGATGATATTCCTGCTGCATCCGACCGGCACTGCGGCGCAGCAGCATCTCCGAAATCTGAAGCTGGGAGAACAGAAGCTCCTGTGTATCGCGGAGCTTTGCCGCATCGTAACAGGCGAATGCATTCCGCCGTTTTACGCGATAGAATTCTTCGGTCAGCCGCTCCGGCTTCAAGCATCCCTCCGGCCCGTCCGTATGCTCCAGCACGCCGGCATCCGCCATCTTCCGGAAACATTGTTTTGTACGGGTTTCCTCGGTCTCCCAACAGGTCGTATAGCTGCTGCATCGGCTGCATACCAGTTCGCTGACGCGTGCCGCCGGCTCATACACCGGTTCTGACTGTTCCAGCATCTGCACAATCCGTTCCGCACCCTTCCGGACCTCTCCGATTGCACCCGAAAGAAATTCCATACGTGCACCCGAAAGCGCAGCCAGATCTGTATCCGTATCCGTCCAGTACAAAAGAGAATCCGCGAGCTGTGAAACGGGGACAAATAAAAACAGCAGCCCTCCGATCATCCCGTTGAGCCATGCCTGCATCGTATCCGCCGTCCGCGCAGTCAGCAGTACCCCGAAACCGCATACGACCTGATAGACCGCGAAAACACCGCCCTTCTTCCAGTTCCCGAAACAGCCGGATACTGCGCCGGCAATCCCAAGGACTGCCGCAAAGCCCACCGCTTTTCCATCCGCCAGCAAAATGGCAGCCGCGGAGAGGGTTCCGCAGATCACACCGCCGGCTGTCCGATAGCGTCTGGCTGCCGCAAGCGTCAGAAAGCCCGAAAGGATCTGACCGATATTCAGGAGCACCAGATCTGCCGAGCAGAGTGCCGCCATCAGTGCGACATAGCATACCCCGCAGTACAGCCCGTCCTTTCCATGCAGCCGCAGCGGAAATCCATATTCACAGCAAAGCCGCACCTGTCCGGCACAATACGCAAGACCGAACGAAACCGGTACGCCGATCAGCCAGACCATCCAGTCTGCCCCTTCCACAAGGCCTGCAAACCCGAACATCACCACCGAGATCAGTGTACTTGTCCCCGCAATCGACGCCGCGAGCAGCGGACGATTCCGCTCCCCAAGCACCCAGCGTGCGAGCACCGCCAGTACCAGCGCACAAATCAGCATCGGCGCATAGGAGATGCTTCCGCTCAGGAAATACGTAAAGAGACTTCCTGCCAGCATCACTAAGGCATACATCGGCGGTAAGGCGGCGGCAAAGGCTGTCGGGAGCGGAATCAGTACACCCCCGAGTCTTGCGGACGCAATCAGACAGGCGGACAGCGCACAAATTATCAGCCTGACTGCCTGTACAGCCTGTGGTTTTTGAAACATTTGATCGACCAGTCGCATAATCATTCCTCTTTCCGGGCAAATTTACAAAGCAACCCAATTGTTATTATACCGCAGGCTTACCGCGAAATCTGTCGAATCCGCGAATCAGAAAAATTATGCGCAAAAAAGGTGATTCAGCCGCCCGATTCACGCTCCTCCCCGAACAGCACGGCATAAATGACTGCCGTCAGCGGTACGGCAAGCAGCATACCTGCCGCGCCGAACAGCCCCCCTCCGACAATGATTGCTGCAAGCACCCATGCCGGCGGAAGCCCCACGGATTTCCCGACAATCCGCGGGAAAATGAAATTGCTCTCGACCTGCTGGAGCACCACCACGAATATCAGAAACCAGATTGCCATCCGCGGCTCCGCAAGCAGAATAATCAGCATACACGGAATCGTCCCCACAACCGGCCCCACATACGGCACGATATTGGTCAGCCCGATTATGACGCTGATGAGCAGCGGATAGGGGAACCGGAAGATCAGCATCCCGATCAGACACAGCACGCCGAGAATCAAGGCTTCCGTCAGCTGGGAGGTAAAGAAGCGTTCGAATGTGGTTCCGACCAGCCGCATCGTTTTCAGAAGACTGCTTGTCCGTTCCCGCCGGAAGATCCGCTCCGCAGCCTGAACCGCCTGACGCTTCAGCCGTACACTGTCCGCCAGCAGATATACCGAAAATACCGCGCCGATTCCGACGTCCAGCAGGCATTCGAGTACGCCTGCGGTACCGGTATATAATTTCTCCATCAGCCGCGGCAGAATCCCGGAAAGCTCTTTGCGCAGCGCAGTCAGCTGTGCTTCCGCCGCCGCACCATCCGGCAGCCATTTTCCTGAAATCCGCGTCAGCAGCCCCGATGCATTGCTCAGATAGAACTGTAAATTCTCCGTCAGCATCACCACCGAGTCCACCAGCTGCGGCAGCAGAATACAGACAATCCCCGTCAGAATCAGCAATGTCAGCAGCACACTCGCCGTAATCGCCGCACACCGAAGCTGACGATCCGGAAAAGGCTTCGCTCTTTTTTCGGAAAGTACCGTAAAGTCATGCAGAAAGCGGCGGTACGGTCGGTTCAGCACCAGTGCGAACAGCCCCCCCAGCAGCAGCGGACGCAATGTGCAAAGCAAAACGCCGAGCATCCGGAAAAATCCCTCGTACCGCAGGATCACAAATGCCGCCGTCAGTAAAATCACACCGCTGCTCACAATGATCCGGAACCACCTGTCCGAGAGCAGCGAATATTTCTCTCCCTTCCGCATCCTTCCCGTTCACCGCCTTTCCATCAAAATCCCCGATACCGCAAAAAGCTGTTCCGGACGCACCTCCCTTGCGGGTATGTAAGGAACGAAGCGGTATCGGGGGGGATCTGACTTCGCATCTTCCGCACAAGCTTTGTGCGGGATTGCCCTAGATACTGAGCCTGAGCTGATTCACAAACGCTGCCAGATGATTCCATGTCGTGCGGTCCACGATGCCGGTTTCGGGGAGATTCGCAATCTGCTGGAAACGCCGCATGGCGTCGGCGGTCTGGTCGTCATATTCTCCGTTCGGCGTCAGCATATAGAGATTACGGTAGCGGCGTGCCAGAAGATTCAGCATAATCTGTACAAAATAAACCAGCTCTCCGCGGTCGCCCTGCTGTAAGATAAAATTCCCCGACGGGAAAATCACAAGCGGTACCGGTGCATCCGTCAGCGCGTGAAAGACCGCCGCAATCTTATCCCATGTCGCCGTATCAATCTCGCCGGTAACGGGAAGATCATAGGATTCCTGAAATGCCCGCACCGCGAGTGCAAGTTCGGGCGTATATTCCTCGGACGGCACTACCGCAGGAATGCTGCCGTCACGCAGCGCAATCTGATAGAGCAGCTCGGAAATTTCTTGAATATGCGCTTTTTTCTGCGCGTCGGTATAAACCATAGATTCCTCCTTATCGCCATATCCATTGGCGATACCGTTATTTGATGATATAGCCGGGTGCCTGATAGGGACGTTTCCCCGCACCGCACTGGATTTCTGAATAAATCCCCGATATCGCATCCCATGTGACGGCACCGACAACGCCCGTCACATTCAGACCATATTCACGCTGGAACGCCTGTACCGCCGTTCTCGTCAGCGGCCCGAAATAACCGGTATCGGTCACCGCCGGAACCGCACTGTCGAACTGGGAGATATAGGTAAGATACTGCTGTAAAATCCGGACATTATCCGAGGAAACGCCCTCCCGAAGCACCTGATTCGGATAGAGCCGTACACAGGCTTCCGAGGGCTGGGATTCCAGAATTCCGGCATATGCCGCATAAAGATCATTCCATGTCCGGCGATCCATAATTCCGGTCTGCGGCAGTCCATAGGTCTGCTGGAAGGATTTCACAGAAGCGGTTGTTTCCGCGTCATATACACCATTGATCTGTATCGGTAATACTGATGCATAGTATGCACCGACAACCGCAAGATAGTACTGGAAAGAACGCACATTTTTACCGGTATCGCCCTCCTTGAGCACCTCCGGAAAATCACGCGTAATCTCCTCGATGCTCAGACCCTCCGACTGAAGATCCGCAAGATGCTTGACGCTGGTATAGATATAGGAAAGCTGGTACCATGTACTTTCGTCCACCTCTCCGGTCTGTGGGAGATTAAAAATTTTCTGGAACGTCCGTACCGCATCCGTGAGCTGGAAGCCGTAGATTCCATCAATCTCCGGAAGCTTCGGAATCTCAGGAAAATTACCGGAAATGCGGTTTAGCTGGGTCTGGATCGTCTGGACATCCCGTCCCACTTCCCCGTCACGCAGTACAGCACCCGGATAAGTCGGGGTTGCCGTCCGGATATCCTTTGCTTTTTCGAGTACAATATTATCCCCATAATAATACTTTAAGATTTCATACGGTGTTTTTCCCTCATTGGCAAGCTCCACCGTTCCCCACTGTGACAGTCCGGCACAGCTCACCGAAACGCCGTCACAGAAGGCTGCAAACATCGGTTCTACGGCATCCTCGCGGCGGATATAATAGGTAAAAAGCTCATCCACCAGATCGCTGATATTTTCAAAGATTTCTCTGCCGTATACAAATGCCTGATCGTACTGTGTCGAATTCGTGACATCAAAATAATAGCCTCTCGACCGGTACCATTCGGTATAGATCCGGTTTAAGACATATGACACAATCACATAAATATTTGCACGCAGCGCATTCTCCGGCCATGTCGGATAGATTTCGCTGGACGCAACATTCTTTACATATTCGGGAAACGATACCGTGATATTCTCAGCCTCCGAATCCGGCTTTCCGAGATGGACGGTAATGGTTTCGGGAATAAACGGTTCCCCTGTCAGCACGGCGATACTTCCCCCTTTCGCCCTAATCGCGCGGCATCGTATTATAAAAGGTCAGAGCACCGGCAACCTGTGTATCCTCCGCGCCTGCGGGCAGCGGGATCAGGTCAAAGCTCTGGATCGACACAATATCCGGAAATACCGGTACATTCTTACTTGTCTCCCGGTAGTATCCCACCGCAAATACCGTAATATCATAGTGAAACGCTTCCGGTTTCCGCTGGTCCGGACTCGGCGGCGGCGACGGAACAGCAACCTTTGTGATCTCACCGCTCTGACCGGTCACCTGAAGCGATAAGAGCTCCTCGACGCCTGCTGCGTCCTCCTTCGTAATCACCACCGTTGCACCGCTGACCGGTCTTGCACCCTTTGCGGTTGTGACACGAACCCGGATTGTGCCCATATACGGCTCGGTATCCGAGAGAATTTCCGCGTCACGGACAACTGCCGCTTCGAGCTCCGCCCTCGGCTGCGGCGGCATCGGCGGTTCGGGTCGCGGCGGTTCGGGTCTTGGCGGCTCGGGTCTTAGCGGTGCAGGTCTTGGTGGTTCGGGTCTAGGTGGCTCAGGTCTTGGCGGCTCGGGTCTTGGCGGCGGCGTCATACTCTGGCTTTGATACATCCGCAGCAGCTCCTCCCGATAGCGGCGTGACGTATCAGCAAATTCCTGTTGGTTCATCTTGAAAACCTCGCTTTCTGCGCACGTTTACGCATCATGTTCCAGTATATGCGCCGAAAGCCCCGTACTTGACATCCAATCGAAAAAATGCTATGATGAAAGTACCAATCTCATTGAAGCAAAGGAGCTTTCTGCATGAAATTTGACCCGTCCCTCCATTTTACCGCCCGCACCTTCCAGCGCACCCAATCTGTCCCGACAAAGAATTATCCCCAGAATATATGGCTGGTTATCCTGTTCTTTTTCGTCGTGATGTTCTTTGGCCAGATGCTTGGCATGATCGTCATAACCATCCTCGGCTTTTCTTCGGATGCGACACTCCCGATGCTCTATTCCACCGCATTCAGTACAATCTGTTCCGTTCTCTACTGCTGTAAGATCGAAAAACGCTCGCTCCGTGCAATGGGCTTTACGAAACAAAACGCTGTTTTCCAGTATCTGATCGGCATGGTATTGGGTACGGCAATGCTCGGCGGCGCTGTGATGCTCGCAAAAGCATTCGGCGCAATGACATATCAAGGCATTGCGGAACCGATCGCATGGGGCAGTCTTGCGGTTTATTTCTTCGGATGGGTGCTCCAGGGCATGAGCGAAGAAGTGCTCTGCCGCAGCCAGCTGCTCTGCGGACTCGGCGTATACCGCAGCCCCTGGGTTTCGATTCTGATCAGCGGCGGCGTATTTACGGCACTCCATCTCGCAAATCCCAATACCTCCATCCTCGGATTTGTCAACCTGTTCCTATTCGGCGTATTTTCCGCACTCCTCTTTTTGCGAACCGATAATATCTGGATGGTATCCGCCCTGCATTCACTCTGGAACTGTGCACAGGGCAATCTTTTCGGCATCGAAGTCAGCGGCATGACCATCGACACGACAATTTTCCGTTTTTCTGCGGTCGAAGGCATGAACTTCATCAGCGGCGGTGCCTTCGGAATCGAGGGCGGACTTGCCGCAACTTCGGTGCTGCTCCTCGGATCGGCGGTACTGCTTTTCGAATTCCGCAATCCATCAAAGCTTTCTCCGGAGGTATCTCATCCCCTCCCGCTCCCAAAAGAAGCCTGATGATATCCGGCTTGGTGCTCCGTCCGTGCCGCACAAGTCCTGACGCCAATCCATTCTTTCCACATGGTTCTGTCACACTACCGATCGCAACATCCGATCCGCTCTATCCAATCTCCGACGCTATGCAATTTCAAAAAGGAGGCGTGATTCTTGTCCTACCAAGATTATGCAAAAGCCCTGAAAATGGGCGAAAAACAATATCGTCAGTCCGTTTCGCACGGTACCTATCCCTATCTTCCGGTGCTGGAGGATCTTCTCCGCTCCTCCCCCGAGGTTTCCCGTATCCTCATCGGAAGAACTGAAATTCCGATCTCGCTGATCGCGGGAACCGCATCCGAAGAACGTACCACTGCCTTTGCATCGAACTTTATGCCGCTGCTGGGGCAGGATACCGAGTTCAGTACGAAATGGTCGCTGCTGTGTGACAGCGTACAGGAGGAGGGGCTGCGCGATCCGATTACCGTACTCGAATTTATGCAGCGGTTCTATGTCATCGAGGGCAATAAGCGCGTCAGCGTTTCCAAATATTTCGGCGCAGTCACCATTGACGCTGTTGTGACGCGTGTACTTCCCCGCCTCACCGACAGCACCGAACATCAGCTCTATTCCGAATTCATGGAATTCCATCGCGAAACCGAGCTTTATGAAATCGAGATGTCCATCGTCGGCGGATTTCCGCGTCTTCTTGCGGCAATCCCGTCCATAGATCCTGTAACGGGAAAGCCCTGTCCGTGGTCGGATGATTTACGACATGACGTCAAATTCCTCTACTCCGTCTTCGAACAGCACTATTTTTCGAAAAATGGTCAGCGGCTTCCGCTTGTTGCCGGCGACGCATTCTTACGCTTCCTCGAAATCTATGGCTATCCCGCCCTCAGCAAGCTTTCTTCTGCCGAAATCCGTATGAAGATTGACCGTGTGTGGACAGAATTCCTCGTGCTCGCGGAGGAGAATCCGACCTCCCATATCCTTTCCCCGACAGATGCTTCCCGAAAAGCTTCGCTGACAAAAATTCTGCCGCTTGGAAATCTTGTCGGCTCCGCACCGCTGAAAATCGCATTCCTCTACCCCAAGGATCCCAGCTTCTCCAGCTGGACCTATAACCATGAAATCGGACGGCGGTATATTGAAGATGCATTCGGTGACGCGATTACAACCGTTTCCTTTATCTCCACACCGGACGCTGCGGAAACAATCATCGAACAGGCAATCTCTGATGGCTGCCGTGTGATCTTCACCACCTCTCCGGCTTATCATGCCGTCAGTATGCGGATGGCAGTCGCCCACCCCGATACCATCATCATCAACTGTTCGGTCAACAATGCCTATCGCCAGCTCCGAACCTATTATCTCCGGATTTACGAGGCGAAATTCCTCGCCGGTATGATCGCCGGCGCGATGACCGAATCCGAACGCATCGGCTATGTCGCGGATTATCCCATTCTCGGTGTACCGGCGTCCGTGAATGCCTTCGCACTCGGCGTAAAGCTCGTCAATCCCCGTGCGATGGTCTATCTCGACTGGTCATCCATCGAAAATCACGATCCGGTTGCCGTATTCCGCGAAAAGGGAATCGACATCGTTTCCAACCGCGATATCAATGCACCGCTTTCGGACGATATGGATTTCGGGCTGTACGGGATTTGTGATAATATCTCGTTCCGTCTTGCCGCACCGGTCTGGAACTGGGGACGGCTTTATGAGGAGCTGGTGCGCTCGGTTCTGATCGGCGCATGGAAAAATGACGCGAACGAAAACGAAAAACAAGCACTCAATTATTACTGGGGCTTTTCCTCGGGTGCAATTGATCTGGCCTGTTCGAGCCACCTCCCCGTCGGTACACAGCGGTTAATCGGCGTCATGAAAGACCTGCTGGCGGAGAACCGCTACCAGCCCTTTACGGGTGCACTGTTTGCAAAGGACGGGCGCTGTATCGCGGAGGAAAATCAGGTTCTGACGCCCGATCAGATTATTCGTGCAGACTGGCTCTGTGACAATATCAAGGGCAGAATTCCCGATATCAGCGAACTGAACGAGGGATGCCGGAGCTTCGTTGCCCATCACGGGCTGGAACATCTCTCCTGATCCCGCTGTCCGGCGCATATCCGGCAAAGAAAAAAAGAGAACGATTCGAAATTTCAGGAAAGGGCTTCTTACCTATGAAAATTATGGTTATGGCGGATGTCGAATCCGCATCCATCTGGGATCACTATACGCCCGATAAGCTCAAGGGGCTTGACCTCATCATCTCCTGCGGCGACCTCAATCCCCATTATCTCTCGTTCGTCGAAACCTTTTCCAATGTCCCGCTCCTTTATGTCCATGGCAACCACGATGAAAAATATGCCGATACCCCACCCGACGGCTGTTTTTCCATCGAGGACGATATTTATGTCGTAAACGGCGTCCGCATCCTCGGACTCGGCGGCTCCATGCGCTACCGCCCCGGCGCGCATCAGTATACCAATGCCCAGATGCAGCGGCGCATCCGCCGGTTAAAATTAAAAATATGGCGTGCAGGCGGCTTCGATATCCTCGTGACCCACGCGCCGGCAGAGCATTTTCATGACGGTACGGATGTCTGTCATCAGGGATTTTCTGCATTCCGCCCCCTCATCGAACAATATCATCCGAAATTCTTTATCCACGGCCATGTTCATATGAACTACGGCACAAAATCCCCCCGCCTGAGTCTGCTGGAGGATACGGTCGTCATCAATGCTTTCCGTACCTTTACCTTCGATTATGACGATCCTTTCCTTCGTGAGGAGGCAGCCCGATGCTCCGGATAATTTTCATGCCGGAAACTGTTGCATTTTCAGCGCGAATGTGATATACTGAAACAGTATGTGAATTCAAACTCATAAGGGGGCTTTCTCTTGAATCGGAATCTGTCAGCATCGGATGCATTTCAGCGGCTTGCACCACTCGTCGGCCATACTCCGATGCTCGAAATCACACTGGAATACCGCGGTGCACTCCGCCGTATCTACGCGAAAGCAGAAGCTTATAACCTGAGCGGAAGCATCAAAGACCGTGTCGCATTCTATATGCTCAAAAAAGCCTATGAAACCGGTCAGATCCATTCGGGTGACTATATCGCGGAAGCAACCAGCGGAAATACCGGTATCGCATTCTCTGCGATGGGTGCGGCGCTCGGCAACCCCGTCGTCATCTATATGCCGGACTGGATGAGTATCGAACGAAGAAACCTCATCAAAAGCTATGGCGCAGAGGTTCGTCTTGTCTCCGCAGATCAGGGCGGCTTCCTCGGCTCAATCTCCCTTACCGAGGATTTCGGTAAGAATGGGAATGTCTTCCTCCCGCGCCAGTTCTCGAATGAGGACAACGCGGAAGCGCATTTCGAAACAACAGGACTTGAAATCATAAGCCAGCTTTCCCAAATCGGAAAAACTGCTGACGCAGTCGTTGCCGGCGTCGGTACCGGCGGTACGGTCATGGGCATCGGCAGACGGCTTCGGACGGTCAATCCGGATTGTGCGATATTCCCGCTCGAACCCCTCAATTCCCCAACACTCTCTACCGGCACTAAGGTCGGAAAACATCGCATCCAGGGCATCTCGGATGAATTTATTCCGCCCATCCTCAAGCTCGAAGAATCCACTGGAATTGTATCCGTGGACGATATCGACAGCATCCGCATGGCACAGGCACTCTCGCGGCAGTTCGGGCTTGGTGTCGGAATCAGCTCCGGCGCAAACCTGTTGGGCTGTCTCCTCGCCGGCGACCGCATCGGCGGCGATCAAACAATCGTGACGGTCTTTGCCGATGACAACAAAAAATATCTCTCAACAGATTACTGTGAAGAATTCCCGATCACCGAAGATTCGATGATGAAGGATATCCGGCTTCTGGACGTTCGCGCTTGGACATAATGTCACAAAAGTTTCACCGATTTTCTACACAAATTTTTACCAAAACACTTGACAATTTTGGCGAAGATGTGATATAATAATATCAGAAACCGAAAGCTAGCTTTCGGTGAACAAGGAGGATTGCACATGAAACTGAACATTATGGCAAAAAAGATTCAAATCGGTTCCAGCTTTACGGATTATGCCGAAAAGAAACTGGACCAGAAGCTCGACAAATTCTTTGAGGACGAAGCGGAAGCTAAAATCACCCTTGCTGAACAACGCGGTCAAATCGTGCTGGAGCTGACTGTAAAAGCCGGAAGTATGATTTATCGTGCTGAGCAGAGTGCTGCCGACAAGAATGACGCGCTCGATTCCGCAATCGACAAGATTATCCGCAAGATCCGCCGCAATAAAACACGGCTGGGCAAGCGCATCAAGGAAACCGCACTTTCTGAGGGCTTTGCGGATGTTGTAGAGGAACAGACCGAGTACAATGTCATTCGTCACAAGTCTTTCCGGCTCCACCCGATGAGTGTAGAGGAAGCGATTCTGCAAATGAATATGCTGGGTCACGCATTTTTCCTTTTCATGAACGGGGAGACGGGTGCAACGAATGTTGTATATCGCCGTGAAGACGGGGACTATGCGGTACTTGAGCCGACAACAGAATAAAGAGCATACAGATGCCGCATCCTTTTTTGGGGGATGCGGCATTTTTATTCGTAAAATAAACCAAGGGGGAGACGTGAGCGCATTGCTCGAACATTTCTCTTTTTTCGTCCTCCTCATTCTTTTTATATCCGTGAAAATAACCAAGGGGGAAAACCATAGGGTTAAGGGGGAGATGTGAGAGCGGCGCTCGAACATTCCTCTTTCTTTTGTCCTCCTCATTCTTTTTATATCCGTGAAAATAACCAAGGGGGACACCCATAGGGGAGGAAAGAGCGCTCCCGCGCATTCTCTCCTCCCCTTCAGGGGTTCCCCCTGGTACCCCCTTCCAACTCATCCCCACCTCTCGTCTACTGCACCGTACCCGAACGCGCGTACC
>JAFXIC010000026.1 GCA_017533485.1 Oscillospiraceae bacterium
ACCGAAGCTGAAAGCAACAGATTTACAGTCTGCCCCCTTTGGCCACTCGGGAACTCTCCCATATGCAATTGGAGCTGGTGGACGGACTCGAACCCCCGACCTGCTGATTACAAATCAGCTGCTCTACCAACTGAGCTACACCAGCACGCTGTATGGTTTCGGTTTCATCCTCCGTAACCAGCTTTATTATTATAGCACGTTGCCGACCAAATGTCAAGCATTTTTTCGGATTTTTTGAAAGATATCTAAAATATGTGAATCTTATACGAAATATATCAATTTTCAATCGGATATTTAGCACTTGCAAAAGCGGCGGTATGTGCGTCACGCCCATACCGCCTTCTTTTCCCGATTCCGATAAACAACTGCTCAGAGATCATCCCAGTTCGGGGTATCGCCCATCATTGCTTCCAGATAATAGTGGAGAATTTTCGTGGAATCATCCGCTGTAATCGTGGAATCCGAAACGACGTCCGCCGCACGGAATGCGGTATTGACATACGGTGTTCCGAACGCCTGATTGCATTCTTCTTTTGTACCGCCCATCATATCGCTCAGATAGTAGAGCAGTGCAGCATTCGCGTCATCCGCGGTAATCAGTCCGTCACAGTTGACATCGCCTTTCAGCACATCCGGTTCCACCAGAATTTTTGCCGGCTTCGTCGTAAACGGTACTTCGGCATCTTCGCTGTAAATATAAGTATAGTATTCCTTCTGACCGGCGATATTGGTTTCATAGCCGTCCTTGACATAGCAGTAATAAACGCCTGCCTTTGTACCCTGGGGAATCCGGATCTGATAGGAGAGGAAGGAAGTACCGTCCGATGCGATCACACCATTCTGATAGGGGAAATCTCCGCCATACCAGAGTGCGACATTATGCACGCTTGCGTCTTCCGTTGAATCCTGAACATACTCCGAGTCATCCGCAGTATTATTCGCGTCAAAGCCCACGAATAATTCCGGAACAGTAAATCCGCCGTTGACTATCGTCAGCGGTGCAGAAGAATCCAATGTGACCTGCATCGAAGCGATCCCGTCATAATGATCGAGGAAGAGTGCGCCATTCAGCACCGCACCACTTTGTGCGAGCGCCGATTCTGTGAGATAGGTATCCTCGACATCCATACGCAGCACAAGCTCGGAAGAATCTGCTGCAACTGTGCCGAGATGGCCTGCCGTAGAGAAAAGGATACTGCCTGCCGCAGCCATTGCGGTAATCTTTGCATAGAATTTACGATGTTTCATATAATTCCTTTCCGCCTCATAGGCTATATCAAAGAGGTGATATCACATGACAGCCATTCCAAGCCGCCGTGCGGTTATACATTACGGCACCCAGCCGCTCCATACGCTCACATCGCCCTATCAATCAGTGCAGGCGTGCACCGGCGGGGATATCTCCATCGACAAACAGCACCTTACAGCTTCCGTCGGGGAGATCTGCCGCACAGATCATACCGTTGCTCTCCACTCCGCAAAGCTTCACGGGCTTGAGGTTTGCGACAAGGAGAATCTTCTTTCCGACTAAATCCTCCGGTGCATACCATTTCGCAATACCGGAAACGACCTGACGCTGTGAAACGCCGTCAAAGACCTGGAGACAAAGCAGCTTATTCGATTTCTTTACCTTTTCACAGGAAACAACTTCTGCAACACGGAGATCGGACTGTGCAAAGGTTTCGATTCCGATTTCTTCCGCAAACGGCTCCGTCTTTGCAGCTTCCGCCTGCTTTGCGGCCTTTGCGGCAGCTTCCTGAATCGCCTGAAGCTCCTTCATCAGTTCTGCTGCATTCATACGGACAAACAGCGGTTTTGCTTCACCGACTGCCGCGCCGTACTGCACCATACCATCAAACTTCTCGTATTTTCTGATTTCCGCTTCTGTTTCCGCGGAAGCGTTCTGCGGCGTATGACGCAGAATCTTTTCTGCGGTCTCCGGCATGAACGGTGCAATCAGACCGCCGATCATCCGGATACCTGACAAGAGGTTGTACATTACTTTCGCAAGCCGTGCACGGGATTCCGGTGCCTTTGCCAGCACCCATGGCGTTGTTTCGTCAATATACTTATTGCAGCGGCGTGCAAGCTCCATCACGGCATCAACTGCATCACTGACACGGAATGCATCCAGCATTGCCGTCAGTTTCGGTGCGGTTTCTTCTGCAACACGCTTGAGATCCGCGTCACATTCTTCGTCCGGCGCAGATGCAATCAGTTCAGCATCCGGTACTGCGCCGTCAAAATACTGATTCACCATCGCCACAGTACGGTTCACGAGATTGCCGAGCGTATTGGCAAGATCGGAATTAAACCGCTCGATCATTGTCTCGTAGGTAATCGAGCCATCGGATGCAAACGGCATCTCGGACAGCAGATAATAGCGGACTGCGTCCACGCCGAATCGCTCCACCAGCTCATCTGCATAAATGACATTGCCGCGCGATTTACTCATCTTATCCGCACCAAACAGCATCCACGGATGACCGAAGATCTGTTTCGGGAGCGGCGCGCCCAGCATATGCAGCATAATAATCCAATAAATGCTGTGGAAGCGCACGATGTCCTTTCCGATGACGTGAACATTCGCGGGCCAGTATTTCTGATAAAGCGCATCGTGATTTCCGTTCGCGTCATATCCGAGCGCAGTAATATAGTTCGAGAGCGCATCAATCCAGATATAGATGACATGGTTCGGATCGAACGGAACCGGAATGCCCCATTTCACGGTTGTACGGGAAACACAAAGATCCTGAAGACCGGGCTTGATGAAGTTGTTGAGCATTTCCTTTTTACGGGATTCGGGATAAATGAAATCGGGATTCTGTTCGATATATTCCTCGAGCCAGTCCTGATATTTCGAAAGCTTCAGGAAGTAGGCTTCTTCCTTGGCGTCACGGACATCTCTGCCGCAGTCGGGACATTTCCCATCCACAAGCTGAGATTCGGTCCAGAAGCTTTCACAGGGAGTACAGTATTTTCCGACATACTCCCCTTTATAGATATCGCCCTGATCATAAAGACGCTGGAAGATATCCTGAACCGCCTTGACATGATAATCATCGGTTGTACGGATAAAGCGGTCATAGGATGCGCCGAGCATATCACAGATCGCACGGATTTCTCCGGCGATTTTATCGACGTGTTCCTGTGGAGTGATACCGGTTTCTTTTGCGATTTCTTCGATTTTCTGACCATGTTCATCGGTTCCGGTCAGGAAAAATACATCATAGCCCTGCATTCTGCGGAATCGGGCAAGCGCATCGGTCATCACAATTTCATAGGTATTGCCGATATGGGGCTTGCGCGAGGTATAGGCAATGGCGGTTGTCAGGTAATAGGGCTGTTTGTTCATAGGTGGACGCCTCCGATTTAGGATTTACAGCGAATGGGCTGCAGTTGTTGTTATTATATCACACTTTTCTGATTCCGTCAAGCAATTTGGACAGCTTTCACATTTTCCTCCCGGCAGTTTCCGCCTGCAAAAAAGCCGATGCCCCCTGTACTTTCACAGGGACGGCATCGGCTTTTTTTGATTTGCTATCAGGCAGATTTGAGGCAATTACCTTTTTTCAAGCTGACGATAGATTGCAGTATGGGCACTTTCGGCATTTTCAATTAAGAACACGTATTCTTTATCCGCTTTCACAATCAGCATATCTTTATTCTTAGAATACACTTCACGAATCGAACGAATAGGAAGATTATGGACATCCACAGTAGTAAATCCAACTTTCAGACAAGAGACACCCTGAATAAAGCCATCTCCCACTTTCAGATAATTCCGTTTTGTCAAAACACATCGCCATAACATTGCGCCAATTAAAGCCAACTCAAATGCAGAAGTCCAGTTTCTGATTGAAGTCAGCTTCCGGATTTCGGTCTCAAATCGCCAGCTATATTCCATTAACGATTCAATCTGACCATTTATATAAACGATGACCAAAAGCATCATAACCACAAGTGCAGCAATTGTAATACCATAGGTAGTAATTGCCTTATTGCTAAACCCCCAAATTTGTTCTTTGGGTGATTCAGCCTTCTTGGTTTCCCATGGTGCTTCTCTTTTCTCCTCCACTGCAGGCGCAGATTCGGTCTGCTTACAGCCGCATTTCCCGCAAAACACGGAATCCTCCGCGAGCTGTGCTCCGCATTTTTTACAAAAAGACATAATTTACACCTCCGAATATATTTAGGACAATACGTCCTAAATATATTATAGGACATATTGTCCTATTTGTCAAGTGCTTTTTAAAATTTGATTTATAATAAAAATGAGGTGATATTATGTTTGTACGAATCCGAAATCTCCGCGAAGATCATGACAAAACACAGCAGGAAATTGCAGATTATCTTTTTTGTGACCAGTCTCTGTATTCAAAATATGAACGCGGATTACGAGACGTACCGGTAGAAATTATCATTCAGCTTGCCAAACTTTATCATACCAGTACCGACTATATTCTCGGCTTAACAGACCGCAAAACTCCATATAAATAAACAGAACCCATACGGCATCCATCACGCCGCATGGGTTCATTTTTTCTTGATTCGATTATCCAAGTACCACTACGATTTCGTTATTCTCTGCAAGCGCATCCGCTGCGAGGAAATTATCCGCAGCTTCCGCACCGTTGACTGTCATCGACTTCACACCGCACTGTACATGGTCAGGGTTCAAAACGGTGATATTCAGCCACTTTCCGCGGAACAGCTTACGAATCCGGAAGCTTTCCCAGTCAGACGGGATCGACGGGTCAATCCGCAGTCCGCCCAGCTCTGTACGCATACCGCAGATACCCTCGACACAGCCGACCATGACTGTCGAAGCGGTGCCGGTCAGCCAGTGAACATGAGAACGGCCGGCAAACGGAGAACGCTTGCTTTCGGTGAACTGGCCATGGACATACGGCTCCATCACGCGGATTTCTGCCTTATCATTCATCGCGGCAGGAGAGCTTTCCATGAAATATTCGAAGGCTCTGTTGCCGTGACCCAGCAGCGATTCCGCCAGAATCAGCCAGCCCTGAGACTGGGAGAAGATACCGCCGTTTTCTTTTGTATCGGGATTGAAGATATGCATCAGCGCACCGTCAAAATAATGATCGACATACGGTGGCTCCAGAAGCTTTGCGCCATACGGGGTATTGAGAATCCGATGGACGCTTTCCATTGCGGTTTCCGCCTGATCCTTGCTTGCGAAACGGGAAATGACCGACCAGCTCTGGGGGTTCAGCCACATATTCGCTTCCGGGTCATTCTTCGCACCGACAATCGTACCATCCTCACGAATACCGCGGATGAATCTGTCCTCATCCCAGCATTTTTCGAGGATATCCGCCAGATCCGCCTGAATCCGCTCGAGGTATGCAAGATATTCGGTATCCTTCTGATATTCCGCCATATCCTTCATCGCAAGGATTGCATAGTAGAGCTGGAACGCAACAAACGTAGACTCGCCCTTTGCGCCGAGACGCAGACAGTCGTTCCAGTCCGCGTGCAGACCGGCAGGCATATTGTGGGAACCCAGACGCTCCATCGAGAAGTTGATGGCACGCTTCAAGTGGTTATATACGCTGTCCTCGCCGCCGTTTGCATAGACAATGACCTCATCCAGGAAAGCCTGATTGCCGCTCTCGCCGATATACTTCACGATCGTCGGGAACAGCCACAATGCATCATCCGCACGATACGACGGATGGCCGGTTTCCTTGACATATGCAGGATCATCGGGCGTATTTTCATGTCCGGCATTGTGGGTGAATTTCACGAGCGGAAGACCGCCGCCGTTATCAACCTGTGCGGAAAGCATAAAGCGGATTTTATCGAGTGCCATTTCGGGATTGAGGTGGATAATACCCTGAATATCCTGAACGGTATCGCGGTAGCCGTAGCCGTTTCGCTCACCACAATAGATGAGGGAAGCCGCTCTGCTCCAGATCGAGGTAATATAGCACTGATATGCATTCCAGACGCCAACCATATTGTTGAATTCCTCGGAGGGTGTTTCGACCTCGAAGTGCGAGAGCTGCTCATGCCAGTAGTCGCGCAGCTTCGTAATCTCCTGATCCGCGGTTTCAACCGTTTCATATTTCTTCAGAATCTCGGCGGCTTCTGCGGCATTGCGCTGGCCAAAAACATAAATCAGAGTGCGGGTTTCACCGGGCTGAAGCGTGATTTCAGACTGGAGCGCACCGCAGGAATTTGCGTTATAGTTCATCATCCCGTCACAGACGCCGTTTTCGACTGCAATCGGATTCGAATAGGTACGATAAGCACCGATAAAATGATCGAGACTGCCGTTTGCGGACTGAACCGGCGCACCAACCATACCGAAGAAACGCTCCATATGGTTCGAACCGTTTTCATCCTTTCCGCTGTTTTCATTGATATGCTGGACGATACAGTTTCCGCCCTCAAGGCTTGTACGGGAGATAAAGAGGGAGTACTGGAGATTGACCTGATCCTGGCTGTAATTGCTTTCATTCGTAAACTCGATGAAACCGAAGACAGAAAGCGTCCGCGAACGATCGGAGCGGTTGGTGATTTTACACTGCCAGACTTCATAGGTATCGGGCACATAATAGGTGGTTTCGGACTCGATTCCGGCATACTCGGAGGTGATGACGGTATATGCCGTACCGTGGCGGCAGACGCACTTGTACTGGTCGAGCGGCTTGCCGACCGGCTGCCACGAGGCAGACCAGAAATCCTTTGTTTCGCTGTCGCGGAGATAGATATATCTTCCCGGAAGCGACATCATGGAATTAAAACGGAATCTTCCGATTCTTCCGTTCGCACCGCTTTTTACAAAGCTGTAGCCTGCTGCGTTATTGGTAATAATCGCACCGTATTCCGGATCACCGAGATAATTGGACCATGCCGCCGGTGTATCGGGGCGCGTAATGACATACTCTTTCTTCTTAAAATCAAAGTAGCCGAAATTCATGGGGAAATCCTCCTGTTATTCGTGGAAAGATAAGATTCGGATGCTGCGGCACACAGACCGCAGAGTATCATCCTATTCTACCACATTTCTTTCAAAATTGCAAGAGGGAAACCTACGAATTTTTATGATTTTCGGAAGAAACTCCAACAAATTTTCAGGTTGTTTTGTATAACCCATATGATTCTATACTAAATGTAGATTTTGCCCGCAAAAAATAATCCTTGACAAATCTTTCACAATATGGTATACTATGCTCGGATGAAAACGGCGGCAATGCAGGAATACCCGTACCATACAGGATTCCATGCGCCATACCCGTCAAATCCGAAATTCCGATGTCCGTGTCCGCGTATTGTATCTCTGATTCGAGAATAATAACATGGAGGAGGCATTTTTTATGCGTAATACGAACACAAAAACTTATAAGCTGGTTGTCACAGCCCTGCTTTCCGCACTCGTCATCGTGATGGCGTTCACACCCCTTGGGTTTCTCAAGGTCGGTGCGGTCGAAATCTCGTTCCTGATGCTGCCCGTCGCAATCGGTGCAGTTACCTGCGGATTCGGGCCGGCAGTATTCCTTGCACTGCTGTTTGGTGTCGCCAGCTTTATTCAATGCTTCGGAATGTCCGCGCTGGGCGTATTCCTGATGACATTGAATCCCGTTTTCTGCTTCATTACCTGTGTGGTTGCCCGTCTGATTGCCGGCGTCATCGCAGGACTTGTCGCAAAGGCAACCAGAAAAATCGGTGTCGCAGGCTATATTCTCACCGGTCTTTCGGCAGCTTGTGCCAACACAATCTTCTTCGTCGGCGCAATTATCCTGTTCTTCTTTGGCAATGACGCTTTCCAGACACAGATGACAGAATGGGGAATCTCGACGGAAAATGCATGGCTCTTCGCCTGTGCATTCGCAACCACAAACTGTCTGATTGAAGCTGCCGCAACCGCATTTCTCACAGGCGCGGTCGGTGCCGCTCTCAAAAAAGCCGGTTTTATCAAAACTGCTGACTGATACGCGCAGTCAGTATCCTGAAAAAGGAGTTTTACCTTTATGCAGATTTTAACCATTGACATCGGGAATACCAATATCGTAATCGGCTGTGTGGTAGACCATAAGGTCACATTCGTCGAACGAATGCACACAAGTCATACCAAAACAGATCTGGAATATGCAATCGACTGCCGGATGGTACTCGAACTGCACCGGATCTCCGCGGAACAGCTCGACGGCGCAATCATTTCTTCGGTTGTACCGCCGCTTACCGATAAGCTTGCCCTCGCAATCAAAAAGCTGACCGGAATCGAACCGCTGATTGTCGGACCGGGCATCAAAACCGGCATCAATATTATGATGGATCAGCCCTCTCAGGTCGGAAGTGATCTTGTGGTGGCTGCCGTCGCCGCAATCCACGATTACGGCGCACCCGTCATTATCATCGACATGGGTACGGCAACCACGATGACTGTCATCGACAAAAACCGTACATTCATCGGCGGACTGATTCTCCCCGGTGTGCAGATTGCCCTCGGATCCCTCGAAAATTCTGCCGCACAGCTCCCGAAAATTCATCTCAAGGCGCCGGCAAAGGTGATCGGCGGAAACACGATCGACTCGATGCAGAGCGGTCTGGTCTACGGCAATGCGTCCGCAATTGACGGACTGATTGACCGCATTACGGATGAACTCGGATATCCCGCAAAAATTGTTGCAAGCGGCGGTCTTTCTACGCTGATCGTCCCCCACTGCAAACACGAAATTCTGCTGGATGACGAGCTGCTGCTCAAAGGGCTCGACCTGCTGTTCACGAAAAATTATAAACCCAAATCATAAAAGAATCTCCGCAGAACACCGTCATATTTACGGTTCTGCGGAGATTTTTATCTGGCTCCACGCCTCCGTCAGGCGTGAAAGCGTCCATGCCGCATTCGCAGGGCTGGTGGACGGAAGGGTAACCGCTTCGATGCCCGTCAGCGGAAGCTGGTATTTCGCATAGTATTTCGCGGCTGTCCCACCGTTGACAAAGATATGCCGGATCGAAGCGGTTTCCAGAATCTCCGAAAGGTCATTGACGATGACATTCCGGATACTGCTGTCGGAAGAACCCGTAATCTCACAGGACGCAATCACATCCCAGACGGCAATGCCGTTTCTCAGAAGAAAATTCCGCTTTTCGGAGATGTCCTGCGGCACAGCCTCTCCGAATACGGCTGCTGTCACACGCCAGAACCGGTTCTGCGGATGGCCGTAGAAAAACATCGCTTCGCGTGATTTCACAGACGGAAAGCTCCCAAGTACCAGAATCCTTGCATTTGCATCATAAACCGGCGGAATCGGATGTACGATTCGTTCCAAGACAGCACCCCCCTTTTTTTCCATGCAATCAAATACCGTCCTGACCACGCATCAGGACGGTATTCGTTTCATTTAATCCGTTTCCGCATCCGTTACCGTAATGCCGTCTTCTGCCGCACGAATATGCAGCGACTTTCCTTTCATCGTACCGTTGATGATACACGAGGCAATCGGATCCTCCACATGATCGCGCAGTACACGGCGGATATCACGCGCACCATACTTCTGACCATGTGCTTTTTCTGCAATCCAGCACAGTGATTTCTCATCCCAGTCGAGAATGATATTCTGTTCCGCAAGCGCTTCCGCCATTTCTCGCAGCATCAGATCTGCAATCTTCGCATAATCCTCCACCGTCAGCGGCTTAAAGACGATAATTTCATCCACACGTCCCACAAATTCCGGGCGCAGGAATTCTTTCAGCGACTTCATTGCTTTCTCACGGGAAATATCCTCCTCGGTGCGGTTGAAGCCGACACCTGTGGATTTATCGGTGCTTCCGGCGTTCGAGGTCATCACGATAATCGTGTTTTCGAAATTCACCGTTCTGCCCTGTGCGTCATTGATATTACCCTCATCAAGAATTTGCAGCAGCAGGTTCATGACATCGGGGTGTGCTTTTTCGATCTCGTCGAACAGAATCACAGAATACGGTCTGCGGCGCACCTTTTCGGTGAGCTGACCGGCTTCGTCATATCCGACATATCCCGGAGGCGAGCCGATCATTCTCGAAACGGCGTGCTTTTCCATATATTCCGTCATATCCAGTCGGATCAGCGGTTCGGTCGAATCGAACAGCTCCGATGACAGCACTTTCACAAGCTCGGTTTTACCGACACCGGTCGGGCCGACAAAGATAAAGGATGCCGGTCTGCGGCGTTTGCTGAGACGGACGCGTGTCCGCTTAATCGCAGACGCAAGTGCTTCAATCGCTTCCTCCTGACCGATGACCTTTTCGGAGAGCCGTTTGGAGAGACCCTGAAGCTTGACAAATTCTGTTTCCTCAATCTTATTGGCAGGAATTCCGGTCCAAAGTTCAATCACGTGTGCGAGATCGGAAGCTTCCACATGAACCTCCTCCGCAATTTTCCGGACTTCCTTTTCACGCTCCCGAAGACGGATCATTTCACCCTTACGCTCCGCAAGCTTTTCATAATCGGGATTCACATCCGATTCGATACCGTCAATTTCTTCCTGTTTCTCGGCAATCTGTTTCGCAAGAATATCCACCTCGCCAAGCTCCGGATGGCTGATACTCGCATACGCACAGCTTTCATCCAGCAGGTCGATTGCTTTATCGGGCAGGAATCTGTCGGTAATATAACGCTCCGAAAGCACTGCGCATAACCGCAGCAGATCGGGGGCAATATGAATCCGATGATATTCCTCATAGTAACGAGCGATTCCGTTCAAAATCGAAATCGTATCCTCGACAGTCGGTTCCTCTACCTTCACCGGCTGGAATCTGCGCTCCAGTGCGCCGTCCTTTTCGATATATTTCCGGTATTCGGTAAAGGTTGTCGCACCAATCACCTGTACCTCACCGCGAGACAGTGCAGGCTTTAAGATATTTGCGGCATTCATCGAGCCTTCCGCGTCACCCGTACCGACCAGATTATGCACCTCGTCGATGAACAGGATGATATTCCCCTGCTCCTTGACCTCCTGCACAAGTCCCTTGACACGGCTTTCGAACTGACCGCGGAACTGTGTACCGGCGACCAATGCCGTGAGATCCAGCAGGTAGATTTTCTTATCTCTGAGGTGATACGGGACATTTCCTTCCGCAATTCTGAGAGCGATGCCCTCCGCGATCGCAGTCTTACCAACACCCGGTTCACCAATCAGACAGGGATTATTTTTCTGACGTCTGGAAAGAATCTGAACGACGCGTGCGATTTCACGGTCACGCCCGATAATCCGATCCAGCTTCCCCTCCTCTGCACGCAGACTGAGGTTCGTACAGTAGGAATCGAGAAATTTCAGTTCTTTTTTCTGTGCCTTATCCTTTTTCTTCTGTTTTGCACGATCTTTCGCATCCGGATTGCTGTTCTTATCATCCTCCGGATTGGATGGCTGTTCGGATTCGACCGAATTATCATTGCGGAAGAGCTTCTGGATGAAGGAAGGCATTGTGCTTGCGCCGCCCATTTCAAAGGCATCGCCGTCCATCAGCCCCATCATCTGGTCGCTCATCTGTTCGACATCTTCATCGCTCAGTCCCATATGCTCCATATACTCCGCGACCTGCGGGATATTCATTTTCTTGGCGCATACAAGACAAAAGCCTTCATTCTTCTTTTCGTTGCCCTGCATTGAGGTCACAAAGACAACGGCGGGACGTTTCTTACATTTGCTACATAAAACCATAGTATCTTATACCCTATACGCATTCCGTACACGAATGCCTTGTATATCTCCTTTCCGGTATCCAAAAACCTGCTTGATTCTTATAAAAGCAGATCTGTGTGATTATACAAATACTTGAACAGTCTGGTTGCCTGGATCGTTTCCTCATTAAAGCACATCAACTCTCCGCCGCACAGCACGACGATCAGCCGGATCACAAGCGTCATCAGAAGCACCATGACTGCTGCTTCGATGATACCAATCACAGCACCCAGTAAATGATCCGTTGTTTTCTTGACATTGAAGATCAGGCTGTACTGCAAAAGCTTTGAGAACAGTGCCGCAAACACCATGACAACCGAGAAAATCACGACATATGTAAACATCTGGAACAAGTGGATTGTCGTGTCCTTCACAAAGGTCTCCTGGACATAAGCCGCATTATCCAGCTCTGTGGAATACATACTGTAAAACTCTGTGAACATTGTATGGATGGTTGCCGGATCGCTTGTCATCTGACGGCGGAAATTCACCTCCGCATAATACGGCAGATGGTTTCCAAGCGCCTCCCCATATCTCTCGGCAAATTCATTTGTCAGCATCTTCTTGAAATCCATCAGCGAGCTGACCTGATAGCCGCACTTGGCATTCACATAATTATAGATATTCTGATCGAATTTATCGGTATCCGGCGGAAGCAGGAACGTCTGGATTCTGCCCTGTTCGATTTCGATCCCATAGTTCTGATCTTTTAAGATTTCACAGAGACACTCGGTGATATCCACCTCTTTATTGACCTGCACAATTGCATTGATATTGCTTTCCTGCACAAACACCTCATACATTGTCGGCGCGGCGACTGCCGAAAGGACAGAAGCTGCGAGCGTTGCGACAATATAGCCGATACACATGACCAATACTTTTGTCATGCCCTTTCTGGCGTTGGCAAAAACAACCCATGCAATCACAATCACCAGCAGTGCATCAAAAACCCACCAGAAAAATCCTTCCATTCAAAACTCCTCCTGTTTTACATCGCTGCGCAATATGACTGAAGCTCTGGTGTACTCACTCCAAACCCATTCACTCTGATCTTATGATCCGGAACGCAATGTTCCATTCTTTCTTCTTTTTTATCCGGCATACTCCAACCGGTCAATCCGGTCATATGCCATCAGGAACAGATAATCTCCGATCCGCACAAATTCATCATACATATCAGAAATCACTGCCTGTGAGATTGCGCCGCCCATCATACCGTAGGTACGGATACAGTCACGCATCTGGATGGTTGCGGAATCTCCGCCGTCGCTTACGGAAACACACTTGATTTCTCCTTCAAATTCCCGTATATTCGGAGAAGCCGCGTCACCGCGCATCATCACGACTTTATTGGTACGTTTTTCTTCATTCCGAAGGATAATTGCGGCTGCACCGTCCTTACTGTCGGCACAAACCAGCGTATCGGGGTAGGTATAGGTGCTCGTGGTTGCACCGGCAAGGCTCAGGTAGGCACATCCGGTATCTCCCAGCACGAACACATTATCTCCCTTTGTATTATATACCGAAATGCAGAGCATGTCAAGAGGCTGGCTCGTCCATTTTTCTCCCATTTCCTTAAAATCGTAATGATGCACCACCGATTTCAGCGCACCACGGTCGGTATGAATGCTCACACCATAGCAGCCGCCGCTGTCGGGACGGAAGGAAACCTCGGTCAGCTTTTCCACACAGCTTCTGGCATAAATCTGTTTTCCCTTTTTATTGAACACAATCAGCTTACACGCAGAGGTATCCGAACCGGTGACAACGGCAGTATAGCCGGCATCTGAAACCCGTCCGAATACAATCGGATCGCTGACATTTTTCTCAAAGTAAGTGCGCGTACTTCCCTCCAGCCGGAAATGGGTGCCGCCGCTTTCGTATACCAGTGCATAGCTTCCTGCCGCCTGTAACATCGCGCTTCCGTAGGCGTGCTGACGCCGTGCAAGCAGATTGCCGTCGGTCTGGTACATATATAAATACGAATCGCTGAGTATCATCAGCAGATTATCTATCGTTGCGGTCTGATATGCCGCGCCGCCATAAATCGAAAGCGGAAAATTTCCCTCGGAAAATGTCCCGTCATTCTGGCGGATTGTCTGGCGGTTGAAGCTCATCTCCTCCAGCCGCGGAAGCCAGATATCCCGCCGCTGATACAGCACAAGCAGCAATGCCACCAGAAGTGTAAAGATCACAGCACGCCGAACATAGCGTTTTCTTTTTTTCTGCCGCCGCAGCGCGTGGACATCTTCGGTCTGCGGTACCTGCTGCACAGTCGGCAGCTTGGATTTCTTTTTGAACATTGTAATCCTTTCTCTGTATCTTCGTTCTACGGAATGAGAATCGGCTGTACCGGATCCGCACGCGGAATCTCCGCATCCTCATAAAATACACGATTCAGATAAAGCCCGTGCGCCATTGCGGTTCGTCCGGCAGCCAGCCTGTTTTTTGCGGCAAGAATATCGTGCATCGCGTCGGGCGGAAAATAGCCTTCGTTGATATCGAGGAGCGTCCCGACAAAGATTCTTACCATATTATAGAGGAATCCGTCGCCGCTGACCAGTAAATCAACTGCATCACCGCGGCGTTCTACGGAAACATGATAGATTGTCCGTACAGTATTGGACGCTTCCGTTGCCTGTGCACAGAAGCTATGGAAATCGTGGGTACCGACAACCGGCATTGCCGCCTCGCGCAGCAAATCCACATCCAGCGGTCTGCGGTAATGGAATGCCAGATCGGTTGCGAACGGATTCTTGCTTTCATGATTATGAATCCGGTAAAGGTATTCCTTTCCCTTACAGTCAAAGCGTGCGTGGAAGGCTTCGGGCATCTCCTCGCACGACAGCACCGAAATATCAGCAGGCAGATAACCGTTTGCCGCCCGCACCAGATTCTTGCAGCGAATCTCACGCTCGGTATGCAGATGCAGACAGAACATATTCGCGTGTACGCCCGTATCGGTGCGCGAACAGCCGTACACCGTCACCGGTCCGTTTAAGATGCGCGAGAGCACCTTTTCCAGCTCGCCCTGAATCGTAACCGCATTGGGCTGACGCTGGAAGCCATGGTACTTCGTACCACGGTACGCGATCGTGAGCTTCAGATTCCGCACGCGCATTCTCCTTTCTCCTGCAATCTGCAAACAATTGATTCAGTGCAGCACCGCATTCAGCACAATCACTCCTGCAAACATCAGAAGCGTGATTGCCAGCGCAATATAATCGCGCAATCCGCTCTGTAATTTCCTAAGTCTTGTTCTTCCCTCGCCGCCGTGATAACAGCGGCATTCCATTGCCAGCGCGAGTTCCTCCGCACGCCGGAATGCCGATACAAACAGCGGAATCAGAATCGGTACAAGTGCCTGTGCACGCTGGACAATACTTCCGCTTTCCAGATCCGCACCACGCGCTTTCTGTGCCGCCATAATCTTCGAGGTTTCTTCGATCAGCGTCGGAATGAACCGCAGTGCGATCGTCATCATCATTGCCAGCTCATGCACCGGCATTTTCAGCTTTTTCATCGGTGACAGCAGCGATTCGATCGCGTCCGTCAGCACAATCGGGGATGTCGTATAGGTCAGCAGGGATGTTCCGGCAATCAGCAGGCAGATCCGCACAATCATGAACACAGAAGTCTGGACACCCTCCTCTGTGATACGGATCACCCACCATTTCCAGTATACATCGCCGCCGTCCAGCATCAGCAGATTGATCAGTCCCGTAAATATCAGAATCGGTACAATCGGCTTAATACTCTTTATAATCATCTTCGGCGGAATCTTCGAACAAAAGACTGCGGTTGCCGTAAAGATCAGCCCTGCCGCGAGACTCCAGATCTGCTGACCCCAGAACAGCATCACCAGATAAATCAGCGTAATCACAATCTTATAGCGTGCGTCCATCCGATGCACGACACTATTCATCGGAAAATACTGACCGAGGGTAATATCCTTCAGCATTCAGGATTCCTCCCCTCTAACCTTGTTTTCAGCAGCTCCGCGCCATATTTTACGGTATATACCTCATCCTCGAACGAGATCCCCTTTTCCGCGAGCTGCTTGAAAATGCGTGTAATCTGCGGCAGCGCGAGTCCCATGCTTTCGAGGGACTGTGACTGTGCGAAGACGCCCGTCGGGGTATCGTAACAGACAACCTTTGCCTGTGACAGCACCAGCAGCTTCGACGCATACCGCGCAACATCCTCCATGCTGTGGGAAACGAGGAGAATGGTACAGCCGGTGCGTTTATGAAATGCCTGGAGCTGTGTCAGGATTTTTGTTCTGCCTTTCGGGTCGAGGCCTGCGGTCGGTTCGTCCAGTATCAGAACCCGCGGCTCCATTGCCATAACGCCGGCAATCGCTGCACGCCGTTTCTGACCGCCCGACAGCGCATACGGTGCTTTTTTGAGCTGTTCCTCCGTCAGTCCGACTGCTTCTGCGGTTTCCCGCACTCTGCGGTCGATTTCCGCTTCGGAAAGCTTCATGTTTTTCGGCCCGAATGCAATATCCTGATAGACCGTTTCCTCGAACAGCTGATATTCGGGATACTGAAACACCAGTCCGACCTGAAACCGGATATTTCTCCGGTCGGTCTTCTTATCCCAGATATCACAGCCATCCAGCAGAATTTGTCCGCTTGTCGGCTGGAGCAGCCCGTTCATCATCTGCATCAGCGTGGATTTTCCGGAGCCTGTATGTCCGATGACTCCGACAAACTCTCCCTCTGCAATCGACAGATCAATATGGTCAACCGCTGTTTTCTCAAAGGGAGAACCGATGCTGTATGTATATGTCAGGTTCTTTGCTTCCAAAATTGGCATGGAACGCCTCCGTTCTTTGGGGCAGAATACAGCAGAATCATGTGCACTCACGATTTCTGCGAAAAAAGCTCAGTCAGCGCGTCTACACACGCTTCTTCGGTAATAATTTCGGGATCGAGCGGATAGCCTGCTTCCCGCAGCATATGAATCAGCTCGGTTGCCTGCGGCACATCCAGTCCGATCTGCTTCATTTCCCCGACTTTCGAAAACACCTTCTCCGGCACATCATCCATCCGTACCATACCGTGGTCGATGACAACCACACGCTGGCACTGTGCCGCTTCATCCATCTCATGGGTAATCAGAATGACCGTAATCCCATAGTCCCGATTCAGCCGCTTGATGGTTTTCATAACCTCCCGTCTGCCCTGTGGGTCGAGCATCGCGGTCGGCTCATCCAGCACGATACAGTCCGGCCGCATCGCAATAATGCCGGCAATTGCCACACGCTGTTTCTGACCGCCCGAAAGCTGATGGGGGGCGTGTTCGCGGAAATCATACATCTTCACGGCTTTGAGGGCTTCATCGACACGTTCGCGCATCTCATCCGGATCAACGCCCATGTTTTCCAGCGCGAACGCCACATCCTCCTCGACAATCGTTGCAACGATCTGATTATCGGGATTCTGGAACACCATTCCGACGCGCTGACGGATATCGAACAGCCGTGCTTCATCGGTTGTATCCATCCCGTCCACTTGTACGCTGCCCGATGTCGGCAGCAGTATCGCATTCAAAAGCTTTGCGAGCGTAGATTTTCCCGAACCGTTATGGCCGAGTACCGCCACAAGCTCACCCTTTTGAATCTCCAGCGAGATGCCTTTCAAAACCTCTGTGGGCTGTTCGGTTTCGTCGCCCGCGGCATACGCAAACCGCACATCCCGTATTGAAATCAAAGATTCCATGGATCCTCCAAGTCTCGAATTCTCATCCGGACAGACATTCCTGCGTCAGGCGCATCGCTGTCATACTCCGGTTACGCGCTTATTTCTCCCAGATTGCTGTCGCACCACAGGGCAGAGCAGCACCGGCGAGTGCGACCGGAAGTCCGATTTCATCCGCCGAAACACTGCCGCCGAATCTCGGCACCAGCAGCGCATTCAACAGATATCCCATGACAGACGGTGAAAGTCCCGTGGTATAGCTGTTGAGCAGAAAGAACAGCGGATCCTCCGAAAGAATATCCATGCACGCTTCCACCAGCGGATAGATACAGTTTTCCAGCTTCCAGATTTCACCCGACGGGCCTCTGCCATAGCTGGGCGGATCCATAATAATCGCGTCATAGGTTTTCCCTCTGCGGGCTTCTCTGCGGATGAATTTCTCACAGTCATCCACAATCCATCGGATCGGCTTTTCTGTCAGTCCGGATGCTGCGGCGTTTTCTCTCGCCCACTGCACCATTCCCTTTGCCGCATCCACATGACAGACCTCTGCGCCTGCCGCAGCACACGCAAGCGTTGCGCCGCCGGTATACGCGAATAAGTTCAGCACACGAACCGGTCTTCCCGCATTGCGGATTTTTTCTGTCATCCAGTCCCAGTTGACAGCCTGTTCGGGGAAAAGTCCCGTATGTTTAAAGCCGGTCGGCCGGACAATAAACTGAAGATCCCGATAACGGATGTTCCAGCTCTCCGGCGGCATTTTCCGATATTCCCATGAACCGCCGCCGCTTTTGCTGCGGTGGTAGTGGCCGTCCGCCTTTTCCCATTGCGGAGAAAGCTTCGGGGTCTGCCAGATGACCTGTGGATCGGGGCGGATCAGGATCACATTCCCCCATCGCTCCAGCCGTTCTCCACAGGATGTATCCAGAAGGCGGTAATCCGCCCAATGTTCTGATGCTCTCACGTTTTTAATTTCAATCCTTCCGTATTTGCGGTTTTGCTGTATGTGCGGCATTCTGGCCGGTGCGGTTCCGGATCGTATCCGCAATCGTCACGGCATAGCGGTTAATCCGCTCAAAATCCCGTCCTTCCAGCAGTACCTGTATCAGCGGTTCCCGCGAATGCTCCCGCACCAGAATGCGGCCTTCGCTTCCGAGTGTGGTCTGACACTGGGAAACTGCTTTCACGATCTCCGGATCATTTTTCCAGATCTCACGCCATTTTTCTGATATTCTGACCGTCAGCGAAACCTGTGGGGCGTGTTCCATCACACTCGCAAGCTTGGAAAGCGGTTTTCCGGTACGGTGCATCAGACAGCAAAGTCTGAGTGCGGTACAAAGCCCATCCGACGCCGGCATATCCGAGAAATACAGGTAGCCGCCGCGTTCGCCGCCCAATGACAGCCCTTCCTCGCGCATCCGTTCTGCGACAAAACGAGGCATCGGTTCCGTAATATGAACCGCCACGCCGTTTTTTTCTGCAAACCGCAGAAATCCGTGATTTGTCATCACGGTTGCCGCCACACCGGCTTTTCCGAGTGTTTTCTGTTTCAGCGCGTCCTGTGTCAATATCGCGAGAATCCGGTCGCCGTCAAGCAGCTTTCCATGTTCATCGACAGCCAGACAGCGTTCTCCGTTTCCATCAAACGCAAAACCTGCTGCACACTGATATTTTTTAACGCAGTCGAGCAGATCTCCGACCGACATCACGCCGCAGTCATTGTTGATATTCGTACCGTCAGGCCGACAATTCAGCTCCAGTACCTCCATCCCGTATGCTGACAGCAACGGTTTCGCAATCTCGCTCAGCACGCCGTTTGCACAGTCTACTGCCACACGGATGGTTGTTTTTTTCCGCGGATCCGGATTCTTTTCCTGCAACATCCGAAGATAACGCTGCTGCGCGGCAGTATCGTGCGTAATCGTGCCGCAGGAACGATGGGATTTCGGGGGAACCTGAATTCCGCCGGGCATCATCGCTTCAATCCGGGTGAGCTGTTCCTCCGACATCGGCAGACCCTGCTTTGTCAGAATCCGCAGCCCCGAATATTCATAGCTGGACGTATCGGCAGTCAGTGCAAAGCCACAGTCGGCATTCTCCTCCGAAACCAGCAATGCCAGCGCAGAGGATGACAGCACGCCCAGACACACAGCATTGCCGCCGCCCGAACAGATCCCTGCACAAAGCGCCGACTCCAGTGCATCCGCAGAACGTCTTGGGTCATGTCCAATATAAAAAACAGGCGGACGGCCACAGGTTCTGCCGATGACCTGCGCCGCAGCCCTGCCGATATGCAGCATCAGCTCACAGCTCAGTTCTGTCACGGCAATGCCGCGCAGTCCGTCCGATTTCAGGATTTTGCTCATTTCTTCTTCCTCTTTCAGGAGCATACCTCGTAGGCAGTCAGCATTCTTCTGCCCTGTAAATAAGCATCGGGCGTTGTCACATATGCGTGCCCGACCCTATTGTATGCATTATATACATACAGCCTGCCCTGCTTTCGTTCCATACAGACCGTATGGATCGCAGAAAACAGCCGTCGTTTTGTCCAATATACATAGATGCAGCGATTCCCCGCTTCGAGTGCACGCCTCACATCATCAGGTCTGCGCAGCTTTTTCGATTCCAGCCCGAATTTCCGCATACAGCGTCCGAGTACAAAGGGATTTGTCCCCCAAAGCCCGAACAGCATGGCATATTTCCGCATACACGCTGCGACCTTAGGAAACGGCTGCGGCATTCCGGACAGCAGCAGCATATTATACACGGCAATCACTTCACAGCCGCATTTCCCGATTGTGCCAAGTCCGAATTTCATGCCTGATACCGCCCCCAGCGACTGACCATTCATCAGTTCATCGGAAAGCGGTATCGGATTGTAATCTGTTCGATTGTCTGAGCGGTTCATACTTCGCTCCTTTATTGCAAGCGTCCGTTCACGATTCTTCCAGCATATCAGTCAGGGAAAACTGTTTCGGACGAATCTGTTCCTCCTGTACCGGATAGCCGAGGTGTGCATACGCAAGTCCGGTCGCACATCTTCCGCGCGGCGTTCTTGCAAGCATTCCGAGCTGCATCAGATACGGCTCACAGACATCCTCCAGTGTAACCGCTTCCTCACCGATTGCGGAAGCAAGTGTTTCGAGTCCGACGGGGCCGCCGTGATATCCGCGGATCATCATATCGAGCATCCGGCGGTCCAGCTTATCCAGCCCCAGCGCATCAATTTCCAGACGTTCGAGCGCAAGTTTTGTTGTCTGTTCGTCGATCACGCCTTTTCCCATGACATCTGCAAAATCCCGGACTCTCCGGAGCAGACGGTTTGCAATACGGGGGGTTCCTCTCGAACGCTTCGCAAGCTCCATCGCACCATCCGCTTCACATGGGATATCAAGAATCATCGCACTTCTTCGGATAATATCACAAAGCTGCTCCGGGGTATAAAGCTCAAGTCTCTGTACAATTCCGAAGCGATCCCGCAGCGGCGGCGTCAGCTGTCCGGCACGTGTGGTTGCACCCACCAGCGTAAACGGCTGTAAATCGACACGGATACTGCGTGCAGAAGGGCCTTTTCCGATCATGATATCGAGGACTCTGTCTTCCATTGCGGGATAGAGGATTTCCTCGACTGCTCTGGAAAGGCGATGGATCTCGTCCACGAACAGCACATCGCCGCGGCCGAGATTGGTCAGCAGTGCTGCCAGATCGCCGGGCTTTTCGATGGCCGGACCGGACGTAACACGAAGATTGACGCCCATCTCATGTGCGATAATACCCGAAAGGGTTGTTTTACCGAGTCCCGGAGGACCGTAGAGCAATACATGGTCAAGCGGTTCCCCGCGTCTTCTTGCCGCCTCGATATAGACCGCAAGATTCTCCTTGACCTTTTCCTGACCGATATAATCCTTCAGTTCCTTCGGACGAAGCGACAGTTCCATATCGCCGTCGATTGTGATGACCTCAGGAGAGGAAAGCCGCTCATATGCGTCCTGCGGCTCATAGATTGCCGCGTCACCAGTCTGAATCATGCTGCTTTTTTCTCCTTCCGATGCGGGTCAAAATCCAAATTATTTCTCAAAATAACGCTTTTTCCGGATATAGAACGGGTCGATGCCTTCGATTGCTTTTTTCGCAGCCGCTTCTTCAAGGCTGATAAACACAAGGCTGTCGCCGGATTTGGTATAGCTCTGCATATACTTCGAAAGCGGGAAAAAGAGCTTACGGGTATTGCCGATCATATCGAATACAAAGAGCGTCTGCGGCCGTTCGCATCCGCGCACCATCTCTACGACATAACAGGTATCGACATTTGCCTGTCTTGCGAGATATCTGGAAATCGGGCGCATGAGATGTTCGATATCCTTCTGGGGCTTTCGGTACTCAATCGTTTCCTCCTCTTTCATCGAAATTGCAGGAATATTGAGATTTCGCGCAACCATCAGGATACTTTTGATTTCCTGTGACGAAAATTCCTTGCCATAGGAATTGGGGTTCAGGACGGCAGAAGCCGACTGAATCAGGTCAAACAGGCGCAGACAATTCAGACGATAGCAATTGACATACCGCTTTGCAAACTGCTGGAGTGAACGATAGCTTGTAAAGAACGGGATAAACACATCGCCATCAGGGTTTTGTGTCGTGACGAGTTCCATGGATACGCCGCCGTTGATTTCATCCTGTTTCACGGGCTTCTTACAGATGACGTATACATCGCTCTTGATGAGCATCTGTAAAAACACAGAACGCTTTTCAGGTTTCGTAATCGCTTCTTTCAATAATTCGTCCAGATTCATAAATGCACCCTCCTATAATTCATATCAAAATCATGCCAATTCAAATGGATTCGTCATTTCCGGGATGTCTGCATCAAAATCATCAGAATCAGCCGAACATTTGCTTTCCGAGCCGCATCAGTGACTGACGAATCAGCTCCGAGGACGGCAGCGACGGGTCAAGCGTCTGTAATACGCCGGCAACCTCGCCCTGGGTATAGCCAAGCACCAGCAGCGCAGACATTGCTTCTTCCATCGCACCGCCCGCAATGCTGACAGGCTCCGGAGAAAGTCCTTCCGTCTGCACGGTTTTTGCGACCTTATCCCGAAGCTCCAGCACAATCCGCTGGGCAGTCTTCGTACCGATGCCTTTTATTTTTGTAAAGATTTTCGGATCACCCGCGGCTACCGCGAGTGCAAACCGGTCAGGGGACAAGTCCGAGAGAATGGCGAGTGCATTCTTCGGGCCGACGCCGGATATTCCGGTCAGCTGGTAAAAACAGGTTCGTTCGCTGCGGGAAGCAAAGCCGAAGAGTGAAATCTCATCCTCCCGCACAGCAAGATGGGTAAAGAGGGAGACTTCCTCGCCGACATTGCCGACTGCCGCTGCTGTCTGCATACTGGTTTTGCAGGCATAGCCCACACCGCCGCATTCGATCACAATCAGATTCGGTTCTTTATGCAGCACAACACCGCGCAAGCTGTCTATCATCGGAAGCTTCACCTCTGTTTATCATTCATTCAGTAATCCGGTTTGGCACAATGCCCATGGCAAATCGCGAGTGCCAGCGCATCCGCCGCATCATCGGGCTTTGGAATTTCGGAAAGCCGCAGTATCCTTCGGGTCATGTCCATTACCTGCATCTTTTCGGCTTTTCCATAGCCCACGACTGCTGATTTGACCTGCAGCGGCGTATATTCATACACAGGAATCCGGTTCTGTGCACAGGCAAGCAGAATCACCCCTCTTGCCTCCGCGACCATAATTCCGGTTGTTTTGTTGGTATTGAAATAGAGTTTTTCGATGGAAAGCACCTGGGGGCGGTACCGTTCCAGCAGATACCGCATATCCTCATAGATCTGCTGTATTCTGCACGAGAAGTCGGTATGTGCCTCGGTGAGAATCGCGCCATACTCCACAGTCTGGAAGCGCATCCCCTGATAATCGAGGATTCCGAAGCCGACTGTGGCATAGCCCGGGTCGATGCCCAGAATTCGCATAACGCCCTCCAATCCATATTCAAAAATATTATACCATAAATGCGTACAAATTTCAAGTGGTTCCGCCGAAGATTCTTTTGGATTTCGGCGATTTTAAAAAAGTTTGTCGATGTTGCACAGGATATTGCCGAAATCTTTGGCAAGTAAAATGTTTCACCTGATTTCCTTCCCTATGCTTCGACAAATTCCGTCTTACAGCAGCATCTGACCGGCAATTTCCATATCTTTTGCCATACCGCCGGCGACAGGAATATTCTTTACGATATATTTCTGCCACTGCTCCGTCTGTTCGGGGGTGAGCGCGGCAGCATATTCAAGCTTTGCGCCCTTGGCTTTCAGCGTCATGACCTGCACACCGATGCTGTCGCGTGTTGTTTTCGGCATCAGCATCGCACTGTTGAACACAAGCGCCCTGCCATTGCTTGCGCGCAGCAGAATATTCGCTTCCTCCGGAAGATGGATGACCGCAACCAGCGGTGATTTATCGGAATATGCATTCGCAAGCTTCTTGCGGTTTGTCTTCGTTTCATAAGCGGATACCGGCACTTTCGCGATTTTTCCGTTTTCAAAACAAAACAGCAGATAACCGCTGTAATCGCCTGCCGCAACCAGATGCTTCACACTCTCGCCCTCGTCAAATCCAAGCTTCACCGGTACATAATCACCCAGCACACTCGCTTTGGATGCGGCAAAGACATTCGCACGCGCCTTATAGACCTGTGCACGGTTTGTGAAGAACAAAAGCTCGGTGCGATTGGTGGTATCAATCTGCTGACGCAGGACATCCCCTTCTTTTAGCTTCTGCTCACCGCTCATGCGCAGACTCTGGGGCGTAATCTTCTTGAAATAGCCCTCGGCAGAAAGGAAGAGATGTACCGGATCATCGGGAATATCCAGCTCCGGTTCTTCCTCCGGAATATCCGCTGCATCATAGAACATGGTTTTCCGCGGCTGGCCATACTTTACGGCAACTGCCTTCAGTTCCTCTGTCATGATTCTGCGGATTTTCCGAACATCCTTCAGGATCCCGTCCATTTCCTCGATATCCTTCCGCAGCTGTTCGATTTCCTTTGTGCGGTTCAGGATATATTCACGGTTCAAATGGCGCAGCTTAATTTCCGCGACATACTCCGCCTGGAGCTTATCAATCGCAAATCCGATCATCAGGTTCGATACAACCTCCGATTCCTCCTCGGTTTCACGAATGATCCGGATTGCCTTATCAATATCCAGCAATATCTTCTCCAGACCTTCTAAGAGATGCAGCTTATCCATCTTCTTATGCAGGTCAAAATAAACTCTGCGGCGGATGCATTCCGTCCGGAACGCGACCCATTCCTCCAGAATCTCCCGCACACCCATAACCTTCGGCATTCCTGCAATCAGGATATTGAAATTACAGGAAACACTGTCCTGAAGCGGTGTCATCCGGTAAAGCTTCTGCATCAGGCGTTCGGGGTCTGTACCGCGTTTCAGGTCGATTGTCAGCTTTAAGCCGTTGATATCCGTTTCGTCACGCATATATGAAATTTCCCGTATCTTTCCCGCTTTCACAAGCTCCACGATCTTTTCCATAATCGCTTCGATGGTAGTGGAATAGGGAATTTCCGTAATCTCGATACAGTTCGCGTCCTTATCATAATTCCATTTCGAACGCAGCTTGACGCTTCCGCGTCCGGTATCATAAATCCGCTGGAGCTCCGTTTCGTCATACATCAGGAAGCCGCCGGTCGGAAAATCAGGGCCTTTGAGGGTAGAAAGGAGGTCATGATCGGGATTTTTCAGATACGCAATCGTGGTTTCACATACCTCCGCCAGATTGAACGGACAGACATTGCTCGCCATAGATACCGCGATACCCACATTTGCATTCACCAGAACTGACGGATAGGTTGCCGGAAGGAGTGTGGGTTCTGTTGTCGTATTATCATAATTCGGCGTGAAATCCACCGTATCCTTGTCGATATCCCGAAACAGCTCGCCTGCGATTGCTTCGAGCTTTACTTCGGTATATCGCGGTGCGGCATATGCCATATCACGGCTATACGCCTTTCCGAAATTGCCCTTGCTGTCCACGTACGGATGCAGCAGCGATTCATTGCCGCGTGCCATACGAACCATTGTTTCATAAATCGCCGCGTCACCATGGGGATTGAGCCGCATCGTCTGGCCGACCACATTGGCGGATTTTGTACGTGCGCCGCTCAGCAGCCCCATCTTATACATCGTATAAAGCAGCTTACGGTGGGAGGGCTTAAAGCCGTCGATCTCCGGCAGCGCACGGGAAACAATTGCGCTCATTGCATAGGGCATAAAGTTCTTACGGAGCGTTTCGGTGATCCGCTCCTCAACCATTAACCCTGCACCCTCGATATATGCGTTCGAAGGATTCGCATTCTTCGGACGTTCTTTATTTTTTCTGGGCTTTGCCATAGTCTCATAATCCTTTCTGACGGGTATGTTCAGCTGATATCCGCGAGATCCAGATATTCTCCGCCGTGTTCCGCGATATAATCCTTACGCGCCTGTAAATTATCTCCCAGCAGCATATCAAACATTTCTGCGGTTGCCGCGGCATCCTCCGGCGTGACACGGATAATCCGGCGCGTTTCCGGATTCATCGTTGTCAGCGCCATCATTTCCGCTTCGTTCTCACCAAGTCCCTTGGAACGCTGGAGCGTATATTTCTGACCTTCCAGCATATTCAGGATCTTGACGCGTTCCTTTTCGTCGTATGCAAAATACGTGCGGTCTTTCGTCGTAATCTCAAACAGCGGCGATTCCGCAATATAAACATAGCCCTCCCGGATCAGCGTCGGCGCAAGCCGGTACAGCATCGTCAGAATCAGCGTGCGGATATGGAAACCGTCCTCGTCGGCATCCGTACAGATGACAATCTTATTCCAGCGAAGATTGTCCAGCGAAAATGTCGCAAGTTCTTTATTTGCCTTCGCCGTAACCTCAACGCCGCAGCCCAGTACCTTTACCAGATCGGTGATGATTTCACTCTTGAAGATACGGCTGTAATCCGCTTTCAGACAGTTCAGAATCTTTCCGCGCACCGGAATCACCGCCTGAAACTCCGCATCCCGCGCCATCTTAACAGAACCGAGTGCGGAATCACCCTCCACGATATATACCTCGCGGCGTGACGTATCCTTCGAACGACAGTCCACAAATTTCGGCACCATGTTCGAAATATCCAGATTTCCCGAAAGCTTCTTCTTGAGGTTCAGTCTTGTCCGCTCCGCATTCTCACGGCTCCGCTTATTGACAAGCACCTGTTCGGCGATTCTTGCCGCATCATCCGGATTTTCCGTGAAATAGACCTCCAGCTGATGCTTTAAGAAATCGGTCATCGCTTCATAGATAAAACGGTTGGTGATTGCTTTTTTGGTCTGGTTCTCATAGGATGCAATCGTTGAGAACGAGGAGGATATCAGCACCAGACAGTCCTGGATATCCGCAAAGGAAATCTTACTCTCATTCTTCTGGTAGCGGTTATTCGTTTTCAGGAATGCATCAATCTGGGCGGTGAACGCACGCTTTACCGCATCATCCGGTGAACCGCCATGCTCCAGAAAGCTGGAGTTATGGTAATATTCAATCCGCTGGACTGTATTGGAGAAAGCAACCGCAACCGATAGCTTCAGCTTATATTCCTCACGGTCTGCACTGTCTCTGCCTTTACGGTCGGTCTGCCAGAACTGTACCGGCGTCATGCCCTTTCCGTCCAGAATTTCATTGGCATAGTCCGTAATTCCGTTTTCATAGAAATATTCCGTTGTATCGAAGCTGTTTTTCGAAATCTCAACCCGATATACGAACAGAAGATTGGGATTGACAACAGCCTGACGCTTCAGGACATCCCGAAACCACTCGTCCGGTATCATGGTATCGACAAATACACTCCGATCGGGCTTCCAGCGTGTTTTCGTACCGGTCTGGCGGCGGGAAGTCGGCGCCTTATGGAGTCCGCCGATATTCTCGCCCTGTTCGAAATGCAGCGTATACTGCTGACCGTCGCGGACGACCGTGACATCCATATACTCCGACGCGAACTGTGTCGCACAGAGTCCCAGTCCGTTCAGTCCCAGGGAATAGGCATACGTATCCGCATTCGAATCATATTTTCCGCCCGCGTACAGCTCACAGTACACAAGCTCCCAGTTATACCGTTCCTCATTCGGATTCCAGTCCACCGGACAGCCTCTTCCGAAGTCCTCAACTTCAATCGAACCATCCAGATATTTTGTAATCATAATCTTTTTTCCGAAGCCTGCACGCGCTTCGTCCACCGAGTTGGTAATGACCTCAAAGACCGAATGGGCACAGCCGTCCAGTCCATCCGAGCCAAAAATGACTGCCGGACGCTTCCGGACCTTATCGGGGCCTTTGAGCATCGTAATACTTTCGTTGCCATATTCCGGTGTTTTCTTCGCCATGGTATTGATCCTTTCTCTGCCCCGTTCCGTCGGCGGCAGAACCTTCGTTTTCCAGACATACAGTATTATTGTAGCATATTCTTCCCGAAATTGCAACCCTTAATCCAACGAAAAATCCGCCCGTCTCTGGAATGTACATACATCCATCACGGGCGGATTGTTTTTTCAGCGTTTCCATTTCATGGTCGCAGACTGATGCCAGCAGCCATCCTTATATTCCGGTTCACTTTTGGAGATTTCCTGCTGGTTCACTTTCATGTCACCGGCAAGGAGTGCTGCGGACTGGCGGCAGAGTTCATCGTTCAGTTTCCCTTCCAGCTCGCTCTGATGACCGGCAGCCACATTCGTTTTGATTTCGCCCTGTGTGGCAGGCGGATCCTTCTTTCCGGCAAAGCACAGGGCGAAAAAGATCAGCAGGATAATCAGCACAAACGCAAGCAGTTCCGCTTCATCGCCTGACTGAAAACCGAGCCGATCGAGGATTCTATCAATTGCCATACCGCATCACCGTTCCCTTCCTGTCGTCAGAGAAATCCAAAAAACGAGCTATACCTATATTATAATATGCATCCGATGGCTTGTCAATAGCTTTTTTGCGACTTTCTGTTTTTTTGTGATTCCCCACAATCCGACAATTCCATTTTTATGGAAATCCACGTAAAATAAGATTTTTTGAAGCTTCATGAAAAATGGGTGAAAAAACTTGCATAATCGACAGGAGTGTGCTAAAATAGATATATTCATGTAAATTAGAAAAGGAGTTTGTCATGCCAACCAAGGAACAGCCCAAAGCACCAAAAAAACAATCCGTTTCCGCATTTAAGAATGCAAAGAAATTAGAAGCACAGAAACAGCGTGCCGAAGAAATCGCGTTCCGCGAAAAACAGGCTGCCGAGAATGAAGCCGCATATCAGGCACGCGAAGAATATGCCAAGGAATTAAGTGAGGATCATGTCAATCTCATCCGCCTGAAACAGGGCATCATCTCCGAGGATGATCCCGCTTTCGCAAAGCAGGAAACAAAAAAACATTACACGCTCTTCCAGAAAATCAGCAACTGGTTCTACCATGCCAAATGGTGGCTCGGAATCGCAGCATTCTGTGTACTGCTCGGCGGATTCCTGATTTACGATATGGTCACACGCGTCGATCCGGATATGCGCATCCTCGTCCTCAGCGGCAATTCCTACCTCACCGCTCAGGAACCAAAACTCTGTGAAATCGCACAGTCCGCTGCCGAAGATGTCAATGATGACGAAAAGGTGATCGTAACTACGATCTCCATTCCGCTTGTCAAAGAAATCATGGATGGCGCGTCTGCTGCCGCACAGTCCTACCATACCCAAATGACCGTTCAGCTCCAGAGCGCGATGTGTATGCTGGTGCTGGCGGATTCCAAAGCGGATGAATGTCTGACCGAAAGCGAGAATTTCTTTGTGGATCTTGAACCGCTGTTTCCGGAATACGACTTCGTATCCGGCCACCGTGCCTATGTCAACGACACAAATTTCGCGCAGCTGCTCGGCATCACCGAACCGCTCACCGAAGGAACCTATTTCGCACTCCGGAAGCCAACGGAAAATATGGACACGCTGGAGGAAAATCAGGCTGCCTACGATCAGGCACACCAGGTTCTCTCGGAAATCCTCCGGTTGATTGCGAATGAGAAAGGAGCGTCCTAAGCCATGAATGAAGAAACCAGTGTAAAACAACCGTCCGCTCCGCAGCAGCAGACCTCCGGCATCTTCCCGCAGAAACCGCCGATGCAGCCGCTCAATATCAAATCCGGAAAACGGAAATCCATTGAACTGCTCTGCGGCGCGGTCGTTGTCATCCTCGCGTTTATTCTCATCTCGATTCTGAAAAACAGCTACTTAAAGCCGGTTCATACCTACTACAAGGGACTTTCAAAATCCGATACGTCCGCAATGTGTGAGGCGTTTCCCTCCTGGCTCCGCAATGCCAATACGGACGACGAAACCATTACGGTCGAAGGAATGTGCAACACGATTATGACATCCGTACTCGCCAAATGCGGCGCAGACTGCAAGGTATCCGCAGAAATGGTCTCCTACTCCGAGAAGGATGACGCCTACCTCAATACGCTCGAAGAAGGAATCGAAACACAGTACGGAAAAACAGTCAATATCACAAAGGGACGCTGGGTCAAGCTCAACGTCACCTACCAGTACGGCGGCGGAAAACAGGAAATGACAGAATACGCCAGAATCTATAAAATTAACGGCAGATGGGTGCTGCTGGATATTCCGGGCGCAGAAGCCTAAACAAAATCGACAAAATGCAAATCGCCGGCACAGAAAAGATTGTCGGAAAATAGCGAACTGCCTACTTGCATTTTATGTCGAAAAAGGTTATAATGATAGTAGAGTGGATACGAGCGCAAAATCGCATCCATTCTGCTATTTTTTATATCTTCCGAAAGAAAGGGACATCAGAAATGAAACTGAATTTTTGGCGCCGCGCCGCCGCAGTCTTCTTCGCCGGTGCAACCATCCTCTCCTGTACCACAGGATGTGAAGACATCGAAGGCGGTTCCGCAATCATGCTCAGCGCAAAACAATTCGCCGACATCCTCTATACCAAAGTGCCGCTCTCGGACAACCTCTCCTATCAGGACGGCAGCACAATGGGACTGCTGATGAATATCAACGGCTTTACCGATGCCGCAGGCTATACCGCAAACGGCCAGATTCCCGATATGATCGCCGTGTTCTGCGGCGCCGATACGACACAGGCCGCATCCTTCGAAACATCCATCCACACCTATCTCGATGAAATGACGCGCGAATATGAAAAATATGCGCCCGAACAGGTCGAAAAGCTTGAGAATGCTGTCGTAAAGGCTTCCGGAAATTATGCGGTGCTCTGTGTCACACCCGATACCAAAACCGCAAAACAGGTCATTACCGATGTGCTGACAACCGGAACCTGTACGCTCGCAAATCTTCGCACACTCCCCGATGAAAATGCGGAACCTGCCGGAACTGTTCCGTCCGTTTCCGAACCGCTCGGTGACACGACACTGCCGCAGTCCGATACCACAAGCAGCTCGCGCATTGCCTCCGACACGCTCCCCCTGACGGACACCACCCTCCTCACTTCTGCGACCACCACCACGACTGCATCCGCTTCTCAGCCCGGTGCACCTGTCATGGGTACCAATCCCATACCGTCCGGTGATATTCCGATTGCCGCACAAAACGATTACCAGGATTTCGGTGCTGTATTCCGTGACGGCGATACCGCATACGAAGCATTCTACTACAACGATAAATATGCGACACAGTATGCCGACGCACTCAATCGTCTTGCAGCGAAGGTGCCCGCGACCGTCCGCATCTTCGATCTCCTCATTCCCACCAGTGCGGATATCACCCTCCCGGATGCACTCGTCGGAAAGGTCAATGTCACCAGCCAGCAGAATGCAATCGCTCAGGTCAACCAGAAGCTCGGTGCGGCTGTCAACAGCGTCGATATCTATCAGACCATGCGCTCGCACCGCGGCGAATACATCTATTTCCGTACCGACCACCACTGGACTGCGCTCGGCAGCTACTACGCATTCGCCGATTACTGTAAGGCAGCCGGAAAAACCGCACCGGAGCTTGCAAGCTGTACCATCAAGGAATTCCCCGGTTTCCTCGGCTCGTTCTATCGTGATACGAAAGAGCATCCGAAGCTTGCGGCAAATCCCGATACCATCTATGCATACTATCCGCCCCATTTCAATGATATCAAGCTCCAGTACACCGATGCAAACGGCGTCGTCCATGACTGGCCGCTGATTTCGGATGTCTCGAATTATACTGCCCGCCTCAAGTACAGCACCTTTGCCGGCGGCGATAACCCGAAGGTCACAACTGTCAACAATGCAGTAACGGACGGCTCGGTCTGTATCCTCGTAAAGGAATCCTTCGGCAATGCGCTGATTCCTTATCTCGCGGATGTCTATCAGTATGTCTACGCATTCGATTATCGTTACGACAAGCGCGATTTCGCGGCGTTCGTTGCACAGTTCCCGCATGCCGACGTCGTCTTCGCCAACAACCTCTCTGCACTCCAGAGCAGTTACAGCTGCGGTAAAATCGCAGCCTATATCGGATCATGATTCTACGAAAGGAACCGGCTAGTTTATGGTTTTCAGCAGTCTGATTTTCCTCTGCGGCTTTCTTCCCATCACCATTCTCGGCTATCGGCTGCTTCCGCAGCGGCTCCGCAATCTCTTTTTGCTGATCATGAGTCTGCTGTTTTACGCATGGGGAGAACCGATCTATTTCTTCCTGATGGCAGCGTCAATCTTTCTCAACTATATGGGCGGATTGTTCGTTGCGAATGCACAGCGCAAACGTCCAAACGGCGGAAAATTTGCCCTTTTCCTCACTTCCCTCATCAATCTCGCGCTGCTCGGCTTCTTCAAGTACACCGATTTTCTGATCGGTACCATCAATTCCCTGACGGACGCAGGTCTTTCGCTGCTGAAAATCGCACTCCCGATCGGCATCTCTTTCTATACGTTCCAGGCTATGTCCTATGTCATAGATGTCTACCGGAAGGAAGTGCGCGTCCAGCGCAATCTCATCAATTTCGCAATGTATGTCACGCTGTTCCCGCAGCTCATCGCCGGCCCCATTGTACGCTATGCGGATGTGGAGGAACAGATCGAAACGCGTGACGACAATGCATCCGTATTCTGGTCGGGTGTTGTCCGCTTCAGCATCGGTCTCGCAAAAAAAGCACTCCTTGCCAATCAGGCAGGAAAGCTCTGGGACATGATCTCCGCACAGCCCGAACTGCCTGCCGCAACCGCATGGCTCGGCGCGATCGCATTTACTTTCCAGATCTATTTCGATTTCTCCGGCTATTCCGATATGGCAATCGGTCTGGGAAGAATGTTCGGCTTCCAGTTCGTCGAAAACTTCCGCTACCCCTATCAGTCCGACAGCATCACCGAATTCTGGCGCAGATGGCATATCTCCCTCAGCACATGGTTCCGGGAATATGTCTATATCCCGCTCGGCGGAAACCGTAAGGGTAAGGCGCGTCAGATCATCAATCTCTTTATCGTCTGGGCACTCACCGGACTCTGGCATGGCGCAGGCTGGAATTTCCTCTGCTGGGGACTTTATTTCTTCCTCCTGCTCGTCATCGAAAAGAATTTCCTCTTAAAGCTGTTAAAGAAAATTCCTGCGGTATTCCGCCACCTCTATGCGCTTCTCTTTATCATCCTCGGATGGGTACTCTTTGCAGTCGAGGATTTTTCTGCGCTCGCAGATTATTTCCGTGCGCTCGTCGGCAGCAGCGGCGGATATAACGAGCTGACGCTCTATTTACTGAGCAGCTATGCAATACTGCTGGTTGTGATGCTGATTGCGTCCACCGAGCTTCCCGCACGCATCGGCAAAGCATTCTGTCGGCGTGCCGGAAACGGTGCAGTGGTACTGGAGGCTGTCTGGACAGTCGCCATTCTTGTGCTGAGCGTATCCGCAATCGTTGCGGACAGCTATAATCCGTTTTTGTATTTCCGATTCTGAGAAAGGGGAACTGAATCTATGTCAAATAAAGTAAAAGCTGCCCTTTCCGTCTGCTTCTGCGCGGCAGTCACCTGCACAGGACTGACGCTGCTCATCAAAAAGCCGCGTACATATTCCGAAACGGAAAACCGATACCTCCAGCAGCGTCCTGTTTTCTCGTTCGATGCCGTTGCCGACGGCAGCTGGCAGGAGGATATGGCGGATTATATGAGCGACCAGATGCCGTTTCGTGACACATGGACTGCGTTCCAGACGAAAACACAGCTCGCACTCGGCAAAAAAGATATCGGCGGAATCTATATCGGTAAGGATGACCATTATTTCGAAAAGCTGACCGATCTCGATATCAGCCGCCTTCGCTACCAATCCAATCTCAATGCGGTACTCGCCGCGGCACAGGCATATCCACAGATCCCCTTTTCCGTGATGTTTATCCCCTCCGCCGGCATCATCCAGAAGCAATTTCTCCCCGATCATGCAGAGCTTTATAATGCCGAATATCTCTACGCAATGGCACAGTCCACGCTGCGGGATGCCTGTACGCTGGTTGACTGTACGACAGCCCTCAAGACACATTCCGAGGAAGCAATCTATTACCGCACCGACCACCACTGGACAACCTACGGCGCATGGTTCGGCTATCAGGCATGGATGGAATCACAGGGACTCGTACCAAATGCATTCGAAGAACTGAATGTCCATCCGATCTCCGACAGCTTCTATGGCACACTCTATTCCAAAGCCCCCAATCCCGATATCATGCCCGATACCGTTGAAATTCGTTATGAAACACCGCAATGCACAGTGACGGCTGACGGCGCTGAAGGAACGCTCTATGCAATGGATGCGCTCAACGAAAAGGATCATTACGAGGTATTCTTCGGCGGAAACTATGGTGAGCTGAACATCCGGACGCAATGTCAAACGGAGAAATCCATCCTGATTTTCAAGGACTCCTATGCGAACTGTCTGGTGCCGTACCTGCTGGAGCACTATTCGGATATTACGATGATTGACCTTCGGTATACCGACGGAAGCTGGATCGACCGGCTGAATGAACAGCCCGATCAGGTTCTCTTCCTCTATGAAATCAGCAACTTCGCACAAGACCCCAATATCAGCACGATGATTACCGCACTCAAATAAAAAGAACGGCTGCACTCCGTATTACACGGAATGCAGCCGTATTTGTTTTTATTCTGCCGCTTTTACTTCAATCAGCTTTGCAATGACACGAAGAATATATACAACGTCTTCCGCAGTATATCTGTTATCTTCGTTCATATCCGCATTCTTTTTGCCTTCGGTGGAAACGGAAACCGAAGTATCCTCCGAAATGTAACGGCTCAGCAGAATGACATCCGAAATATCAACCAGTTCATCGACATTGACATCACCCATCGAGGAAACCGGATCTCTCGGTGCAGTAGATTTCGGTACCGCAAGCCAGCCGTTTGTAATCTCTGTATACTCTATGAGACTGAGATGACCATCGGTCTCGAAATAATCCAACTCAATCCGGATCGGGAATTCATCACCGGTCTGTGCATCCTCAGGCATCTTGAACCGGAGTTTCAAAAGCTCTCCGTCACAAACCTCTGTCTGTGTACCGGAAATACTGATACCCATCATCGCGGCATCCTTCTCCCAGTAGGAGCTGAATTCCAGACCGCCGAGTGCTGTGCCGCCTTCCAGCGAGGGTTTTCCTGCTGCATCGAGCACCGGTGTCAGCCGCTCGTCATAATACAGCTTCATACCGCATCCGCCAAAGCCGATATTTTCGAGAATATCAATCGTATATTCCTTTTCGCTTCCGGCAAGCGCATATTCTGTATCACAGCGCAATGCAGTCTTATCGCCGTCCAACACGTCACGCACCGTACCGGTTACCGTAATCGAACCGTTTGCTGTTATGACCTGAGACAATTTGCTGTTCTGTTCGCTGTCGGAAAGAAGATCCATCACCACTTCAATGTCATAAATCGAGCCGATCTTCGCGTCATCCGGAACCTTGAAATATACGCGGAACAGCATACCGTCATCGGTATAATCCTGAACACCCGATACACCGAATGCAAGCGTCTGGGTTTCGAGATTGACCGCGGCTGCCGTATAGCGATCTTCCGCAAGCGCTCCGAGCTGACAGTCCGGAATTGCTTGTCCATGTGTATCCTCGCTGTACAGGGGTACAAGCGCTTCATCATAATGCAGGATAATACCACAGTTACAGAAACCCATATTGTCCGAAACCGATACGGTAAATTCTGCGACTTCACCGGCATATACTTCAGTATCTCCGCCGTAAATCTGTGCTTTTTCCGCGGCGTCAGCCTGAAGGCAGCCTCCTTTCCAGTCAATGCACGACATTGACAGGATCACTGCTGCTGCCGTAGCTAAAAGTCGCTTCATGTCCATTCCTCCTTAAACATACTGTTTTCCTCAGTATCTGTATGTTAATTATACACAACTCACAGTCAAATTGCAAGCGCTTTTCTATGATTCTATATTTCATACAAATTACGATTTGTGTTTTTGGAAATATTGTACCGAAATTTCCGGTAGCATTTTCGGGATTCCGCACAAAAACTTTGCCCCCTTCCTGAATCATCGCACATTATTTCAGAAAAATTAACCTTTATTTTATATTTTCTTGCAATTTCAGGAGATTTGTTTTATAATAAATCATGGACTTTCGAATGGAAAAACGTGATTTTCATTCGTCCCGATGACTACAATTTAGGAGATGCACTATGAAGAAAAAACTTGTTTCCGTACTGCTGGCAGCCCTTACTGTCACAGCCCTGCCCCTGTTCTCCCTGACCGGCTGCAACAGCGCTTCCGAAATCGGTGAAGAGGAAATGCTGATCCCGACACAGCCCCTCGAACAGCAGGATCTGATGAACTTCATCAGCACCACCGGTACTGTCGAAGGGTCCAATACCGTTCATGTTACAACCGAACTGACCGCAAAAGTCGCTACACTGAATGTCGAACTCGGAAGCGAAGTCAAAGTCGGCGATGTACTCTGTACATTCGATACCACCGAGCTCCAGAAGCAGTATGATACGCTCAAGAAAAGCTCTGACCGTATGAACGCACAGCGCGAGCGTACCAATGAAAAACAGCAGCAGATGCTTCAGGACGCCAAACTCTCAAAATCCGAAATGCTCGAAAAAGCACAGAAAATGGTTGACCGTGCACAGAGCCAGAAAGACGCCGCACAAAATAACCTGAGCAGCATGGAAGCGCAGCTCAAGGAAATCGGTGAGGCCATCGAAAACTTTGAGTTCTCCGAGGATGATCCGGAAGCAGGTGCACTCTATAACGATTTTATCGAACAGTACAATACGATCGGTGAAAGTATTACCGAAATGCAAAACAGCATGGCGGAATTTGATGCCGCACTCGAAGACGCAAAAAGTGCATACCGTGAAACCGAACGCGCCGCACAGGATAATATCGACGCCGCTCGCGAAGCCATCGAAGATGCACAGTTCGAAGTCGAGGATGAATTCACTGAGCAGCTCGAAGAATTAAAGGAACAAATCGACAGCGCTGTCATCAAGGCTGATCGCAATGGTGTTGTGACCGCCCTCAATATCGCGGAAGGCAGCATCCCCGCATCCACAACGCTCATGACCATCGAAGATACCAATATCCTCCGTATCAATGTCCAGATTTCTGAAACCGATATCCTTGATGTCCACGAGGGTCAGCTCGCAACCATCCGTACCACTGCAACCGGCGATACCGAATTCACCGGAAAGGTTTCCCGTGTCGTCAATATTTACAGCGCAAACAGCAACGATATGTACGGCTATGGCTACGGCGAACCCATCGGCGGCTATTCTGCTGAAATCACCCTCGACGGCACCGGCAATCAGCTCCTGATCGGCATGAACGCAAAAGCAAAGATTGTCCTCGAAGAAAAGGAATCTGTCTTTGCCGTTCCGTATGACGCAATCGGAGAAACTGAAGACGGCGAAAACTGTATCTATATCGCGGAAGAAAGCGGCGATGCCTATACTGTCCGCTGTATCACGGTCGAAAAAGGCATGGAAGCAAACTTCATGACCGAGGTTTCCGGTAAGGAGCTCGAAGAAGGTGCGCTCGTCATCACCGACATCTCCTCCGTTTCCGAGGGCGATACCATTCAGATTACAGAAGGCTATCAGGACTACATGGACGACGCGGATGCCATGAATGCAGACTTCTGATCGGGAGGAGCATCATAGCATGAGTAATTTTATCATTGACATGACAGATATCTACAAGCGTTACTTTATCGGACGCCCCAATGAACTCCAGATCCTGAACCGGATTACCCTTCAGGTCAAAAAGGGTGAGTTTGTTGCCATCGTCGGACCGTCGGGCTCCGGTAAGTCTACGCTGATGAATATCATCGGCGCACTCGATAAGCCAACCGAAGGAACCTACTGTCTCAACGGCACCGATATCGGTAAGCTCTCCGATAAAGAGCTTTCGAATATCCGAAACCGTGAAATCGGCTTCGTCTTCCAGACCTTTAACCTCATCCCCCGTGCCAATGCACTCAAAAACGTCGAGCTGCCCATGATGTATGCCGGAACGTCCGCACGGGAACGTACTGCGCGTGCAAAAGAACTCCTCAAGCTCGTCGGTATGGAAGATCGTATGACGCATAAACCCAACGAGCTTTCCGGCGGTCAGAAACAACGTGTCGCAATCGCCCGCGCAATGGCGAACAATCCCTCGATTATCTTAGCGGATGAGCCGACCGGTGCGCTCGACAGTAAGACCGGACGTATGGTCATGGATATCTTCCATAAGCTCCACCGCGAAGAAGGGAAAACCGTCGTCCTCATCACACACAGTCCGGAACTTGCATCCGAAACCGAACGCACCATCTCCATCTATGACGGTGCAATTACCTCGGATGTTCAGAATCCGAAGTATCAAAGTGCAGCCGCGCCGACCGAATCCGATCAAAGTGGCGAGGAGGTGACAGCATGAGTTTTCTCGAAAGCATTAAAACCGCGCTTTCGTCTATTGCTGCAAATAAGATGCGCTCTCTGCTGACGATGCTCGGTATTATTATCGGTATCAGTGCTGTCATTACCATCACCACACTCGGCAGCTCTCTGACCGCTACCATCCAGAATGCATTCTCCGTTCTCGGCGCCAATTATTTTGATGTCTATGTCGAAGAAGAATGGCTGTACGATGAAGAAACGGATAGCTGGTACCCGAATTCCGAAGCCAATCTCGAAGACAATCTCATTACAACGGAGATGCTCGATCGGCTCTATACCCAGTATCCCGATTGCTATTACAACGCTTCCGTGGAAAATGTCGGCAGCGCTTCCACAACCAATGCGCTCAAGGAAACCATTAACCTCCGGATCGACGGCATCATGGACGGCTATCTCTCCTACAATGATTTCGATTTAGTTGCCGGAAGAAATATTACGCTGCGCGATAATATCGAAGAAAAATATTCCGCGCTCGTTTCCGATATCTTCGTCAGACAATATTTCAAACATAACGAAGAACCGATCGGTAAAACCATTGCCGTCATTGATGACAACGGTATTTCGCGTGATTTCACTATCGTCGGCGTCTACCAGTATTCCGAAATCTATCAGCGTCTGGTCATGGGAGATTCACGGGAAGACGATATGACTACCGATATCCTCATCCCCTATATCACCGCCTTTTCTATGATGAACAGAGAATTCAACGGCTTCGAATACCTGACGCTGACCTGTAATTCCACAAAGCAGGCAGAAGACCTCACGAATGAACTCAGAAGCTTCTTTGAGGCGGAATATGCCGATACCCCCGGTATCAGCTGTAACATATACAGCAGCCTCGAAGAACTCGATATCATCTCTACCGTCATCAATGTCGTAACCATCGTCATTTCTATCATTGCAGCAATCTCGCTGCTGGTCGGCGGCGTCGGCGTTATGAATATCATGCTCGTCAGCGTCACGGAGCGAACCCGTGAAATCGGTATCCGAAAAGCACTCGGTGCGAAAAGCAGCAATATCCGCCTTCAGTTCGTCATCGAGGCAATCACCATCTGTCTCATCGGCGGTATTATCGGTATTATTATCGGTATATGGAACGGCGAGATATTCGGATTTATTGCAAAATTCCTCATCCAGCAGAATGAAGAATTCGGCGTTCTCTTCCGTACCATCAAAATTACGCCCTCTATTGGTGCAATCCTGATTTCGATTACGTTCTCAACCCTCATCGGCATCTTCTTCGGACTCTATCCCGCAAGCAAAGCAGCAAAAATGAATCCGATTGATGCACTCCGTTACGACTGATCGTATTCGTATCCGTCAAGCTCCAAATCGGACAGTCTGTCAGCCTATGACAGCTGTCCGATTTTTTATCCGATATATAAAACATCGCCCCCAGGTTCCGTAGAACTTGGGGGCGATTGCTTTCGATGACTCTGCGTCTGGAATCAGAAGCCGATTTCAGCTTATGCTTCTTCTTCCGCGTCCTTGCGCTTGCGTACTGCAAATGCCGCAGCAGCAGCCATCAGCATCATGACAACTGCACCAATCGGCTCACTGGAACCGGTCTGTACGGACGGTGCCGGTGTGGTTCCGTTGACCTTCGTGGTGGTCTGCGTGGTTGTTGCGGCTGTACCGGTCGTCGTCGTGGTAGTAGTTGTCGTAGTGGTGGTGGTGGTCGTTGTCTCAGACGTTGTTGTGGTAGTAGTGGTGGTAGTCGTCTCAGACGTTGTTGTGGTGGTAGTAGTGGTCGTCGTCTCAGACGTTGTTGTGGTGGTAGTAGTGGTCGTCGTCTCAGACGTTGTTGTAGTGGTGGTAGTAGTGGTCGTCGTCTCAGACGTTGTTGTGGTAGTAGTAGTGGTCGTGGTCTCAGACGTTGTTGTGGTGGTAGTGGTGGTCGTTGTCTCAGACGTTGTGGTGGTAGTAGTAGTGGTGGTCGTCTCAGACGTTGTTGTGGTGGTAGTAGTGGTCGTCGTCTCAGACGTTGTTGTGGTGGTAGTAGTGGTCGTCGTCTCAGACGTTGTTGTGGTGGTAGTAGTAGTGGTCGTCGTCTCAGTCGGTGTGGTTGTAGTTTCTGTTGTTGTGGTTGTCGTAGTAGTTGTTGTTTCGGTCGGAGTCGTGGTTACAGTTGTTTCGGTCGGAACGGTAGTTGTTGTCGTTTCCGTAGTTGTCGTGGTTTCTCCAATGGTAAGCGTCGAGCTTGCTGTGGTCTTAGAATTACCGTCTGCGTCCTCCGTCGATGCAACTGTGGTCACTGTGGTTTCGGTTGTGGTGGTCGTTGTTTCGGTTGTAGTAGTGGTAGTTTCGGTTGTAGTAGTCGTGGTTTCAGTTGTAGTAGTCGTGGTTTCAGTTGTAGTAGTCGTTGTTTCAGTTGTAGTAGTGGTAGTTTCGGTCGTAGTAGTCGTGGTTTCAGTTGTAGTGGTGGTTGTTTCGGTCGTAGTAGTCGTAGTTTCGGTTGTGGTGGTCGTGGTTTCGGTCGTAGTAGTTGTTGTTTCGGTCGTAGTCGTCGTGGTTTCAGTTGTAGTAGTGGTTGTTTCGGTTGTAGTAGTCGTAGTTTCAGTTGTAGTAGTGGTAGTTTCGGTCGTAGTGGTGGTAGTTTCGGTCGTAGTAGTCGTGGTTTCAGTTGTAGTAGTGGTAGTTTCGGTTGTAGTAGTCGTGGTTACGGTCGTAGTGGTGGTAGTTTCGGTTGTGGTAGTGGTTGTTTCAGT
>JAFXIC010000027.1 GCA_017533485.1 Oscillospiraceae bacterium
CTGTTGTACGCTTTTATCGCCGTGGTCAGTTTGCTGAATTGGTCGGTGGTGAGCTCTGTGACAGTCTTTGCGCCTGTGGCTTCGATTACGTTGAACAGGGTTTCCGTGAATATCTGCCGCTCTGATGGGGATATTTTCGAGAGCCAGCCGCTTATGACCTCATCATGGCGCTTGCCCTTTTCGGACAGGCTGTCCAGATGGACAAATGACGTGCCGAGCACTGACCAGGAGAACGGGTTATGCTGGAACAGGCCGCCTTTTTCACTGCTTTCGATGACGCTGTAGTTTTCCTTGTGCTCAAGCAGCATTCCGATTATTGAGGACTGGGGCACTATTGTGTATATTTTCGATTCCATTTCGGAGAATTCCGTGGAGTTGATGATCTCGCTGACAAATCCGGGCCCGTCGTTGCTGTAAGCGGTGATGATCCGATCGCGCACATCCTTCGGCGCAAAAACTGCCGCATATACCGCATGGTTGCCGCCCTTTGAGTGACCGCCCGTGCGGATCTTTCCACGATATACCGAGGCGATGTTTGTGAGATAGTCGAGCGCCGCCTTCTGTGACATGGTCTGACTTGTGAAGCTGAGATTGAAATCCTCGCGCCAGCCCACGATGGAGTCGTCCGTTCCGCGATATGCGACGAACAGGGAGTTGTCAGGAAGAATGAACGTAACTGCGGCAAACTGCTTTGTCTCGCGGATGCTTGTTTCCTCTTTATAATATGTCACAAACACATCGGAGAATCGCTTTGATTCCGCTGCCGCAACGAACAGGTCATATGTTGCCTTGGGGATGATCTTGCCGAAGCTCTCACTTGAGATTCCGCGGTCCTTTTTGATCTCGTGACATTTTGACAGCTTCACGGGAGTTCCGAGAATACCTGTCGGTACGATGTCTGTATAATTAATGAAGGACAGCATGGATAAGATAAGGTTATCGACTTCGTTGAAGGGGGACACAGAGAAGGGCAGATCCCCACGCCAAGCAAGGTAATCAAAAAGGTTTGCCATAGTTTCCTCCGATAATTTGGTCTTTAATTCAATTATATTATTATTTTATTAATATATCATTACATATCTTTTATTTTATTGTAAGTTTACGAAAGGGTGGTGAATAGTATGACAGAGAACGATCTCGGTATGGAGCTGAAGTGCGGAAACGTGTCCGGGATGTACTTCTTCTACGGCGACGAGGACTACATGAAAAACCACCGCCTCGGTGAGATAAAGAAGCTGGTAATAGGCGAGGACGACAGCTTTGCTTCATTCAACTGCTTCGACTTCAACTTTGGTGACGGTGAGCTTGACCTCGGGGCACTGTCCGATGCATTTTTGGCACCGCCCATGATGGCACCGCAAAAGCTGATCACAGTTTCCTTTGCATCCCTTGATTCGCTGAAGGAAAAAGAAAAGACTGCGCTTCTCTCATTTTTAGCAGAGCAGGCAGAGAATCAGTACGGCGATACCGTTTTCGTGATGAAGGCAACCTCCGGCGGATTTGATCCGGGTACTGCCAAGCGTCCGGCTTCATTTCTTGCCGCTGCCTCAAAATTCATGAAGTGCGTGGATTTTGCATATCAGTCAGATCCGCGGCTGATTCGTTGGATGGCGCGACATTTCGCTGACTACGGGCTTGAGCTTCCGATGGGCGTCGGTCAGCTTATTCTTGATTCCTGTGGAAGAAGTATGTTCAGACTGATTGGGGAAGTGAAGAAGATCGGGGCATATGCCGCATCTCGCGGAGCAAAGGAAGTGGGAGCTCAGGATGTTTTCGCCTGCGTTTCCAGAACGGAGGAGGACGACGCCTTCCGTCTTGCAAACTGCATACTTGAAGGAAACACAGCGGAAGC
>JAFXIC010000028.1 GCA_017533485.1 Oscillospiraceae bacterium
AAAAATCCCTCATACGAAGTATGAGGGATTTCTCATAGACAATGCAGGTGTAGTTTAGTGGTAAAACATCAGCTTCCCAAGCTGAGGTTGGGGGTTCGATTCCCCTCACCTGCTCCAGAAAGCCTCCGATGCGTACTGCATCGGAGGCTTTGTTGTACAGATGTATTCTTATACGACAGTTTTATAAAATCGGATTTCGAATTGTGCGCCGTGTGGGTGAGCATTCTTGACTTGGAGCGTGCCGTTTTGTGCCATGATAACCTTACGAGCAAAAGCGAGTCCGATGCCGTATCCATTCTTTCCGAATTCCGAGCCGCGATAAAAGCGTTCAAAAATATGCGGAAGATCTTCATCTGCGATTCCATTTCCGGTGTCGGTGATGATCAGTTCCGTGAAGATCGGATTTTCGGCGGCTGATATGGTAATCGTTCCGTCTTTCGGGGTGTGCTCCATGCAGTTCTTGAGGAGATTGGAGATCGCTTCGATACAGTATTGGCGATCTGCCGTAATTTCCGTTTCCTCCTCGATCCTGATATTAAGATTGATGTTCTTTAATTCCATTGCGATGGACAGCGGTTCGAGTGCAGCATCGACAAGTTCCTGACAGTGTACGGAAGATTTCTGGAAACGGACAGCCCCAGCGTCCAGCCGTGAGAGTGTCAGGAGTGTTTCGATGAGCCATTGCATCCGGCTGAGTAGTCCATACAGTTCCTGTAAATATTCCATCCGTTCGTTAGAGGAAAGCTTTGGGCTGCGCATCATCTCGACAATCAGCATGGTAGAAGTCAGCGGTGTACGAAGCTGATGGGAAATATCCTCCATCGCTTCTTTCATGAATTGCTGTTCATCGGAAAGGCGGCTGTTCTGCTCACGAAGCCGGACGGTCATTTTATGGATTTCCGAAGCGAGAATGCTGAGTTCTCCTTCCTGAAACTTTGTAAATGTCACTTGATCTGCGCCGTGAAGAATTTCGTCTACACAGTCACAGAGCTTTGTAATGTCGCGTGTACGTTTCCGATGAAGGAACAACGTGATGAGAAGCTGCAGTAAGGAAATTGCGAGTAGAATCGCTGCTGCGCGAACGCTGAGAAAGAGACAGCCGATGCATCCGATTGCGGTAAGTATGAGATGGGAGGCGATCTGGATGCGGATTTCTTTTGTTCGAAGCATTATCCGTCCACCGCCTTATATCCGAGTCCGCGAATGGTTTTGATGATTGAGGGATTCTGGGGATCGTCCTCAATTTTTTCACGGAGCCGTTTCATGTAGACATTGAGGGTATTATCCGACACGAATTCACTTGATACCGACCAAAGCTCATCAATCAGCCGATCACGAGAAAGGAGCTGTTCTTTATTGGTAAAGAATACGAGGAGAAGACGGTATTCCAATGCAGATAAAAAGAGTTCGTTGCCGTTTTTCTGGACAATGCCGCGTACCGGATCAATGGTGACATTGCCGCATTGGAGCAATTGTGTCGAAACCTGACGTTTGCGCATGGCATTTTTGACTCTTGCAACGAGCTCTCTTGGTCGGAATGGTTTTCCGATATAATCGTCAGCACCGACTTCAAATCCTGCGACAGTACAAGCTTCATCGGCGGCTGCGGTCAGAAAGATCAAAGGGACATCGGAGCTTTTCCTGATTGCGGCACAGACCGAAAATCCATTTCCATCGAGGAGGGAAAGATCAACGAGTACACAGTCAAACCGCTGCTGAGAAAACGCGAGGAGTCCATCCGTCTGACCTGCCGCATAAGTGACGTCGAACATTTCGGACTGTAAAAACCGTATCAGATTTTTGGCGAGCTGTTCATCATCTTCAATCAGTAGAATTCTGGACATATCAATATTTCCTTATCTGTATCATTTTTGGTGATGTTACTATTATAGCACGATTTTTTTCTCTTTGCAACTGTAGAAAATTTTGAAAGTGACACTTTTGTAAGACAGATGTCATGCAAAAGTGATTTTTATATGATATAATTGAAATATCGAAAGAAAGTCAGATCAAAGGAGGATTTGAAAATGGAATTTCTGAAAATAGAACATCTTTGTAAAACATACGGAAAAGGGGAAGGGGAAGTCAAGGCGCTTTCCGATGTATCATTCACCGTACCGAAAGGTCAGATGGTAGCAGTCATCGGGCCGTCCGGATCGGGAAAATCGACGCTGCTGCATATTCTGGGCGGTGTAGAGCGTCCGACATCCGGTACGGTATGGCTGGACGGTCAGGACGTCTATCAGCAGAATAATAAGAACCTTGCGATTTTCCGCAGACGTCAGGTCGGATTGATTTATCAGTTCTATAATCTGATTCCGGTGCTGAACGTAGAAGAGAATATGACATTGCCGATGCTTTTAGACGGAAGGAAGGCAAAAAAGGAGCGAGTGGAAGAAATGCTGAAGCTGCTGGGGCTGACGGAGCGCCGCCGCCATCTTCCTTCTCAGCTTTCCGGCGGTCAGCAGCAGCGGACTTCGATCGGGCGTGCGTTATTCACCTCGCCCAATATCATTCTGGCGGATGAGCCGACCGGAAATCTCGACAGCAAAAACAGTGCGGAGATCATTGCGCTTCTGCGGAAATCCAATCAGGAGTTCAACCAGACGATGATGATTATTACCCACGATGAGAATATTGCACTCCAATGCGACAGAATCCTCACGATTTCGGATGGAAGAATTGTTGAGGATGTGCTGACGCATCAGACTTGAGGAGGGTGCGCTATGAATATTCAGTCCACACTTGCGAAGCGATATATTTTCAGCCAGAAGCGCCATTCCGTACTGACAATTTGCAGTATTGCTGCTGCGATTTCGCTGATGACAATATTATTTGTCGGATTCTCGGTTGTTTTGAATTTTCAGCGTGCATTAGAGTATGACGAAGCACCGTATCACTGTATGGTCGAGTCGATTACCGCAAAGCAGGCAGAAATTCTTTGTGAAGATCCGGATATTATGAGCTGTGAGATCATAGAAGATCCGTCGAATCCTGATATTCAGCAGGGACAGATTCTCTTTCGGAAATTCATCAAGGATGAACTGGTTGTGATCGAGCGTGCATTCGCCGCGGCAGGACTGCCGATGGATGATGAAGCAGGAAACTCGAGCTTTTATCTGAATACGGAGCTGATGCAGTATGACCTTGTCGGAATTCAGGCATGGTATACGATTGCAACGTATTTTGCACTTTTTTTCGTGGCAGTGATTCTCCTTGTGATGGCAATGCGGCTTGTGATTGATACCGCATTCGAAATCTCGTCAAAAGAGCGGGAACGACAGTTCGGTGCACTTCAGTCGATTGGTGCAACGCCGAATCAGATTGTAAAAATCATCACATTGGAAGGAACATTTTTCTCTCTGATCGGCATTCCGCTGGGACTGCTCTGCGGCATCGGACTGACCTATCTGGTGTATGCGATGATCGTCCGGAACGGATTGCTGGAGATTGCATATACGCCGGAAAAAATCGAGCGGCTGCTGAGATTCACCGTTGAACCTTGGATGCTGGTTGTTTGCGCAGGCATCGGATACTTCTGGGTCTGGCTCTCGGCATATTCCACAGGAATGCGAATCATCCGGATGTCACCGATCCAGGCAATCACCAGCCGGAGCAATACGGTTGAGCGGGTAAAAAAGCATTCGATCTATGGGCTGTTATGCGGCTGGAGCGGAAAGCTTGCCGCGCGTAACGCACGCCGATCGAAGAAGCGCTTCTGGATTACAGTCGTATCGCTGACGATTTCGATCACACTGTTTTCTACTTCGAGCTATGCGATTAACGGATTTATCGACTCTTACGAGCGATATCTGGTTGACATGGGTGTGAACTATGATTTTCTGGTGACCTATGCGCATAAGTCGGAGAATGCGCTCGCCTATCTGGATGCGATCACGGAACTCGAACAAAGCGGTTATTTCAAGGATATTGCTTTCGAGACCGGAACATGGGGAAAAATCACAGACAATAGCGATTATGAATCCATCTCCATCCTTTACTACAATCAGACGACATATGAAAATTTCTTCTACGATAAGCCGTCTGTTTCCTACGAAGAACTCAAGGAATCCGGAAAATACCTTTTGCTGGCATACCCGTCTGATGGGGAAAAAATCAAGAATGTTCTGGACGAAGATTCCCTTTCCGCTAATATTGCGCACTGGAATCATCTCTCAGTCGAAGCGTATGAGGCGTTAACGCCTGAAGAACAGGAACAATGGCATCCGGAAACCCAATTCGATGAGCAGTCAGGCGAGGAAATTCTGATAAGATACGATTCGATAACGTTCAATCCCCAAACCTATCCGATCCTGAAAAATATTCCTTATTCCGATATAACCCTCGATGCACCAGAAGATGATACCTTAGAAGATGGTCTTGGCTCAATCATCCTGGTGGGAGCGATCGAAACATACGAACAGTGTTATACGGATTACGGATTTCCCGCCAGAGAATACGAATTCCATTGCAATCTCGCAGAGGATGATTCGTACTATGACGCGGTCAGATTCCTCGAAGCACATGACACCCTTTCCCTTGAATGGGATGTGTATCGGATGAACGAATCAAACCGTTCGACCTTTACGATTACAAGGATGATCGTGACATTCCTCAGCCTTATGCTGGCAATTATTTCGATTGTGAATATGATCAATATCATTTCCACGGGAATTTTAAACCGCCGGAGCGAGCTTGCGACGATGCAGTGTATCGGCATGACAAAAGGACAGATGTATCGGATGACGGTTATAGAATGTATGCAGTATGTGCTGACTTCGGGCATTGTCGCTTCTTTGGTCAGTATCGCAATCATGGTGATTACTGCAAAATTCTCTCAGCTGATGACCGGTGAAGCGCTGGAATCCGTCATTGACTATACAGGTCCACAACCGATGATATGGCTCTGTACTGCGGCGGCATTCGGACTTGCACTTGTGACAGCCTTTTTCTCGATTCAGGGTCTCCGGAAGCAGTCGCTTGTCGATCAGATCCGGAGCATTGATTAAAACCGCGCGTCTATCCGGCGCGTCCGAAGTAAAAACAGATATGATTCAGACAGGCGTATGCGCTTTTGGCATACGCCTGTCGTTTTTTGTATTGAAAAAGCGCGTGGAATATGGTATAATCAGATAGAACGATAGGATTCTCCGCAGATTCCGGAGAAAAGGGCGGAGAGGAAAATACTTGCGAAGGAGGGATGCAGCGTGATCAATGAGACATTAAGCGAATTGATTATCCGAGAGTATTATGGAATGGTCTATCGGTTTTGTTATGTCATGCTGAGAGGCAATCGTCAGGCTGCGGAAGACTGTACGCAGGATACGTTTCTGACATTTTTCTCGAAGCGCTCGCAGTTGAATATGACCGACCGGCTTCCGCACTGGCTGTTCAAGACCGCAAAGCGGTGTATCAAATCCTATCTGCGGAAGCATAAGGATATCTATATTCGATTGGAGGATGTCTCGGAGACGATCGGTCAGGAAGATGACATTTTGAAGATGAAATCGGATGTATTCGACAGTCTGACGCCGGAGGAAGTCGAGCTTCTGGAAATATATTATAACAACGAATACGGCGATCGGGTAAGGCTTGCGGAGGAACGCGGCATGACCATTGCGGCACTCTATACCCGTGTGTACCGGATTCGTCAAAAGCTGATAGAGAACATGGAAAATGATACGTGAATTTGTATAAGTGTACAAAGTTTTGTCGGCAATGTAAGAACTTGGGCTTTTTTTGACATATATATATAGAAAGGAAATTCGTATGGAACGAGAAATACTTGGAAAGAAGGTTATAAACGATATGGAGATACGGGAAAACATGATTTCCGATCTGGAGCGTGCGCTGGAAGAGGAAATCGAAAAGCCGTCGAAAGCATGGGAATCCGAGAAAATTGAGGAACTTTCGGAAACGATTTATATGCTGCGCGGCGACGGCGAATCGAATACATACGCACCGCAGGAAGAAGCCGTTCTTCAGAAACTGAGGTCTCGGAAGCTTTTATTCAAACACATTTGCAGACGCGTGGCGGCATTTGCGGCTTGTCTGATGGTGACGTTTGTTGTCATCATTACAGATAAACCGGCGTATAGTGTTAAGCCGCTGCCGGCGGGATGTAAGGTGAGCGGTTCGTATGTTCAGATTAAATTCGAAGAAGACGGTCCGATTGACCTGCCGATAGCGGAAAGCGATCCGTATGGAATGATTGCGAAAGCCGCTGAATATGATCTCCAACCGGTTGTGCCGTCTTATATTCCGGAGGGAATGGAGCTGACGAGTGTGGAAGGAAGTGTTTCGGGTCGCAATAGTTGGTGTCGGTTCGATTTTACGCATAAAAAGCAAACAGTCAGTTGGGATATCCAAAGAGTTGCATTTTGGGAAAATAGAGGTGAACCGTGCTATCCGACCGATACTTTCGATGTGAAGCTTGAAGAAATCGGCGGCTGTACCGTATATATCATTCAGAATAAGAAATCGAATCTTGCGGTTTTTGTGGATGGGCTTATGGAATATTATTTGAGTGTACGGAATATGGATTATGAAGAATTCCGGAAAATTTTGGATTCTTTGGTGAAATCTGAGGGGCTTTAACTTTAAATATTGTACATTCCTACAAAGTTTTGGGTTCGATGTAAGAACTTGCCCATTTTTTGACATATATATATGGAAGCATTTCAACCAAAGCTTTTGAAAGGATGTGTTTTTATGTTGAAAATCAAAAAAATTGCTTCTGTTATGACGGCGCTCTGCCTGATGTCCGCACCATTTGAGGTGAATGCCACGGAGACGGAACCGCCTGTGAGCGGAACAGATGTTACGAGCGATGAAGTACGTGCGGTAGAGTTGTTATCGTATATCGCTTTGAGTTCCTCTGCCGGAATTGATGTATTTCATATCCATTCCACCACACAATCAAATGAGATCATGGGCGAAATCGGGCTGATTGATATTGAAATTCAGCGCAGCTCCAACCTGGAGACATGGACAACCGAAAAAACAATCAGCGATAAGCTGGCTGAGAACACCAATAGACATGAGCTGAACGCGTATCCGGTGCTGGTACAGGGCGGCTATTATTACCGCGTCAAAGCGACGCACTACGCCAAAGAAGATACATGGTTTTTCCCGGATACCCAAGAGAAGACGAAATATTCGGGCGCGGTCTGGATTGACTGATGACCTTTCCGGCATAGTACTGCCTCCGCAGTTGTCAATATGCAAATACCTCTGGGAGTGCAAAACTCCAATTCATTCCACAGCGGTTCGTTTGCACTGCGAACCGCTGAATTTTTCTAAAAATGAAAGAAGTAGTAAAAATGGAACAGCCGACCCCAAATAATGTCTACCAGCAAAATCAGGCGATTGCGCGTGACGAACGAATGGCGGAATGCATATCCGATACGCTGTTGAATCTTGGATTCCGACCGACGCTGAAAGGCTTTGTATATCTGAAAGAGGCGATATTCCTGTATTATAAGAAATCTATCGTGAGCAGTATTTTTTCGGATATATACTCGATTATCGCGGAGAAATATCATGTCACTGTGATGAGTATTGATCGTTCGATCAAAAAATCCATTGACGATGCGTGGTATAATCGGGGAATGAATCCTGAGCATGAGCTGTTTGAATGTCCATGCATAAGAGTGGACGTTGCGCCGACGAATTCTACGTTTATCGCAATGCTTGCAGAAATCCTGAAATACAGAGTGATCTGAAAAAAGGAAAATGAAAACCGCCGCAGTCCGTGAGGGGAATGCGGCGGAAATTTTATATAGGGGAAAAGAAAAAGGACTGTACTTCGCAGCTGCGAGATACAGTCCTTTTTTGGCGGAGAAGGAGGGATTTGAACCCTCGCGACCCTTTCGAGCCCTACTCCCTTAGCAGGGGAGCCCCTTCACCACTTGGGTACTTCTCCAAGGTGAATGCAATCCGTCGAATTAGAATGGCGGAGAGGGTGGGATTCGAACCCACGGTGCATTGCTGCATCACTAGTTTTCAAGACTAGCTCCTTAAACCGCTCGGACACCTCTCCGTCCGGATTCAGCTTTATTATTATATCACATACAAATTGATTTGTCAAGGCTTTTTCAAAAATAATTTGGGTAAAAAAGAAAAATGCGGAATCCCGTAGAGAGATTCCGCATTGTTTTCAGTCAATTAAGCCTTGCCGACGGAACCGAAGAGCTCCATCTTTTCTCTGACAGTTGCCTTGATTGCTTCGACGCCGGGAGCGAGAAGCTTTCTGGGATCAAAGCCCTTGCCCTGGAGATCCTTGCCCTCTTCGACATACTTTCTTGTCTCAGCAGCGAAAGCGAGCTGGCATTCGGTGTTGACATTGATCTTTGCAACGCCGAGAGAGATTGCCTTCTGGATCATGTCAGCAGGGATACCGGTACCGCCGTGGAGAACGAGCGGCATATCGCCGACCTTTTCCTTGACAGCAGCGAGGGTCTCAAAGCTGAGGCCTTCCCAGTTTTCCGGATATTTGCCGTGGATATTGCCGATGCCGGCAGCGAGCATGGTAACGCCGAGATCAGCGATTGCCTTGCACTCGTCGGGATTCGCACATTCGCCCTTACCGATGACGCCATCTTCTTCACCGCCGATGGAACCGACCTCAGCTTCGAGGGAGATGCCCAGTACATCACAGGTGTTTACGAGCGCGGTAGTCTTTGCGATATTTTCCTCGATCGGGTAGTGGGAGCCATCGAACATGATGGAAGAGAAGCCGGCGTTGATGCAGGCCTTTGCGCCTTCAAAGGAGCCGTGGTCGAGGTGGAGCGCAACCGGAACGGTGATGCCGAGCTCATTGATCATGCCCTTAACCATACCGACGATTGTGGTATAGCCGCACATATACTTGCCTGCGCCTTCGGACACACCGAGGATAACAGGGGAGTTGAGTTCCTGAGCCGTCAGCAGAATTGCTTTGGTCCATTCGAGATTGTTGATGTTGAACTGACCGACAGCATACTTGCCCTCTCTGGCCTTGTTCAGCATTTCTTTTGCAGATACCAGCATTATTTTTTCCTCCTAATTAGAGCTGCCGTGAGATGGCAGCAGACTCATTTGGTGGATTTCACCTTAACTATTATACATGATTCCGTCAAAAAAAGCAAGAGCAAATTGCGAATAAATGGCGGGAAAGGAATAGAATCATGCAAAAATCATAAAAATCGGGAGAAATTTGCTGTATAAGATTGCAGTTTGCGGACATACTGAAAATTACCAAAATATAGAAAGAGGGCATAAACGTATGCGAATCAGAAAAAAAGCGATGACACTTATGGTAGTTGTGCTGTTAGGGATTGTGATCGGGAGTCTTGCGGTGACGGAGCATCGGCTGACGCGGCTGGAGAACGGGGTATTGCGGCTGCATATACTGGCGGATTCGGATGCTGCGGCGGACCAGGCAGATAAGCTTGCGGTACGGGATGCACTGCTTGCACGCGCCGGAGAATGGATGTATCACGCGGATACACAGGCAGAAGCGGTAAAGGAACTGGAGGCGAATCTTTCAGAGATGGAAGAGATTGCGCAGGAAACCTTGCGGAAACGCGGAAGTGAAGCGGGTGTTCGCGCAATGGTTTGCGAAACAGAATTTCCGGTGCGAACCTATGGGAGCGTGACGCTGCCGGCAGGTACGTATCAGGCGCTTCGGGTAGAAATCGGAACGGGAAGCGGAAGGAACTGGTGGTGTGTGATGTATCCGTCGCTGTGTGTTCCCGCCGCAGGCTGTGAACGGACGGAAACGGATACGGAGCTGATGCATGATACATTTGACGCCGGCGTATGTGATCTGGCGGAGCATCCGTCCCGTTACGAGGTGCGGCTGAAGTGCGTGGAAATCCTGCGGGGAATCCGGAAATATGTAGCGCAGCAGTTTGAAGGCACGGATCAGGAGAATGGGATGGAAAGCGATACGGAAGGGTTGGAAAACAGCAATTAAATATTGTGCAAACCGCTTAAATATCGACAAAAAAAGAGAAATTATTTAGTAAGGTACTCTTTTTTTCAGAATAGGGCTTGCCAAATAAACAAAAGTAGTGTAAAATGAATGTATATCGAAATGGACAGTCAGACTGTCTGGATTATATGGAGGTTAAAGTATATGATTTCTGCAGGCGATTTTCGCAACGGTATGACATTTGAGATGGACGGCCAGGTTGTTCAGGTCGTTGAGTTCCAGCACGTAAAGCCCGGTAAGGGTGCCGCATTCGTGCGTACCAAGTATAAGAATGTCATCACCGGTGCTGTTGTTGAAACATCGTTCAACCCGACCGCAAAGTTCCCGACCGCATATGTTGAGCGCAGAGATATGCAGTACAGCTACAATGACGGCGATCTGTATTATTTCATGGATATGGAAACGTATGAGCAGGTTCCGATCAGCAAGGATATCCTTGGTGACAGCTTTGCATTCGTAAAGGAAGAAATGGAAGTCAAGGTTCTGTCCTATAAGGGCAAGGTATTCGGCGTTGAGCCGCCGTTCTTTGTTGAGCTTCAGGTTACAAAGACCGATCCCGGCTTCAAGGGCAACACCGCAACCAACGCAACCAAGCCTGCAATTGTGGAAACAGGCGCAGAGATTAAGGTTCCGCTGTTCATCGACGAGGGCGATATGATCCGTATTGATACCCGTACCGGTGAATATATGGAGCGTGCATAATCTTAATTTCACGAATCAAACTACGGAGTTTAGCTGTACAGCATCGGAAAGGATGGAAAAACGCATGAAACTGACTGAAAAGATCGCTTATATGAAGGGTATGCTTGACGGCATGGAGCTGGACACCAGCACAAAGGAAGGCAAGGCGATTGCCCAGATGGCTGAGGTCATGGAGGAAATGGCGGTTTACATTGATGATTTACAGTCCCAGCTGGATGAAGTCACCGAGCTTTGCGACATTCTCGACGAAGACCTCGGCGCAGTAGAGGAAGATCTTTATTGTGACGATGATGACTTCGATTTAGGATCTGTCATTGATCCGGATGATATTGATTATCTCGGAGAGGAAGAAGATGATCCGCAGTACGAAGTACAGTGCCCGACCTGCGGCGATACCATCATCATCGACGAAACCATCCTCGAAGAAGGCAGCATTACTTGTCCGGGCTGTGGGGAAACACTCGATTTTGACTATGATACGATTGTTCCCAGCATTGCCGAGGATGAGGACGAAGAAGTGGAAGCGGAAAGCTCCACGGAAGCATAATATCTGATATTTAAACATACGATTGTTTGTATATGTTTCAGGGCGAGGTGAAATTCCTCACCGGCGGTGACAGTCCGCGAGCCGGTATTGATCGGCATGAATCGGTGAAATTCCGATACCGACGGTATAGTCCGGATGGAAGAAACGAATGGTACATACATAGGATACGTATGGTACGATCGTACACCCATGAGCAGATCATGGGTGTATTTTTTTATATTGGAAAGGAGAACTATTATGTCCGGTAACACAAACAGTAAAATCAAGAAGCTCTCTGTCCTTGCGATGATGAGCGCATTCGCCTGGCTCGCCATGTTTTTTCTGAAATTCCCTGTGGTGAGCTTTCTGAAGTATGAGCCGAAGGATATCTTTATCGTGCTTTCGGGCTTTCTTTATGGACCGCTTGCGGCAGGCGCAGTTGCGCTGGTCACAGCGTTGTTGGAATTGCCCGTCAGCTCAACCGGCGTGATTGGTATGGTGATGAATTTTCTGTCGAGTGCATCGTTTGCGTGTATTGCGTCATTTATCTACCAGCGGAAAAAGAGTCTGCTTGGGGCAATTCTCGGATTGCTGTCGGGTATGGCATTCATGACAGTCGCGATGCTGCTCTGGAATTATCTGATTACGCCGCTTTATATGCATATTCCGCGTACAGAAATTGTACCGATGCTGACGGCAGTTTTCTTGCCGTTCAACCTTTTGAAATCCGGAATCAATGCCGCAGTCACGATGCTGCTCTATCGCCCGTTTGTACAGATTTTACAGCAGGCAGGTATGGCACCGAAAACGAATGAAAAGGAAGAGAAAAAGAGTCATCTGATTCTCGCGTTTCTGAGCTGTTGTGTCATTCTCGGTGTATGTATCTGGATTGTGATCCGACTGAACGCGTAAAATCCGGCACAGTTTTTGGGAAAAGGTCTTTTCAAGTGAAAAGAAATGTGGTATAATAAAGAGAATACCGTATGAGCTATATATCATCCAACGCTCGATGCGGCGTCCTATCAAACTATCAGGGAGGAATTTGTTATGAAAGCAGTTATTACAGTAATTGGCCACGATACCGTTGGTATTTTGCATAAGGTCAGCGGAATCTGTGCGGAATGCAATGCCAATGTGACCGAGGTGACACAGAGCGTCCTGCAAGATCTCTTTGCGATGTTCATGCTGGTTGATATCCGGAATCTCAACTGTGATTTTTCCGAACTTTCGGCGAAGCTGAGCGCACTCGGCAAGGAGCTGGATCTTTCGATTCATGCGATGCACGAAGATATCTTTAATTCGATGCATCGAATCTGAGTGAGGAGGGGTATCATGCTCAATACATCGGATATTCTGGAAACGATACGTATGATTCAGGACGAATGTCTGGACATTCGAACGATTACGATGGGAATATCCCTGCTGGACTGCTGCGGCGAGGATATGAACCGTGTCTGTGAAAAAGTATATGATAAGATTACGACAAGAGCAGAAAAGCTGGTTGCGGTCGGGGAGCAGATTGAAACGGAATATGGTATTCCGATTATCAATAAGCGTATTTCGATTACACCGGCAGCGATGCTTTGTGCGGCAGCAAAAGGCGGAGATCCCGTCCTTCTGGCACGTACCTTACAGCGTGCCGCAGAAACAACCGGAGTGAATTTCATCGGCGGTTTTTCCGCATTGGTACATAAGGGCTTTAGTGCGGGAGATGAAGCACTGATCCGTGCGATTCCGCAGGCGCTTTCGGAAACAACAAATCTCTGTGCATCGGTCAACGTCGGTTCAACGAAAGCCGGCATCAATATGGATGCAGTAAAGCTGATGGGAGATGTGATACTGGAAGCGGCGGAGCTGAGCCGGGAACAGAACTTCATGGGGCCGGCAAAGCTTGTTGTTCTCTGCAATGCGCCGGAGGATAATCCGTTTATGGCCGGTGCATTTCATGGAGTCGGAGAGCCGGATTGCGAGATTCATGTCGGTGTATCCGGACCGGGCGTTGTCCGTTCGGCAATCGAAAAGTATCCGGATGCGACAATGGATAAGCTTGCGGATATTATTAAGCGCACCGCCTTTAAGATTACCCGTATGGGCCAGCTTGTCGGTACACGTGCATCCGCGATGCTGGGCGTACCGTTCGGGATTGTAGACCTGTCGCTTGCGCCGACACCGGCCGTCGGAGATTCGGTTGCGCATATTCTGGAGGGCATGGGACTCTCGGTCTGCGGAATGCACGGAACGACCGCAGCGCTTGCAATGCTCAATGATGCAGTCAAGAAAGGCGGTGTCATGGCGTCATCGAGTGTCGGCGGACTTTCGGGCGCATTCATTCCGGTGTCGGAGGATGCGGGCATGATTGATGCGGCAGTATCGGGCGTACTGACGCTGGAGAAGCTGGAAGCGATGACAGCAGTCTGTTCGGTAGGATTGGATATGATTGTCATACCGGGTGACACGCCGTCCTCGACGATTTCCGCAATCATAGCGGATGAAGCAGCAATCGGCATGGTAAATAATAAGACGACCGCAGTCCGAGTGATTCCTGCAATCGGGAAAAAGGAAGGCGATATGCTGGACTTCGGCGGATTATTCGGAAGCGGCCCTGTGATGCCGATTCGCCGCGAGAGCGCAGAAAAACTGATTGCACGCGGCGGAAGAATACCTGCACCGATGCATAGCGTGAAAAACTGAATGGATAGAGATGAAACGGAGCCTTCTGGAAAACGGAAGTCTCCGTTTCTTTTGATAGCATTCAGGCGAAAGAAATTTCCTCGAAGGCGAGAGCGGAAAGCATGGAAATCACTTGACAATTGGTGGAAAGAGAGTTATAATAAAAACGTATTGTGTATTGCTTTTTTTGATTTTTCAATGCAAAATGTGCTGTGGGTATCAAACTGGACTGATATCCGCAGAGAATCCCTTTCTCAACATAAGGAGTTGGTTAGATGGATAATACGATTCGTATGCTGCTTGAGCTGGATCATTCTGCGGACCGCCGATTACAGGAATCTGCGGAAAGCTGTGCAAAAATGCTGGAGGACGCGAAACGGAAGGCTGCCGCACTCAATGAAGCGCGCAGCCATCAGACATCGGATGCGATTTTTGAATATGAGGAGCAGATGCGTGCGGATTCCGAGTCCCGGATCCAGCAGCTCCGCTCGGAATATAATACGCGCTCGGCGGATCTGGAGCAGCAGTTTGCGGCAAAGCGTGATGCATTGCTGACGTCGATGTATGCGGCAGTTTTTGCGGATGCGGAGGCATAAAGCATATGGCAAATCAAACAAACCGTGCGACCGTTGCATCCATTCGCTGTGTGTACGGGAAGCGGCTTCGCTGGACGGATTATCGTGATCTGATATCCATGCGGTCACTTTCGGAAGTTGTCAATTACCTGAAGAATTCGACTGCATATGGTGAATTTCTGCGTGATATCGAGCCGAACTTTGCACACCGGAGCCATCTGGAAACCGTATTGCAGCGTTCGATTTTTGAACGGGATATGCATTTCTGTATGTTGGAGCAGCTTCATAAAACACCGTTTTTCCGTTTTTTTATTATGGATTATGAAGTGCAGGAGCTTTTAAAGGCGATACAGTTTTTGGCGGATGATAATCACGGATATATTACCGAAATGGCGGCATGGCTGGCACCCTATACGATATTTCCGCTTGACCGTCTTGCACGCGCCAAATCCATTCCGGAGATTGTGGACGCGGTTGCACATACGCCGTATCATACTGTTTTGAAAACATTCTTTGCCGAGCATGACGCGGAGACAGATTTTACAGCCTGTGAAATTGCGATGCGCTCGCATTATTTAGAGAAGCTTCGGGAGGATGCGGGAAAGCTTGTCCACGGAAGCGATTGGGACGCGCTGAACCAGTGTATCGGGGAGCAGATTGACCTGATCAATCTCATCAACGCATACCGGCTCAAGAGTATGTTTCATACCGATTCCGAAACGCTGAAAAAGATGATGCTTCCGGTTCAGGGGAAACTTCCCGCGCGAATTCTCCAGCAGCTTTATGATGCACCGGACGCTGCTGCATTTCAGGAGATATTTAAAACAACGCGTTATGGGCGGATGCTGCGTTCGGGAACGAGTGATTTTGACCGCCAGCAGATGGAAAAGGCATTCCAGACTGTTCGTTGTCAGACCGCAAGGAATGCGCTTCATTTTTCCGGTCATGCTGCGGTGAGCCTATACGCCGTACATTTCTTGTTCCAAGTGGAAGTCAGAAATCTGATTACAATCATAGAGGGGATTCGGTATGGAAAATCGACTTCCTTTATGCAGTCTCATTTGATTCTAGAATCTTAAAACTGAGGAGGTGTTGAGTTGTCATCCATCGAAAAACTTGAGCTTGTTCGCATAACCGGGCCATTAGAACAGCAAAGTCATGCCATTATCGCGTGTCTGAACAGTCAGGCGTTCCATCTGGAGAATGCCGCACGGATTATGGCAGGGTCGGATGAAAACCCTTCTGCTGTTGTACAGTCAAATCCATATGAAGCGCTGTTGAAAAAGCTGATGAATCTGGATTTGCGGAATGTCAAGCTAAGTCGTGAAGAAATGCCTGACGCATCGGAATTCACGGCAGAAATCATCGAACGGGAGCTGGAGCGGATTTCCGCATCGGTGAAGGATAAGCGTGAAGCGCTTCAGGAAAGTCAGTCCTTGATGACGGAATGTCAGAATGCGCTGGTACATCTTTCACACCTGCAAAAATCCGAGCATGATCTGGGAAAGCTTCTGCATTGCCGTCATATTGTATGCAGATTTGGAAAGCTGCCGGAGGAGAATCTGGAGAAGCTGGATTTTTATGCAAGCCAGAGCTTTGTATTTACGAAATATGACAGCGCACACGCATATGCCTGGGGCTTTTATTTTTCGACCCCTGACCAGATTGCTTCGGTCGATCAGATTATGCGTGGATTGCTGTTTGAAGAATTCCATATTCCGGATTTTGTCCACGGTACACCTGCGGAAGCTATGGAGGAGCTGGAAAAAACAGTCAGCGAGAAGAAGACTGCAATCACAGCACTCGAACAGGAGCTTTCTGCGATATATGAAGCGGAATCCGACCTGATCGCACGTATGTACCGCTTTATGAGATATCAGAACAGTGTCTATAAACTGCGGGAACAGTGTGCTGTGGTGCGCGGGAAGAATTTCTGTCTGATGGGATATATTCCGGTATCACAAAAAGAATCCTTCCAGAAATGTATTGATCAGGTACCGAACCTGACAGTGGGATATGAGGAGCCGTGGACGGATTCTAAGATGCAGCCGCCAGTGCTGCTGAAGAACGATCGGTTTTCGAAACCTTTTGCGATGTTCACAGAAATGTATGGGCTGCCGAGCTATCACGGATTTAATCCGACAACACTTCTGGCAATTACATATACGCTTCTGTTCGGCATCATGTTCGGAGATGTTGGTCAGGGTCTTCTGATGTTTTTGATCGGACTGTTTTTAGATAAGAAAAAGAAGATGCCGCTTGGCGCGATTATCTCCAGAATCGGATTGTCGAGTGCATTTTTCGGAGTGATATACGGTTCGGTCTTCGGCTATGAACATCTGCTGGACGCACCGTTTGAAAAGCTGGGAATACCGTTTTTGCCGCTGCACGCAATGGAGCATACGAATGTGTTCATATTTGGTGCAATCGGGATCGGAGCATTGATGATTCTGCTTTCGATCGTAGTCAATGTTGTGATCCGGCTGAAGCAGAAGAATTATGCGGAAGCAGTGTTTGGAAACAACGGAATTTTTGGGTTTGTGTTTTTTGCGGCATTGCTTGGAATTGTGATAGGAATTCTGACGGGTATCCGTGTGGTAAGCGTTCCGTATATCATTTTCCTGGTCGTACTGCCGCTGCTTGGAATGTTTTTCCGGGAGCCGCTGGGTGCGCTTGTTGCCGGAAAGCCGATTGAATTTGAATCGGCCGGAGATTTCATTGCTTCGAATTTCTTTGAATGCTTTGAATTTCTGCTGGGATACGCAACAAATACGCTGTCCTTCATCCGAGTCGGCGGCTTTGTCTTCTCTCACGCAGGTCTGATGAGTGTTGTAATGCTGCTTGCGGATATGACAGGAAAAGCCGCGTCACCGTTTGTTGTGATTTTCGGTAATTTGTTTGTCATGTGTCTGGAAGGACTGATTGTCGGTATCCAGGTTCTGCGACTGGAATTTTATGAGATTTTTTCACGCTGTTATGACGGTGACGGAAAGCCGTTTGTTCCGATTACTGTCTCATTTGATGTTACTTCGGACAGCGTTTCCGAGTAAGAAACTGAACATCATCTATTATTAGGAGGAATAAAATCATGTCTGGAATTACGATTCTTGAAATTATGCTGGTCCCGCTGCTGATTGTAGCAATTCTCGCTCTGCCGGTATATCTTGCGATTCGCCGGAATCAGTCCCCGAAAACAATGCGGCGTGCGATGATTACGAATCTCTGTGCGTTTGCAGCCGTTATGCTGTGTGCAATCGTATTCCCCGTATGCGGAATGGTCGAGGCTGCCGATGCCGCCCAGACAGCTGCAACAGCCGCAGCGAATTCATCCGCAGGTCTTGGCTATCTTGCTGCCGCACTCGCAGTCGGCGTCGGTTCCATCGGCTGTGGTATCGCCGTTGGTAATGCCGCCCCCGCAGCAATCGGCGCAATTGCAGAAGAACCGAAGGTATTCGGTAAAGCGCTGATTTTCGTAGCATTGGGCGAAGGTGTTGCAATCTACGGACTGCTGATTGCAATTATGATTCTTGGTAAGCTGTAAACGACTATGCGCTGTCAGCTGATTAGCGACAACCTCGATACACGGATGGGAATGCGGCTTGCGGGCATAGAAGGTGTGATTCTGCATGAGCATGATGAAATACTGAGTGAGCTTCGCCGCTATATGAATGATCCGGAAATCGCAGTTGTTTTTTTAACGGAAAAAGTTGCCGCGTGCATTGCGCCGGAAGTTAAGGTCATCAAGGAAACCATATCGAAGCCTTTGATTGCAGTAATTCCCGACCGCCACGGTACATCCGATATGACCGCCGAATTGTCACGCTATTTACAGCAGACAGTCGGTATTCATATCTAAACGGAATTTCCCCCGGGAGAGGAAAGGAACACTATGGACGCTTCACAAAAGCTCGCACAATTTCTAGATGAGGTGAATCAGAGTATTGACCATCGCATCCTGACTGAACGGAATCAGGCACAGTCACAAGCGGATGCATGGATTCAGGAATCCGAGGCGCGCAGTATCGCAGAAGCGGAGCGCAACTTGGCAGATGCCAAATCGAAAATTGCTGCAAAATATAAAAAACGTGTCTCACAAACAGGCTTTCGCTGCCAGACCGCACTTCTCCAGAAGCAGCAGGCACTCTTACAGGAGCTTTTTGGAACTCTCCATCAGAAGCTCAAGGATTTTACGGAAACCGAAGCCTATGGGACATGGATGGAAACGCTGCTGAAAACGCATCAACCGGGTTCGGACGCAGTCGTTTTGTTACGAAAAGAGGATATGCCGATGGCAGAGCGTTTGCAGGCAGTTTGTCGGAATGCGGTCGAAATCCGTACCGACGCATCCATTCGGATCGGCGGCTTATCAATTCTCTCAGCAGACGGAAGTGTTTGTGAGAATCGGACGCTGGATGAAGCCTATCTGATTCAGACGCGTGATTTTTACCGTAATCATCATCTGAACGGAGGTGCTGCACAATGAATACACCGGTCATTTACAGCATCAACGGTCCGGTCGTGAAGGTGCGGAATACGAAAATCTTCTCAATGCTTGAGATGGTCTATGTCGGAAACCGGCGTCTGATCGGCGAGGTTATCGGTCTCAATGAAACAGAAACTACGATACAGGTATATGAATCGACATCCGGACTGGAAGCAGGCGAACCGGTAGAACCGAGCGGCGCACCGATGTCTGTCACACTCGGACCGGGCATCTTATCGAATATCTTTGACGGCATTGAACGGCCGCTGAGGGGATTAGAAGCGGAATCGGGTGCATTTATCGCGGATGGCTTGTCGGTACCGATTCTGGATACGGAATGTCAGTACGATGTTACAATCAAAACATCGGTCGGAGAATATGTCCATGGCGGTGAGGTTTATGCATCCTGTCCGGAAAACTCGGTAATTCTCCATCTTTGCATGGTACCGCCGACCGTATCCGGAACAGTTGTCTTTGCTGCAAAAAACGGAAAGTATCGTGTGAATGATGAGATCGTGCGGATTGAAGATGAAAACGGTACAGTCCATAGCCTGACGCTTTGTCAGAAATGGCCGATTCGCCGAGCCAGACCTGCTGTCAAGCGGCTTGCGCCATCCCGCCCGATGATTACGGGTCAGCGAGTGATTGATACGCTGTTTCCGATTGCACGCGGCGGTACGGCAGCTATTCCCGGCGGTTTCGGTACAGGAAAAACGATGACCCAGCACCAGATTGCAAAATGGTGCGATGCGGATATTATTGTATATATCGGATGCGGAGAGCGCGGCAATGAGATGACACAGGTTCTTGAGGAATTTACCGCACTGACTGACCCGCGTACCGGACGTTCCTTGATGGAGCGAACGGTATTGATTGCGAATACGTCGAATATGCCTGTTGCGGCACGAGAAGCTTCGATCTATACCGGAATTACGCTGGCGGAATATTATCGGGATATGGGATATCATATCGCGATTATGGCGGATTCTACTTCCCGCTGGGCGGAAGCACTCCGTGAGATTTCGGGACGACTGGAAGAGATGCCGGCGGAAGAGGGCTTTCCTGCCTACTTACCATCTCGTCTTTCGGAGTTCTATGAGCGGACGGGTGCGTTCGAAACACTCAGCGGCAGGGAGGGCAGCGTTGCAGTCATCGGTGCCGTTTCTCCCCAGGGCTCTGACTTTTCCGAGCCTGTCACACAGAATACCAAACGATTTGTGCGGTGTTTCTGGGGACTGGATAAAGCGCTGGCATATGCAAGACATTATCCGGCAATTAACTGGACGCTTAGTTACAGTGAATATACGGATGATCTTTCGGATTATTATAACCGCGAGGTACATCCGGATTTTACTGCTTATCGGACGCAGATCAGCGCGATTCTGAAGGAAGAACAGACATTGATGGATATTGTCCGGCTGATTGGTGCGGATGTACTTCCGGATGACCAGAAGCTTGTGATTGATATTGCGAACGTCATTCGAGTCGGCTTTTTACAGCAGAATGCATATCATGCGGAAGACACCTATGTTCCGCTGATGAAGCAGTTTCAGATGATGAAGCTGATCCTTCATATCTATCAGGTTTCCAGGACCTTGCTTTCGGAGAATGTTGATCTGGGCGCGATCCGCAAAAGCGGCGTATTTGATCTGGCACTCAAGATGAAATACGATATCCCGAATCAGCAGCTTGCGGCATTTGATACATTGACAGAAAAAATAGATGGGATGCTGGAAGAACTGCGCGGTCAGAAAAAGGAGGCGGTCGTATGAGCTTACAGTATCACGGTTTTCAAAGCATCAGCGGCTCGCTGGTTGTACTCGATCATGTCAAGGGTGCCGAGTTTGATGAAATGGCACGAATCGTATTGAACGACGGAAGCGAACGTACCGGAAGAGTTGTCATGCTCGAAGGTGAGAAAGCGGTATTGCAGGTTTTCGAGGGAACGAACGGACTTTCGCTGACGAATACACGTACCAGTTTTACCGGACGACCGCTGGAGCTGGCATTATCGGGTGATATGCTCGGAAGAGTCTTTACGGGTGCCGGAAGACCGCTGGACGGACTGGGCGAGGTGATGGCGGAAAAATATGCCGATGTGAATGGCCAGCCGCTGAATCCGGTGTCGCGCCAGTACCCGCGGAATTATATTGAAACCGGTATTTCTGCGATTGACTGCCTGATGACATTGATCCGCGGTCAGAAGCTTCCGATTTTCTCCGGCACCGGTCTTTCCCATAATAAGCTTGCCGTTCAGATTGTTCAGCAGGCGAAGATTGCGAAAGCACAGAACGCACAGTTTGCGATTGTATTTGCAGCGATGGGTATCCAGAATGACGTTGCAGATTATTTCCGTAGAAGCTTTGAGGAATCGGGCGTACTCCAGAATGTGGTGATGTTCCTGAATCTGGCAAATGATCCGATCGTCGAGCGAATTATTACACCGCGATGCGCATTGACAGCGGCAGAATATCTGGCATACGAGAAGAATATGCATATTCTGGTTGTGATGACCGATATGACGGCATATGCGGAAGCTTTGCGTGAGCTTTCGTCATCGAAGGGTGAGATTCCGAGCCGTAAGGGATATCCGGGATATCTGTATTCGGATCTGGCATCGCTTTATGAGCGTGCAGGAATTATCGAGGGGATTGAAGGCTCTGTGACTCAGCTTCCGATTCTGACGATGCCGAATGATGATATTACGAATCCTGTGCCTGACCTGACGGGATATATTACGGAGGGTCAGATCGTACTTGACCGCGGCTTGGAGCAGCAGGGGATATACCCGCCGATTTCTGTCCTGCCGTCATTGTCGAGACTGATGAAGGATGGCATCGGTGAGGGCTATACGAGAGCCGACCATTCAGCGGTTGCGAATCAGTTGTTTGCGTCTTATGCACAGGTACAGGATGCACGTTCGCTGGCGTCGGTCATCGGCGAGGAGGAACTTTCGGACACGGATCGGCAATATCTGGAATTTGGAAAGATGTTCGAGAAATGTTTTCTGGCACAGTCCTTTGATGAAAGCCGAACCATGGAAGAAACGCTGGAGCTTGGGTGGACATTGCTTTCCATGCTGCCGCGGAGTGCACTGAGCCGACTGGACGATAAGATGCTGGACGCACATTATTCTCCGGACGCTGCAAAAGCTCTGATTGAGAAAGTGGTGGCACAGAATGGCTGAGCAGGTATTTCCGACAAAAGGAAATCTGATTGCTGCAAAACGAAATCTCGCGCTCTGTAAGCTGGGATATGACCTGATGGACCGAAAGCGCAATGTGCTGATCCGTGAATTGATGCAGCTTGTCGATCAGGCAAAGGAGCTTCGGGGTTCACTGGAACAGACCTATGCGCAGGCTTATGTCTGTTTACAGGAAGCGAATATCACACTTGGCGTAGTGGATCGATTTGCAAATTCCGTACCGCTGGATCATCAGATGACCTTAGAAACACGAACGGTCATGGGTGTTGAGATCCCGATGCTTCGACACGAGGCGAATGATCCGCTGATTCCATATGGATTTCTGAGTACAAACGCGGAGCTGGACGAAGCATATGCTGCATTCTGTAAAGCGAGGGATCTGACATTGGTGCTGGCGGAGGCAGATAACGGCATATACCGGCTGGCGAATGCGATTGCTGCGACACAGCGGCGTGCGAATGCACTGAAAAACGTGTTGATTCCGCGATATCTTGGGATTGTGCGGATGATTTCGGACAGCCTTGAAGAAAAAGAGCGCGAAGAATTTACACGTATGAAAATTATCAAGGAACAAAAAAACGAACAGCCTTAAATATCAGCGGTTCGTTATGGATGCAGAAGAACAGCTCCTATGGGAATATAAAACCATAGGAGCTGTTTTGATATTATTATTTTCTGCTTCTGGAGCCGCCTTTCCGTTCGCTTCCGCGTTTCAGCGCACAGATATTCTCCTCGCTGCATTGTTTGAAATGGAGGAGCATATCCTCGAAGCTCATTTCGGACTGTGGGACGGCGCGCTTCGGTTCATAAACACGAGGCGGCGGATTATCGCGGTGTTTTTTCCGGACAGGCTTTTCGGACTGTGGGAGAGCCTGTTTGATGGAAAGGCTGATTTTCCCTTGTTCATTGATTCCGAGCACAACGACCTTGACCGCATCATTTTCCTTGAGAAAATCATGGATATCACGTACAAAGCCGTTGGCGATTTCGGAGATATGTACCATACCGGTAACGGGCTGTGCACTATCCTCAGTGGTCAATTCGACAAAAGCACCATAGGAGGTAATGCTTTTGACCTGTCCTTCATAGACCTGACCGATTTCAACCTGCATAAATCAGTGACCTCATCTTTCCGTAGCCTGTTTAATCTCTGGAAGTATCATAGAATCTGCGTTCATTGGGATAAGCGTAGTTCAGTTCTTCGATTGCTTGTTTTGCCATATAAGCCTGGATATCATCGCTTTCGAGGATGCGTTCCAGCTCGACATTATCGGTTTCAATTTCCGCGATGGCAGCCTGAATCGCGGCGAGCTCATCACGTTTTTCGCTGAGTGTGGATTGTGTAGAAACGACGGAGATGACACAGCCGACAACGAATGCCACGACAATAATCCGTGTAATAATCCACTCCAAAATCATGCGGTTTTTAAATTTCGCATTATTCTTTCGCATAGGTTGATTGCGTTCCATAGTATCCTTCCTACCGGGGGGTTAGCGTCTCTCTTTTCTGATGGGAGGGTATAAAATACCCATACTACATTTATTATACTATGCTTTTGGGGCTTCGTCAAGTTTTTTTTGTAGTTTTATGCCGCGGAGGCTTCTTTTCATAACATCCTACAAAAAAACGGAATGATTTTTTCAAAATCATGCAAATGGATACAGGAACAGCGAGAAAGAAATCTTTGAATTTTCGAAGAATCCGTATCCAGACGAGACCGATTGTGAGGAGATAAAGGGTAAGTCCGAGTGCAGCACCGAGCGCAAAATATCCGCGTAAGGAGCCATGTGCGAACATCAGCGCATAGGACTGAAGGAGAAGTGCGGAAAAGAGGACGAGTGCGGCATCTTCCAGAAAGACTGCGATTTTATGATGCGGAAGGAGCATACGAAGAAAACGGAAGCAATCGAGGCATATACCGATTGGAAGCCCGAGCAGACAGCTTCCCAGAAAGAGACGGGTTTGTTCGGAAATGGATGCAATGTGTTCTGTCATATCGTTTACCGAAAGAGCTTTCCGAGGAAGTGAAAAGGCGCCTGCTTGTCCCGATCCCCATACCGCATGGCGTGAATTTCTCCGTCGATGGAAACCTCACCGGACTCGATGGAAATCTGATTCATATGCAGATTTTTTCCGAATACCGTGAGTTCTCCGAGCTGTGTATAAAGAATAACTGCGCGGTCATCAAAGCTGTCGATATCGGTCACACCGGTCAGCATCAGTTTCGAACGATTTTCGAGAATCGCGTGATGAATGCCATGACTGACGGGCTGAATACTGGAATTCAAAAAAATCGCCTCCTTTGTTCTGATTTTATGTCCGTAAGAGGGCAGATAGAACAAAGGAGGCGAAAGGAATTTTTATGATAATTCGATTTCGAGTTCGACCGGACAGTGATCGCTGCCCATGACATCGGCATGAATCCGGACATCGGAGAGCATGGATGCAATGCGTTTGGATACGATCCAGTAGTCAATGCGCCAGCCGACATTCTTTTCTCTGGCACGCCCCATATATGACCACCAGGTATAGGCGTCAGTGCGGTCGGGATAGAGATAGCGGAACGCATCGGTGAAACCTGCGTCGAGAAGCTCGGACATTTTCCCGCGTTCTTCTGATGTATAACCGGCATTGCCCTCATTTGGCTTTGCATTTTTGAGGTCAATGGGCTGGTGAGCGACATTCAGATCGCCGCAGTATAGAACAGGTTTGGATTGATCGAGCCGCAGGAGATGTGCGCGGAGTGCGTCCTCCCATTCCATACGAAGTGGGATACGTTCGAGATCGCGCCTTACATTCGGCACATAAGCATTGACGAGAAAGAAATCGGGATATTCGAGTGTAATGACTCTGCCCTCGTTGGAAACACCGCCCGTTTCCATTTCATAGGAGACAGAAATCGGCTGTTCTTTCGCGAAAATTGCAGTACCGGAATAGCCTTTTTTTTCGGCACTGTTCCAGAAGGCGTGATAGCCTTCCGCATGGAAACTGAGCATAGAAAGCTGAGATTCCTGCATTTTGGTTTCCTGAATGCAGAAGAAATCCGCCTGAACGCGGTGGAAGAAATCGGCGAATCCCTTTTTCTCACAGGCTCTCAGTCCGTTGACATTCCAAGTGACAGCGTGCATTTCAATTCCTCCCGGTATCATCGAAATATTTCGCGTGATAAAAATAGAGCTGACCGCTGAAGGGGTTAAATACGACGTCCTCGACGCCCTCGCGGCAGAGCAGATATCGTTTTTTATAAAACAGCGGAATCATACAATTGTCTTCGAGGATAGCGGCTTCTGCCTTTCGGTAGAGTTCTACGGAAGCATTAAAGTTTTCCGCCTGTGCCGCCTCGGTCAGCAAGCCGCGGATCTGCTGTTCGTGATCGCAGTCGAAATAGGGGCAGGATAAGAAGCCCTCGAATGCAGATACGGGTGTTTGTGTTTCACCGGAAACCGCCACCAGTGCAAGCGTATAGTCATGATTTTTCAGTTTCCGGTCATATTCTGTTTGGGTGACCGCTTCGATGCTCATGTGGATATCGAGCTGCTGCTGCCAGACCGCGATCGCAGCGCGCAGCGGTTCATAGTCCATCAGATCAGAAGCGACGAGAATTTTGCCCTCGGGCAAATCCTCGGCGTTGGACATCGCAAGACCTTCGCGGAATAAACGCTGTGCTTCGGTCGGATTGAAAGCATCGTATGTGTTTTCGGAAATGAGTTCGCGGCAGCTTTTGTTGGAGAGAGTGACAGCAGGCGCTAAAACGGCACTTGCAGCCTGAACATCATCTCCGCTGAGCGAAAGATTGCCGCGGTCGAGGGCGTATGCCAGTGCGCGCCGAATTTTCGGATTGGCATAGGGCGAATCGGGTGCGGCGATTATACCGAGTGTCAGACTGTAATCGGAGTGTTCGACAACATCCGAACGGGAAAGCAGGGTGTTCTGGGTTGTGACGTAGCAATCGGTAGAGCCGGCGGAAAAGAGGTTTGCAGCATCTGTTTCACTTTCCTCGATATAAAAGCTGAGGTCTGCCGGGAATACATGATTGGTCTGATTGGCGAGGGGATTGCGGGCGAGCTGAATGACATTATATTTGCCGTAAGGGTCATATTGCCAGCGCTGCATCGAAAATCCGCCGTTGCCGATGATTGAATTCTCATCCAGACCGTAGCGTCCCTTTGTGCTTTCGAAATACTGCTCGGAACAGGGGAGTGCAGCAGTGGAAGCGAGGAGCTGTAAGAAATTTGCATTGGGCGTATCGAGGCGGAATTCCAGCTCATAGGTTTTCTTCGCGTATACACCGATCATCGTGTAGTCCTGCGTGCCGTCGAGAATGGCTTTTGCGTTCTGGAGACAGGAGAAAGCTTCACGGTGAGGCGATTGATAGAGCGGATTGAAGATTCTGCGAAAAGCGTAGACGAAGTCGGATGCGGTCACGCTGACAGCATTTTCCTTGTTGAACTGTGTGTCCTCGCGCATAATATCATACCAGTAGGAATCTTCACGCAGAGTAAGCGTGTACGTTAGTCCGTCATCAGATACGGTGTAGTCTTTTACGAGCTGCGGCACAAGAGAGCCGGATGCGTCAATTGAAAAAAGTCCCTCGAAGAGATTGCAGAGCACCATTTTTGCGGAATCGTTGACAGCGAGCTGCGGGTCGAGCGTATCGGGATTTCCGACCAGCGTATAAGAGAAGGAGTGGCCGGAGCCGGCATATTCGTTCGTATCATTTCCGCAGCCGGAAAGGGTGGTGCAAAAGAGTGTGCCTGCAAGGAGAATGGCGATATGTTTTGTATGGAAGCGGAGCATAGCGGCGTTTCCTCCGATCGTTTCTTTTGTTCTGTATTTCTATTTATTTGAATTCAAAGGCATAGGGCAGGAGATTTCCGAGGAGATAGATTCCATTTGAAAGAATAATCGGAAAGGTCTTGCCGCAAAACTGTGCCATAACCTGACGGCAGGCGCCGCAAGGATAGCAGGGATTCTCTGTATCCTCGCCGGTTCCGCCGCAGATGGCAATGGCGGTAAAATCGGTAAATCCTTGGCTGACCGCAGAAAAAATAGCGGAACGCTCCGCACAGTTTGTGAGCGGGTAGGATGCATTCTCGACATTGACGCCGCAAAAAACCGTGCCGTCCGCAGTCAGCAATGCCGCACCGACCTGAAAACCGGAGTAGGGCGTGTATGCATTTTTCCTGACTTCTCTGGCAGCCTGATAGAGCATATCAGCTTTTTCGCGAAATTCGGGAAGGCGGAGCATCTCCGGAATCGAATCATTCGTAAATGCATCAGAATATATGATATTACCGTCCATAATCGTATCTTCTTTCATTTGACGCGGATGCTAAAAAACGCAAGATAAATTTGTGAAAAATCACAAATGAAATTGTCTTGCGTTTTTAGTATTTCGCGTGCTATAATATGAGTATTGGATTAGATTATTTTGAAATCAGTTCGAGTGTGTCACGAGCAATGAGGAGTTCCTCGTTGGTCGGCACAATCCAGACTTCGACCTTGGAATCCGGGGTAGAAATCTTCTGGAGCTTGCCGCGGGTTGCATTGTTGATTTCGTTGTCGATTTCGATTCCGAACCAGCTCATGCCGCTGCAAACGAGCTCACGGATTTCAGCGGAATTCTCGCCGATACCGCCGGTGAAGAGTACAGCGTCCACACCGTTCATCGCAGCGGTGTAGGAGCCGATGTACTTCTGGATTTCGTAAGCGAGCATTTCGGAAGCGAGCTGTGCACGCTTGTTGCCCTGCTTTGCAGCTTCCTGGATGTCGCGGTTATCGGAAGAAACACCGGAAACACCAAGGAAGCCGGATTTCTTGTTCATGTACTGGCTCATTTCATCGGGTGTAAAGCCATGCTTGGAAGCGACGAAGGTGACTGCGGACGGGTCAACCGCACCGCAGCGTGTACCCATCAGCACACCATCGAGCGGGGTGAAGCCCATCGAAGTATCGACGCATTTTCCACCGTTGACAGCCGTAATGGAAGAACCGTTGCCGAGGTGACAGGAAACGATTTTCAGATCCTCGATGTTCTTGCCCATTGCTTCTGCGAGTGCGGAAGAAACGAAACGATGGGAGGTGCCGTGGAAGCCGTACTTACGGACATGATATTTCTCATAGTCCTCGTAGGGGAGACCGAACATATAAGCTTTCGGAGGCATGGTCTGATGGAACGCGGTATCGAAAACGACAACCTGCGGCGTGGTTGCGGGGATGACAGCGGTGCAGGCGCGGAGTGCGAGTGCGTGGGCATGGTTGTGAACCGGCGCGAGCTCAGCGAGACCGTCGATCTGGTCAATCACTTCGGGAGTGACGAGACAGGGGCGATCGAAGATTTCCGCACCCTGAACGATACGGTGACCGACAGCAGAAATCTCGTCCATGCTCTTGATCACAGCATGATCGCCGGTTGTGAGAACCTCAACGAGCTTTTCAAAAGCTTCGGTGTGGGTCGGGAATGTGCAGTCTGCATCGAATGCTCTGCCATCGGCAGTTTTATGGGAGATATGACCGTCGATGCCGATTCTGTCACAGTTACCTTTTGCGAGAACGCTCTCGTCGTCCATGTTGATGAGCTGATATTTCAGCGAGGAGCTTCCGGCATTTACAACCAGAATTAACATAAGAATAACCATCCTTTCGTGATGTGAATAGAATAAAATTGACCCGAAAACGAAATGCAAGCGGGTTACCCTACAATTATACACGAAAATTTTTCAATAATCAAGAGGATTGATAAAAAAAAGACAAATACACTTGCAGAAAATGCCAGCAAATCCCAGCAATTATTTGGCGGTTTTGGTCATAAGAATCTGAAAGAGGAGGCGGCGGTGCCATGAAAATCAGTGGAATCATCTGTGAATACAATCCGTTTCATAACGGTCATTTATACCATATCGAACAAACGAGAAAGCATGGTGCAACACATATCGTAGCGATCATGAGCGGAAATGTTGTCCAGCGCGGCGATGTGGCACTGATCAATAAATTTGAGCGTGCGAAAACAGCAGTCCGATGCGGCGCGGATCTGGTAATTGAGCTGCCGGTCGCATATTGTCTGAGTCCGGCTGAGGTTTATGCACGCGGCGCGATGTATGTGCTGAAAGGGCTGGGCTGTGTGAATGAGCTGTCGTTCGGAAGTGAATGCGGCGACCTCGGCTTGCTTTCACAAGCGGTAAAGGCAGCCTATCTCTGCGCCAAAAAACCGGAATTGGAAGAGCTGATGCGGCGCGGAACATCCTACCCGAAGGCTTTGCAGATTTTAATCCGTCAGACCTATGGCGATACGATCGGCGGCTTGTTCAGTTCTCCGAATAATGTACTTGCGATCGAATATCTGAAAGCAATGATTGCGGTGAAGCTGAAAATCGAGCCGTTTACTGTGAAGCGGAACGAACCGCATGACGCACAGCTTCCGGTGGGGAATATTGCGAGCGCGTCGCTGATTCGCCAGCTGATGAACAGCAGCTCGGATGAATTTGATGAGCTTGTGCCGGAGGTTTCAGCAGAAGCTTTGTCGGCTTGTGCGGCAGCAGGAACGACAGCCCGTTTTGAAAATCTCGAACGTGCATTGCTGTATCGGCTGAGAACGGCGACCGCAGAAGAAATTGCGGGGCTGCCGGAGATTGGTCAGGGGCTTGAGAATAAAATACTTGCGGCTTCACGTGAAACATCACTCGAATCCCTGTTGTTTGCGATTAAGAGTAAACGGTATCCGATGGCAAGAATCCGAAGAATTCTTTTGAATCTGATGATTGGCGTGAAGCCGAAACATACGGAATTGCCGCCGCCGTACGGAAGAGTTCTGGCACTCAACGAGCGCGGACGGGAGATTCTGGGCGCTGCGAAACAGGCCGGTACTACGCTTCCGTATGCAACATCTCTTGCAAAATTATCGGAGCTTGGCGGAATGTGTAAGGTTTATGCGGATCTGGAGGCGCGTGCCACAGCAGTCTATGGGCTTGCACAGCGAACGATTGCGCCGGCGGACGCGGATTATAAAGCGATGATAGGTCTGATCAAAATGGAACCGGAGGTAAATTAAAAGGAAATCTATGGAATATTGTACCATTGCAGCCGCCTGTGAGGCGTCCATCACCGAGAAACGCTCGGAATTTATCGCACAGTTGTTTCCGATTGCCACGGTGGAGGCGTTTACAGAGAAGCTGGAGGAGATTCGTGCGAAACATCATAAGGCGCGGCATCATGTCTGGGCATACCGGCTTCGTGCGGATGGTGCGACGCGATATAGCGATGACGGAGAACCGCAGGGCACAGGCGGTGTGCCGGTGCTGGGGGTGCTGCAAAAGAATGAGCTGACGGATATCGGATGTGTTGTGACACGCTATTTCGGCGGCGTACTGCTGGGCGCAAGCGGATTGACGCGCGCATATAGTTCGGCGGCGGCACTCGCAGTGCAGAATGCGCCGATCCAGCATTTTTGTGAGGCGATGCAGCTGCGTCTGCAAATGGATTACGGGATGTACGGAAAGGTGAGCTATGTGCTTCCGGAATATGAGATTCTCGAACGGAGCAGCGATTTCGGCGAGAATGTCACATTGGAATTTGATGTGAAGACGGAGCATTATGAACGACTGACAGCGCGTCTAACGGATTTGTTTAATGGTACGCCGAATCTGGAGCATCTGGATACCCATTTTGCCGATTTCGGAAAATCCGGATTGTAAAGACAGGATACAGGAAGTGAAAAGAACCGTTTCAAAGCTGAAAACGGTTCTTTTTGTCTTTGAGATGGGATGTGCTGTGTGAAAAGTCCGTGAAAACGAAACAAAAGTTCCAAAAAGCCTTTACTTTTTGAAAGGCTTGTGCTATAATAATATATGTATGTTGAAAATGATTCCAATACCGCGAAACAAATGGGGACAAGGAGAGAATACCCGATGCGTGATAATAAGAGAATGTGTGACGGAAACTGTGCCGGCTGCGATGACAATGCGCACTGCATCCTTTCTGATGTTTCCGATTTGCATTTAAAAGAACGGAAGCTTTCTTCCGAAACTGTATATGACGGAAAGATTATTAAGGTGACAAAAGATACCGTATCTCTGGAAGATGGAAAAGAAACACTGCGCGAGGTTGTCCATCATCCGGGCGGTGCCTGTGTGGTTCCGGTGACAGATGACGGCGAAGTAATCCTGGTGCGTCAGTATCGCTATCCGCATGGAACGGAAACATTGGAAGTACCTGCGGGAAAGCTTGAATACGGAGAAGACCCGATGGAATGCGGAAAGCGGGAGCTGCTGGAAGAAACCGGCGCAACAGCGGATGCAATCTATTCGCTCGGTCAGCTTCTTCCGACACCTGCATATGATAAAGAAGTGATCTATATGTATTTGGCACAGGGGCTTCATTTTGCAGAGCAGAAGCTGGATGAGGGAGAATTTCTAGATATTGTGAAGATGCCGCTTCAGAAAGCGGTGAAGCTTGTGATGCAGGATAAGATCCGTGACGCGAAAACACAGATCGCACTCATGAAAACAATGCTCATGATTATGGGAATCGAATAAAAAATCTGTCCTGTAATGGTACAGGACAGATTCGGAGAGTAGAGATCGGAAGCGTTACTCGGCATCAGGGATGTTTTCTTCCGATTCAGATGCCGCAGGTGTCTCGCCGACAGCCGCGAAGGTTTCCGCCTGCATCAGTGCAAGCTGCTGGCTGTACGCTTCGAGAATCTGGGTTTCGAAGTACTGGCGTGCAGTCGGGGTAATGGGATGCACGATGTCGCGGAAAATGCCTGCCTCATCTTTTCGGCTGGGCATCGCGACAAAGAGTCGTTCTTCTCCCTGAACAACCTTAATGTCGTGGACTGCAAGCATCTGATCCAATGTAATGGATACGATCGCACGCAGGCGACCTTCGGTCATCATTTTTCGGATTTTCAAATCGGTGATTTCCATAGAAGCTTTTCCTTTCTGTGTCATGAAAAGCCGTAGTTCCGATTACGGCAGGTTATTGCGTGTCGAGATAAAATCTTTGGTTGGACTTGAAACATCAAACCGGTTGTCTGATGTGCCATTCGGAATCAGCTGTACCCAAAGTAGCTGTTTGACCTCAAGTATGATAGCATAGTAATGTGTTCGTTTTGTGAAGATTATAAGTGAGAAAAGGATGAATTTTTCATGGCTGGCATGATAGAAGGCAAAAAACATATCCATATGATTGGAATCGGCGGATCGGGAATGTACCCTCTGGCGCAGGTTTTACACGCGAAAGGGTATTACCTGACGGGCTCGGATAATAATGAAACCGATACACTTGCCGCAGTCCGGAAGATGGGGATTCCCGTGATGCTCGGGCAGCGGGCGGAGAATATTGAAGGCGCAGATCTTGTGGTATATTCCGCAGCGATTGCGAAAACGAATCCGGAGCGTGCCGCGGCAGAAGCAAGCGGTGTGGATATGATGGAACGGAGCAAGCTGCTGGGACTGGTTTCAAGCTGGTATCAGCAGGCGGTCTGTATTTCGGGTACCCACGGAAAAACGACAACTTCTTCGATGCTCGCACAGATTTTATATACGGCAGGCGTCGATTTATCGGCAGTCATCGGCGGAAAGCTTGACTGTCTGGGCGGAAGCGGAAGGGCCGGAAACAGCGAAGCATTTGTCTGTGAAGCCTGTGAATATGTCGATACATTTCTGGAGCTTTCCCCTGATATCGCGGTTATTCTGAATATTGACGAAGACCATATGGAATATTTCAAGACGCTTGACAACCTGAAAGCGTCGTTTACGAAGTTTGCAGATCTGTCGAGCCGTTATGTGCTGTATAACGGAGATGATGCGAATACCTGCGATGCCGTCGCATCCGTCGAAGGGAAAACGATGATCCGGTATGGCGAGGGTAAGGACTGCGAATGGCGTGCGTCCGATATTTCCACGAACGCGCTGGGTCAGACCTTATTTACGGTATGGCATCAGACCGAAAAACTCGGTACCGCAGCATTGAATGTACCCGGCCGGCATAATGTATTGAATGCGCTGGCTGCGATTGCGGCAGCCTCTCTGCTTGGACTGACGTTTGAACAGTCTGCTGCCGGGCTGCTGGAATTCCACGGTGCAAAGCGTCGTTTTGAGATGCATAGCCGTGTGGGCGGCATCACGGTAGCGGATGATTATGCACACCATCCTGCGGAGATTGCAGCAACACTGCGTGCGGCAAAAACAATGCCGTTTCAGCGCGTGATCGCAGTGCATCAGCCGTTTACCTATACGCGAACCAAACGGCTGCTGGATGACTTTGCGGAAGCACTTTCGATTGCGGATCTGGTTGCGCTGACGGATATTATGGGCGGGCGCGAAACCAATGAAATCGGGGTTTATACAAGAAATCTTGCCGAAAAGATTGACGGTTGTATCTGGATTGCGCAGGATGAAACGGAAGCGGAGAATGACAAAAGAAAATATCGAAATTTCGATGAGATCTGCGAAAAAGTCTGTGAAATTGCAAAAGAAGGCGATCTGATTATCACGCTTGGCTGCGGCGATGTCAATAAGCTTTCGAAGCAGATTGCAGAACGCTTGGCACAGAAGAATTCCTGATGAGAAAGGATGTCTGTATATGCTGAACGAAAAAGCGCGTGAAATCTATAAATATATCCGTTCGAGAATTGATGATGGGTATGCGCCGACAGTTCGAGAGATCTGTGCGGCACTCGGCATCCGCTCGACTTCTACCGCACATCGGTATATCAATCTGCTGGTAGAGGAAGGATATCTGGATAAGATGGATAACCAGAATCGTGCCATCCGTCTGCATGGAAAAAGTGCAGTGAATGTGCCGCTGATCGGAACGGTTACCGCCGGTCAGCCGATAACGGCGATTGAGAATATCACGGACTATCTGAGCTATGTACCGGACCGCCATTATTCGGGTGAATTGTTTGCGCTTCGGGTACGCGGCGAAAGTATGATCAATGCAGGGATTCTGGATGATGATATCGTAGTTGTCGAACAGTGCGATGTTGCAGAAAACGGAGAAATTGTCGTAGTGCTCGTGGACGGCGAAGAAGCAACCGTCAAACGCTTTTATAAAGAAAACGGCGGCTATCGTTTACAGCCCGAAAACGACACGATGGAACCTATTTTTGTACAGGAAGCAGCAATTCTTGGAAAGGTTGTTGCGTTAATCCGATATTTAGAATCATAAGAAAGAAAGGATAAAACAATGCTGAACCGATTGAAAGTAGTACTTTGCGGAAAGGAATATGTGCTCCAGACCGAAGATGCACCGAGCTATGTCTATCAGCTCGCAAAGACGCTGGAGAAACGCATTTCGGATATTACGGAAGCGAATAAGCGTGTTTCCGTCCACTCCGCGGTTATGATGGTTGCACTCTCCACAATGGATGAGCTGACGAAAGCGAACAATAATATCGAGGTAATCCGTTCACAGGTCAAGGAATATGTGGATGAAGCCGGAAAAGTCCGCTTGGAGCGTGACGCAGTCATGCGTGAGGTAGATATGCTTCGTGCGAAGGTGGAGCAGCTCGAAAACCAGCTGAAGCTGAAAGAACTGAAAGACAGCTTTGATGAGGATATTGCCGCTCAGAAATCAAAAAAGAATGCAGAGACCGAAAAAACTGCCGCAGCTTCTGCTGAACCGGAAGCGGAATCCGCGCATACCGATGCAGAAGAATCCGCAACCTGAGCTGCTGGCACCCGCCGGCAGTATGGAATCGCTCCTTGCCGCAGTCCGCTGCGGTGCGGATGCGGTGTATGTCGGTGCTTCTCAGTTTTCTGCGCGTGCAAGTGCGGAGAATTTTGATGAAAAAACGCTAATGGAAGCCGCCGAAATCTGTCATCGTTCTAAGGTGAAGCTGTATCTTGCAGTGAATACCCTGCTGTTTGATGATGAATTTCCGGAGCTTGACGCATGGCTCGGACGGATTGCAGAAATCGGCGTAGATGCTTGTATTGTACAGGATCTCGGTGTTGCCGCATATATCAGGAAACGGCTGCCGACGATGCCGCTCCACGCTTCGACCCAGATGACAATTCATACAGTCGGAGATCTGGCGCAGGCGTCAGAATTCGGATTTGTCCGTGCAGTCGTCGCAAGAGAATTATCCTGTGAACAGATTGCAAGGCTTTGTGAAGCAGGTTCTGCGATGGGAATAGAAATCGAAGCGTTTGTGCACGGCGCACATTGTATGTCGGTATCCGGACAGTGCTGGATGTCAGCGGGAATGGGCGGGAGAAGTGCAAACCGCGGCCGCTGTGCACAGCCATGCCGGCTGCCCTTTACCGCAGATACAGAAAATTCAGCTGCCTATGCCTTGTCGCTTCGGGATATGTGCCTTGCGGAGCATATCGGAAAGATTCGGGAAATTGGCGTAGCATCGCTGAAAATCGAAGGACGTATGAAACGGCCGGAATATGTCGCGGCGGCGGTTACAGCATATCGTCGTGCACTTTCCGATGAACAGCCTGACCTGAATGAATTACAGGCAGTCTTTTCCAGAAGCGGATTTACTGATGGATATTTTACAGGTATCCGGAACGAGATGTTCGGGATTCGCGCAAAGGAAGATGTGCTTGCGGCACAGGATGTTCTGAATGAACTGCGGATTCGCTATCAGAAACCGCGGAAATCAGCCATCCTTGAAGCCGTGTATACAGTTTTGCCGGAGCAACCGAGTCAGCTGACGGTGTCGGATGATGACGGACATCGTGTAACAGTCACCGGAACGATCCCCCAGACAGCAAGAACCCACCCCACTGATCTGGAACAATTGCAAAAGCAGTTTTATAAACTCGGAGATACGATATATGCCGCAGGAAAGGTTTCTGCGGTTTTGGACGGTACAACCATGCTGCCGGTTTCCGAACTGAATGCCATGCGCAGAAAAGCGGTTGCAGCAATGGATGCGGCACGGATTGCGGATTATACACCAAAGCATACGCTTGGGGCGGAATGGAAGATACCGCGCGAGGGAAGCTTATCACCGAAAACACCGAAGATCCGTCTGCAAATCCGCTCGCTTTCCCAGCTCGACCGGATTGCTGATCTGGCGGACAGGATAGATGCGCTTTTATTGCCGTTATATCTTGTGCCTGCGTATGTAACGCATTCTTCTCTGATACCGGCTGAGCGGTGCATCATTGTACCGCCGCGCTTTATTCTTGATGAAACACAGGTTGCGCGTTTGCTCCGGTCTGCATATAATCTTGGATTTACGAGATTATCCTGTCAGCATATCGGAATGCTGGGAGTCGGAAAGAAGCTTGGGATGACGCTCCATGGCGGTCTCGGACTCCATATGACCAATTCCTATACGCGCCATGTGCTTGCAGAGTACGGTGTTGCAGATGCTATGATTTCGCCGGAGGTACCGTTGTCACGCGCGCGAAAAATGTCGGAAACGGGATGTAAGCTTTCCGCGCTGACATACGGAAAACTGCCGTTTATGCTGACAAGAAACTGTCCGGTTCGTTCACAGATCGGGTGTAAAAATTGTCGGCACGCGCTGATTGACCGGAAAGGAAAGCCTTTGTATGTGGATTGTACGCGGTATGCGGAGAATCCGGATTATGCAGAGCTTTTTAATGCGCTTCCGATATGGCAGGCGGATAAAAAAGAGCTGTATGAATTTGCTGATTATTCGATTTTATATATGACCGATGAAAATGCAGAACGTGTGCGGGAGATCTTGGAATCCTATACGGATGAAACACTGCTTTCCCCGCCCGAACAGTTTTCACGCGGACTGCATCTGATTCGATAACAATGAGGAAACTATGATACTGAACTTTCAAAAAATACGAGATCAGGCGATTGTGCCGGAACGAGCGACTGTCGGGAGCGCAGGACTGGATTTATGTGCCTGTCTGGATGCGCCGGTGACAATTCTGCCTGGAAAAATCGCGATGATTCCGACCGGACTTTCCTGTGCGCCGTCGGAATCGGATGTTGCGCTGATGATTTATGCACGTTCGGGACTGGCTTGTAAGTACGGAATCGGACTTGCCAACGGAGTTGGCGTGGTAGATGCGGATTATCGCGGAGAAATCTGTGTCGCACTCATCAACCAGAGCGCATCGGAATTTACCGTAACCGATGGGATGCGGATTGCACAGCTGGTTGTGATGCCGATTCTGTGTCCGACGATCAGCCTTGTTTCAGAGCTTCCGGATACAGAGCGCGGAAGCGGCGGATTTGGTTCAACAGGACTTTGAAGCCTGATACCATAGAAACGGAATAAACAAAAGAAAGGAAGTTTTCATTCATGAAGTACAAAATTATCCTGTTTTTTATGATTGCGTTTGCGGCAGCATTCGGTGCATTTATCGGAGAATATTTTTCCGGCTCCCAGTATGCTTTTATTGCATTTCTCGGGAAGAGTGCAGAATTCGGATTTGAGCAGATTGACTTGAATCTGATCTTCTTTAAGATGCAGCTCTCGCTGAATTTCAGCATTTATGTGATTCAGGCAATCTTCCTGTTTCTGGCACTCCTTGTGACACCGAAGATTGACGCGATGATAAAGGTATAAGGATATCTGAATTGAAAAGGATGTGGTAAAAATGAAAAAACTGAAGATTACCGGAATGCGCTGTATGCACTGTGTACAGGCAGTCAGGGATGTTCTGGCGGAAGCCGGTGCATCCGCAATCGACATTTCGCTGGAAGACGGTACCGCGATCTGTGATACAGAGCTTTCGGAAGATGCACTCGCAGAGCTTCTTGCGGAAGAGGGATTTACGCTGACAGCATATGAGGAAATTTCGGCTTAAACTGCATATTGGATGCATGAAATAAACGGCATCTGGTCATACTAGCCTTATTCTCAGGAAATGGGGCGATTGTATGGGATACCAGAAGGTAGTCATTTCAGGCATTGATACGGCAAAGCTGGAGGTCTTGAAAGAGAGCGAGAAGATGGCGCTTCTTCGGGAATACCAGGATACCGGCAGCAAAGCGGCGCGTGACCGGCTGATTCAGGGGAATCTGCGGCTTGTGCTTTCGGTGATCCAGCGTTTTTCGGGACGCGGCGAAGATATGGATGACCTGTTTCAGATCGGCGTGATCGGACTGATGAAAGCGATCCAGAACTTTGATTTATCGAAGGAAGTGCGTTTTTCAACCTATTGCGTGCCGATGATTTCGGGAGAACTTCGGCGCTATCTTCGGGATTATCATACCGTAAAGGTCAGCCGTTCTCAGCGTGATCTGGCATATAAGGCAATGCAGGCGAAAGAACAGCTGACAGCAGAAAACGGCAAAGAACCGAATGTCGGAGAGATCGCGGAACGGATCGGCGAGGCGCGTGCAGATGTTGTACTCGCGCTCGAAAGTATTACCGCACCGGTATCCTTATTTGAGCCGCTTTATTCGGATTCGGGAGATACGCTGTATCTGATGGATCAGATCAGTGATCCGAATACGGATGAATCGTGGATGCATGAGATGGCGATTCGGGATGCAATCCGAAAGCTGACGAGTCGGGAACAGAATATCCTGAACCGGCGGTTTTTACAGGGAAAAACGCAGGTTGAAGTTGCAGGAGAAATCGGTATTTCACAAGCTCAGGTCTCACGCCTGGAAAAGGGTGCGATCGCGAAAATCAAGGCAGAATTATAAATAAGATCGGAATGACAGCACCGCACAAAGCAGACAGAAGGCTTTGTGCGGTGATCCTTTTCAAAAAAGACTTTACTTTTTTCTGAAAATATGGTATGATAGAATGGAATATTTTGAGAAAGGACCCTGACCTGATATGCAAGGTATCCGTAAGCGGACTTGGGCAGAAATCAATCTGGACAATGCCGCATGGAATTATCAACTCATTCGAAAGCATACAAGCGCAGATGCAAAAATATGCTGTGTGATTAAAGCGAATGCATATGGGCATAATGCGATCCGACTGGCTTCGCTTTATGCGTCCCTCGGCGCAGATTATCTGGCGGTTTCCAATTTAGAGGAAGCGGTACAGCTTCGGGAAGCCGATATGAAGCTGCCGATCCTGATACTTGGATATACACCGCCGGAATGTGCGGATCTGCTCGCAAAACATCAGATTGCCCAGTGTGTTTATTCACGTACCTACGGGGAAGCACTTTCACAGGCTGCCATGTCGGCAGGTGTGTCGGTGCGAATCCACCTGAAAATAGATACAGGAATGGGACGAATCGGCTTCCAGCATCTGAAAAACCGTTCGGAGCTTTCGGATGCATTGGCGGTATGTCACCTGCCCTGTTTACAGCCCGAAGGGATCTTTACCCATTTTGCTTCTGCGGATGAAGGGGTGGACGGGGAATCCTATACGCGTGCACAATTTGCTGCGTTCCAGGAGGCAATCGCCTATCTGGAATCCTGCGGTATCACGTTCTCACTCCGCCATTGTGCCAATAGTGCGGCGATTTTCGATTATCCGGAATGTCATCTGGATATGGTGCGTGCGGGTATCGTGCTGTATGGCTTATGTCCGTCACAGGAGGTACGGAATCTGCCGGAACTTCGGCCTGTGATGAAATTGAAGAGCGTGATTTCACATATCAAGAAGATTTCAGCCGGCGATAGTATCAGCTATGGGCATACCTATACAGCGGATTCCGAACGGCTGGTTGCAACCGTACCGATTGGCTATGCAGATGGATTCTGGCGGCTGAATTCGGGCGGATGTCAGATGTTGATCCGCGACAGACTGTTTCCGCTGATCGGGAGAGTCTGTATGGACCAGCTGATGCTTGATGTCACGGGCGCGAACGATCTGGCGGTCGGGGATATCGTAACAATTTTCGGCGATGCAAAGGGAAGATGCTCCGCGGATCTGATTGCCGCACATACCGGAACCATCAATTATGAGGTGGTATGTGCCGTTGGTGAGCGTGTTCCGCGATTTTTCCTGAAGTCAGGAGAAGCGATCGGATTATCGGATAATCTGCTTCAGGAAACCTGTGAACCAATCTCATCGGATGCCCGAACACAAATGAGGTGAAGTATGGTACATATAGGAAATGACTGGGATGCGCTGCTGGCACCGCAGTTTCAATCGGATGCCTACCGGCAGCTTCGGCAGTTTCTGATTCAGGAATACCGTACAAAAAAAATCTATCCGGATATGTATGATATTTTTAACGCATTGAAGCTGACTGCATATCAGGATGTGAAGTGTGTAATTCTGGGTCAGGACCCGTATCACGGCGAAGGTCAGGCGCATGGGCTGAGTTTTTCGGTGCGGAAGGGAATCCAGCCGCCGCCGTCACTGGTGAATATATTCAAGGAAATTTATGATGATCTGGGTATTGACAATCGCGGAACGCACGGCGAATTGACCGCATGGGCAAAGCAGGGGGTTCTGCTCTTGAATGCCGCACTGACGGTGCGTGCCGGTCAGGCAAACAGTCATCGCGGCATGGGCTGGGAACAGGTAACCGATTCGATTATCAGCCTCCTGAATCAGCGTGCACAGCCGGTTGTCTTTATCCTCTGGGGCGGAAATGCACGCGCCAAAGCGTCTTTGATTACCGCACCGCAGCACTTGATTTTACAGTGTCCGCATCCGAGTCCGCTTTCCGCGTACCACGGATTTTTCGGCTGTAAGCATTTTTCGAAAACGAATGCATTCTTGCAGCAAAACAATATGACGCCGATTGACTGGCGGATTGAAGAATAAGAGCGAGGTGTCCAAATGAAAGTAAGATCGTTATTTGATGAAAAGCGAGTGATATCGTTTGAAGTATTCCCCCCGAAGCCGACGACACCGATTACAAGAATCTATGAGACTCTGGATGCACTGGAGGATCTGCGGCCGGATTTTATCAGTGTGACGTACGGTGCAGGCGGATCGACGCCCGGCGCATCGACCGCAGAAATCTGTGAAACGATTCAGAAAAAGCACGGCATTCATTCGATCGCACATCTGCCGTGTATCAATGAAACGAAAGAAAGCGTGCTGGCGAAGCTGACGGAATTCCGCGCACGCGGGATTGATAATATTCTGGCGCTTCGCGGAGACAGAAATCCGGATCTGGAGCCGAAAACTGATTTCAAGTATGCGGCGGATCTGGTGGAATTCATCTGTGAATATGGAGATTTTGATATCTGCGGCGCGTGTTATCCGGAGGGACATCCTGAATCGGAGAGTCTTGCGGAGGATGTACGGCATCTCAAGGATAAGGTAGATGCCGGCGTATCGCACCTGATTTCACAGCTTTTCTTCCGGAATCGTGATTTTTATCGGTTTCTGGAGATGGCACAGGCGGCAGGCATTCAGGTTCCGATCGAAGCCGGAATTATGCCGATTACGAATAAAAAGTCGATTGAGCGAATGGTATCGCTTTGCGGCGCAAGCATACCGCCGCGGCTTGCGAAACTGATGGCACGCTATTCTGATGATCCGCAGTCATTGAAAGCGGCGTGTCTGGAATATTCGATTGAACAGATTATAGATTTACTGGAGCACGGCGTCAGCGGAATTCATATCTATACGATGAATAATGACGATGTTGCACGGTATATCACGGAAGCAGTACGGGATTGTGTGAAAATATGATGCAGACACAGGATTTTAACCGCGCATCTCTTTTGCGCGGACTGGGAGTTGCGCCGTCGGATGCGATGCTGTCGCGGACGATGGGCGAGATGATTACAACACTATGCAAGGTGGCGTGTCCGCGAACGATCTGGCGGATTTATCCGATCAATCGGGACAGAGGATTATGTCTGGGGGATGTGCCGCTGCTGGGGCGTGATATTGCGCTGCACCTGACGGGGTGTACGGAAGCCGCGGTACTTGCAGTAACATTGTCTTCGTCCGTGGATACGATTATCCGCAGATTTCAGGCGACAGATATGACAAAAGCACTGTTTCTGGACGCGATTGCGGCGGAAGCCTGTGAGCATTTGTGTCATGATGTCGAGAAGCAGGTGCGAGCACGAACGGCGAAAGTATATATGACCGCGAGATTCAGCGCGGGGTACGGTGATTTTCCGCTCTCCACACAGGCAGGATTGCTGCGGCTGCTGGACGCACAGCGAAAAATCGGGCTGACTGTGACACAGAATCAACTTTTGCTTCCGATGAAATCTGTAACAGCGATTATCGGATTGTCGAATACACCGGTACAGGATGCGCGGAAATATGTCTGCGGCGTGAATTGTATCGGCTGTCCGCGGTATGATACGTGCCGAAGCCGAATCTCACGCTAAGAAAAGAAGAGGGATCCAAATAATGACATTTCAATCACTCCTTTCAGAGGAATTTATATTGCTTGACGGTGGAATGGGAACGATGCTCGGGCTTTCATCCGGGGAAGTCCCCGAAGCACTGTGTCTGAGCGAGCCGGAACGTGTCGCGGCGGTACATCGGGCATATATCGAAGCAGGTTCACAAATCGTGTTTGCCTGTACATTCGGCGCGAACCGTCTGAAACTCGAAGGCACGCCGCTGGATGCGGTATCCTGCGTAAAAGCGGCAATTCAGCTTGCGAAATCTGTATCGGATGGGCGGGCACTTGTCGGACTGGATGTCGGGCCGACCGGCCAGCTGTTACAGCCCGCAGGTACCTTAACATTTGAAGCGGCATATGAGGCATATCGCGAAGTGATGATAGCTGCAGAAGAAGCCGGTGCCGACCTGATTGCGATTGAAACCATGAGTGATCTGCTGGAAACGAAGGCAGCTGTGCTGGCGGCGAAGGAAAATACGAAGCTTCCGGTACTTTGTACAATGACATTCATGGAAAACGGAAGAACATTTACGGGCTGTCCGATCTCTGCTGCCGCACTCACACTCGAAGGATTGGGCGTTGACGCGATTGGTATCAACTGTTCGCTCGGTCCAAAAGAAGTGCTGCCGCTGATGGAGATGTTGTCGCGCTGGACAACCTTACCCCTGATTGCGAAACCGAATGCAGGACTGCCGGATCCGGTGACAGGGGATTATCATGTTTCACCGGAAGATTTTGCCGAGGTGTTGTCGGAATATGCAGCGCTTGGCGTACAGATCATGGGCGGATGCTGCGGAACGACGCCCGAATATATCCGTGCATTAAAGAACGCGCTGACCGATCGGAAACGGAGCCGTATTCCGCGTGAATTACCGAGAGCGGTCTGTTCGGGAACACGAACCGTATTGCTGGATATGCCGCGCGTGATTGGAGAGCGCATCAATCCGACCGGAAAGAAGCGGATGAAAGAAGCATTGCTTTCGGGGGATATGGATTACCTGAGAGGGGAAGCGATTGCGCAAACGGAATCTGGTGCAGATATTCTGGATGTGAATGTCGGTACACCGGGTATTGTGGAATCGGAAGTGCTTCCGAAAGCGGTACAGGCAATTATCGAGGTTACGGACTTGCCGCTCCAGCTTGATTCGTCTGATCCTGCGGCATTGGAAGCCGCACTGCGGATTTATCCGGGAAAACCGATTATCAATTCAGTCTGTGGAAAAGAAGCTTCGATGTCGGCGATTCTGCCGCTGGTCAGGCATTATGGTGCGGCGATCGTTGGTTTAACACTCGATGAAGACGGAATCCCGCAAACTGCGGATGCACGTTTCGAGATCGGAAAACGAATTTTAGAGCGTGCGATATCGCTTGGAATCCCGAAGGATCATGTGTATCTCGACTGTCTGACGCTGACGGCATCGACCGGAAGTGACGCCGCAGATACAACGATTACCGCACTGCGCAGAGTACGTGAAGAACTGGGACTCGAGACAGTGCTCGGCGTTTCGAATATCAGCTTTGGATTACCGAACCGTCCGCTGATCAACCGAAGCTTTCTTGCAATGGCATTGACATCGGGACTGACGCTGCCGATTTTAAATCCGATGGCTTCCGATATGATGGATACGGTTCGTGCATATCGTATGCTGGCAGGATATGATGAAAACTGTGCGGAATATATTGCCGCATATCAGGATGCGGTACAGATGGCAGAACCGGTAAAAAAATCATCGCAGACGCTTGCCTATGCGGTTGCACACGGTCTGCGTCAGGAGGCAGCGGAATATACGCGTGCCGCATTGCAGGACAGTGTGAATCCGCTTTCGATCGTCAATGAAATGCTGATTCCGGCGCTCGATCAGGTCGGTGAGGGATATGAAAAAGGAAAGCTCTTCCTTCCCCAGCTTTTACAGGCTGCAACTGCCGCACAAAGCGCATTTTCGGTATTGAAAGAGAATATGACTGTGGCGGAAACAGGCGGAGAAAAGGGGAAGATTATCCTTGCAACCGTACAGGGTGATGTCCACGATATCGGAAAGAACATCGTAAAGCTTCTGCTTGAAAATTATGGATTTACCGTCATTGACCTGGGACGTGATGTACCGCCGCAGACGATTGTGGACGCCGCTGTTTCCCATCAGGTATCGCTGGTCGGTCTGAGTGCGCTGATGACAACAACGGTTGGTGCGATGGAAGAAACGATCGCGCTCCTCCGCGCACAATATCCGTCCTGTAAAACCGTAGTCGGCGGAGCAGTCCTGACTGCGGATTATGCAGAAAAAATCGGAGCGGACTGTTATGCAAAGGATGCGAAATCGACAGTAGACTTTGCAAGAATCGTATATGGGGAGGCGTGAATATGCGCGCATTGATTCAGCGTGTCAGACACGCATCTGTTGTTGTGGAAGGAGAAACCGTCGGTCAGATTCAGCAAGGCTTTTTAGTATTCTTGGGTGTAACGGAATCTGATACGGATGCCGAAATGGAACTGCTGGCAGATAAGATGCTGAAGCTTCGGATTTTTCCGGATGCTGATGGAAAGACGAATTGCAGTCTGATGGATGTAGAGGGAAGTCTGCTGATTATCTCACAGTTCACGTTATGCGCGGACTGTCGGAAGGGAACCCGTCCGAGTTTTTCGAATGCGGCATCTCCACAGGAAGCCAATCGTTTGTATGAAGCATTTGTCGCAAGATGCAGAGAACGTGTTGCTCATGTTGATACGGGCGTATTTGGTGCACATATGGATGTGTCACTGGAAAATGACGGTCCGTTTACGATCTGGCTGGATACAGATGATCTCAAAAAACCTCGGAACCATTAAAGAAAACCGCGTATGCACTATGATGGTGTATACGCGGTTTCTATTCATGCTTCCATTTGTTTTCCAAGAAACTGGGAAGCGGCAGAAATCAGGGAAGCCTGTAAATCGGATGGCGTCGAGAGTTTTCCGTCTGCCGGATCGAGGAATGCGACCGCACCCGTGACATCACCGGCTGTCAGAATGGGCATACAAGCGAGTGCTGTACGCGTCAGCCCCTCTACGGGACGGACGTGATCGGAATCACTTTTCGCGAGAAATGTGCGGCGGGATTCCATCATTTCTTCAAGATCCTGAGAGATGCGGCGCTCGCTGAATTCTTTTTTCGGCGCACCCGATACCGCAACAACATGATCGCGGTCGAATACCAGTACCGGACATCCTGCAAGTCTTTGCATGATGTCAGCGACCTGGGACGCATTTTCTGTCATTTCTCCGAGTGCAGAATATTTGCGGAAAATGACTTCTCCCTCCGCGCTCGTATAGATTTCAAGGGGGTCGCCCTCACGAATCCTCATGGTTCTACGGATTTCCTTCGGTATGACCACGCGCCCGAGATCGTCAATTCTTCTCACTATGCCAGTTGCTTTCATCTTGTGCCTCCTGTTTATGGTTTCGCTATTTTGGATAGCATATCGGTATTGTTTGCCGCGAATGGGGATTTATACATTGGCACATCATTCCGATTATTCACTTTACTCCCAATATTTTCCGCAATGAAAACATTTCGTCATGAACTAAAAATGGCACTTGAACAAAGAACAGAAACTGTTGTTAATACTTGGCGGCTTTCTGCCTTGTCTCACAACAAAATCCTGCGTATCTATTCTTCAAGTTTTAATTGGTACATCAATAACATCTGATTTCCGGGAAGGAGAACACTTTGACGCTTCAAAGGATAACACCATTATGTATGTAGATGTTGTCCTGACAAAAGTGCTTGATTATCGATCCGACAATATTATTACCATAGATGTTTGTAAGCACCAATTATCGAAGATTTCAATGCAGTCTTTTCCGATAGAACTGTATTTGAAAGGAAATAGTACGATGATCGATGCACTTTACAACTACCGCCAGAGCGATATTCACTCCGCCGAGTTCTCGGACGAGTTTAATGCTCTCTGTATTCCGTTCGAGGAGTCGCTGACTGAAGCCCAGCTCATAACCTTCCACAAGCTCCTCGACTGTGTGAGCGAAACTGCCGCTGAGGAAATGAGAGCTGCATACAAGGCAGGCTTCAAGGACGGCGTGGCTCTGATGAGAGAAGTTCAGTAGTAATACGATAAGTCAAACAGGGATATGCTCTCCGAAGCGAAACGGAAGGCATATCCTGACCGAAAAAAATAGCTGTTACACCTTGAAACAGAGCCCCGAAACACCGTTCACGCAATTTTTTACCTTTCACGCAAATTCCATTGACTTTTCCGCTGCGATATGGTAAAATATTAGGAAAGGTTGTAGGGTTTTGTTTGCCAAAAATTTACAATCAATCTCTCAAAAGGGGTTGACGGACTATGTTGGGGTGTTTTTATCTATGCAAAAAAGCAACCGGCATAACTGCGCCCTTTTCACAATTTTATACGGAAATAGAAGCGTACTCTATGGGATAACTGCGTCCCGTGGAGTGCGCTTTTGTGCGTAAAGGAGGTTTTTAATGAAAGGAAGAATTTGGAGAAAGGCACTGGCGGCGGCGCTGGCTCTGCTGGTAGTGTCGGGGACTGTACCGATAAGGTCTGTTGCTGACCTGTTCGGCGGTGCGGCGATAACGGTAAGCGCATTGGAATCAGAAACGTCCGGTCAGTGCGGAGAGAAGGCAACATGGGTGTATGACCGTGCCATCGGCAAGCTGACGATCTCCGGTTCGGGCATGTTTAAAAACGGTTGGAGTGAATATGTGTATGTGAATGATATCACCTCCGTTGAAATTGAGTACGGTATCACTTCTATCGGCGATTTTGCGTTCAATGGATATTCCGCTCTTACATCGGTAACGATACCTGACAGCGTTACAAGCATAGGCTCTTATGCGATCAGTAACTGCAAAAGCCTGACATCAATAACAATACCTGACAGCGTTACAAGCATAGGCATAGCTGCGTTCTGGAACTGCTCAGACCTTACATCAATAACGATATCTGACAGTGTTACAAGTATAGGCAAAGATGCGTTCTATGGCTGCACAGGTATCACAGATGTTTACTGCTATGCAAACCCTAATACTCTGACATGGGACGAGGACGACTGTGATGATTTCATTTATGATAGAGAAAATGCTCCCGATGTTCACTATACCACCGTCTGCCACGTTCCTGAGAATTATCATGATACTTATGATTCAAATTTCGACAATGTAAACGTTACATTCAAGGCGGAGGCAATGGGCAAGTGCGGCGACCATGCCTATTGGTGCTTTGAGTCTGACACCGGCAAGCTGACGATCTCCGGCACAGGGACGATGTATGATTATAGCTATAACACTCAGCCGTGGTATAACTATAAGGGTAAAATCACCTCTGTTGTGATTGAAAACGGCATCACTTCTATCGGCGAATATGCGTTTGATAGTTGTGAAGCTTTGACATCGATCACGATATCTGACAGCGTTGAAAGCATAGGCAATGATGCGTTCTCTGGCTGCACAAGCCTTACATCAATAGAGATACCCGCCAGCGTTGAAAGCATAGGCAAAGAGGCGTTCTATTACACAAATATCACAGATGTTTACTGCTATGCTGATCCTGCAAACCTGACATGGAACGAGGGCGACTGTAATGATTTCAAGGAAGACGGCTCGACCGTCTGCCACGTTCCTGTGGCGTATTACTGGCAGTATGTAAAGAAGTTCGGTGCTGAAAGTGAAAACCCTGTAAACGTCACATTTGACACGGATGCCCCGCATGGGCAGTGCGGTGAAAGCGCATACTGGCTGTTTGACTCCGAAACCGGCAAGCTGACGATCTCCGGCACAGGGGATATGTATGATTTTGAATATAACTATGATACCGGAACTACAAATTCACCATGGTATGACTTTAAGGACGATATCACCTCTGTTGAGATTGAAAACGGTATCACTTCTATCGGCAATTATGCGTTCTATCACTGCGCAAGCCTGAAATCGATCACAATACCTGAAAAAGTTACAAGCATAGGCAAGGCGGCGTTCGAATACTGCACAAACCTCGAATCAGCTGAAATCGGTAACAGCGTTGAAAGCATAGGCAATGATGCGTTCTCTGGCTGCACAAGCCTTACATCAATAGAGATACCCGCCAGCGTTGAAAGCATAGGCAATTATGCGTTCTATCGCTGCGCAAGCCTGAAATCGATCATAATACCTGAAAAAGTTACAAGCATAGGCAATCGTGCGTTCTTTGGCTGCACAGGTCTTACATCAATAGAGATACCTGACAGCGTTACAAGCATAGGTATGAATGCGTTCTATAAATGCACAAATATCGCTGATGTTTACTGCTATGCTGACCCTGCAAACCTGACATGGAACGAGGGCGACTGTAATGATTTCAAGGAAGACGGCTCGACCGTCTGCCACGTTCCTGTGGCGTATTACTGGCAGTATGTAAAGAAGTTCGGTGCTGAAAGTGAAAACCCTGTAAACGTCAGATTCGTTGGCGACGTGGACATGGGACTGGGCGAGCACCTGTACGGTCACTCGATCACTCTTGACGGCAGTATCGGCGTGAACTTCTATGTCGAGCTGACAGACGCACTCCTTGCAAGCGATACCGCTGAAATGGTGTTCACTGTTCCCAACGGCAGCAAGACCGATACACAGACCCTCCTCGTCAAGGACGTTATCGCAGATGACAGCAATAAGGTCGTTATCGGCAGCAAGACCTACTACAAGTTCAAGTGCAGCATTTCCGCAAAGGATATGGCATCGACAATCACCGCACAGCTCGTTGACGGCGAAAAGTCCGGCACGGAGTACATCTATTCCGTTAAGGATTATGCGGACTATCTGCTTGCACACACTGAGGTCGAGCAGTATGCAACGGCAGCACCGCTTGTCAAGGCAATGCTCAACTACGGCGCCGCTTCGCAAACATATTTCGGTATCGAAGGAACAGCCGCAAATGCTTCACTGACCGATGAAGAAAAAGCTCTCGGCGTAAGCATTCCAGATACATTCAAGAATGCTGGTAATGCAACGCTTCCTGAGGGCGTGACCTTCGAGGGTGCGACACTTTCGCTGAAGTCCGAGACAACGCTCTCACTCTATTTCAAGGGACTTGCTGAGGATACAGAATTCATTTGCGACGGCAAGACCGTTGAGACTGTAAAGAACGGCGATCATGTTGTTGCCCGTATCAGAGGCATCAAGGCAAACGAGCTGGAGAACGACTTCACCGTAACATTTGAGGGCGACAGCGAGACATACAACGTAACATACAATGTAATGACCTACTGCTACAATGTCTTGAACGACGGTACAGTTGATGACAATTTGAAGAACGTCTGCAAGGCGCTGTATCAGTATGCGGAGGAAGCAAGCAAGTATTTTGGAGGTAACACCTGATCATGGATAAGGAAACATACATCACACCGGAAATGGAGATCGTGGATTTCGAGGCTGAGGACGTTATCACCACAAGTGTATTCGAGACCGACGAGACACCCATTATAAAGCCGTAACAACCAACATCGGCGGATAGCACGAAGCTGTCCGCCGATACTTTTGAGAGAGAAGTAAGCGATATTCAGAAAACGAAACAAGGGATAAGAGAACAGCTCTGGGGACGAAATGTGTCCTCAGAGCGTTTTTCTTTTCAGCGGATAGGTCTATTCAAGGTCATTCCGCTTCTTTCTTTTCTGTTGATCTCGACTCTGCTCATGGCGGAGATATTCCTCGATCGTCCTCGTCGCTTCGGACAGCTCACGGGACTTCTTATCTGCCTGATCGTATTCCGTATTTTTCTTCGACAGCTTTTTCTGCAAAGATGCGATATGCTTTTCAAGATTTTCGACGTTCGGAATATTGCCTGACGGGTAAAGCTCCAAAACCTGTTTGCAGGTTTCGTGATATTCGGCAATATCGCCGCCGTGTTCCTTGCGGTACTTCTTTTCCTC
>JAFXIC010000029.1 GCA_017533485.1 Oscillospiraceae bacterium
CTTGGTTGTCTCCTTTCGTTTTATATCCGTGAAAAGAATCAAGGGGGGCACCCATAGGGGAGGAAAGAGCGCTCCCGCGCATTCTCTCCTCCCCTTCAGGGTTTCCCCCTTGTACCCCCTTCCAACGCATACCCTCCTCTCTTATACTGAACCCATGATTTTTCTACTGTATCTTACAATCAGAACACCTAATACAGACCTGAAATCATCTGCACGTGGATTTTTTATAACCATTTTTATCGTCCTTGCACGCTGCTAGAGGGGGATGGGTAACGGAAAGGGGATTGAAAGGGGAAAACCATAGGGATAAGGGGGAGACGTGAGAACGAAGTTCGAACACTCCCCCTTGCCCTTGGTTTGCCCCTTTCGTTTTATCCCACCACAAACACCACCATTTGACAAAACCGCCGATTTATGGTATAATATACGAAATATGCGCTCGCGCATACAATACGATATTCTTTCTATTATATATTATACGAAAGGAGCTCTCCTTATGAGCCAGAATTCGATCAATTCCTATGAAAGCCCATTCTGTACCCGCTATGCCAGCAAGGAAATGCAGTACATCTTCTCCGCTGACAAAAAGTTTACCACCTGGCGGAAACTCTGGGTCGCCCTCGCCCGTGCAGAACATGAGCTGGGATTGAATGTCACCGCCGATCAGGTCGCAGAACTCGAAGCCCATATCCATGATATCGACTATGCCGCTGCCGCAGAAGAAGAACGCCGCAGACGCCATGATGTTATGGCTCATGTCCACGCTTACGGGCTCGTCTGCCCCAACGCAAAGGGCATCATCCATCTCGGTGCAACCTCCTGCTATGTCTGTGATAATACCGATATCATCATTACACGCGATGCACTGAACCTCGTCCGCGGAAAGCTTGTCCGCGTTCTCGCAAATCTCGCAAAATTCGCGGAAGAATGGAAAGCCCTCCCCTGTCTTGCCTATACCCACGGCCAGCCGGCACAGCTTACTACCGTCGGCAAGCGTGCAACCCTCTGGATGAATGAACTGCTGATGGACTTAGAGGAAATTGATACCCGGATCGAACGCCTCCAGCTCCTCGGCTCTAAGGGCACTACCGGTACACAGGCTTCCTTTATGGAGCTGTTCCGCGGCGACGGCGCAAAGGTTCGGGAACTCGAACGCAAGATTGCTGTGGAGATGGACTTTGCGGCAGATGCCGTCGTCCCCGTCTCCGGCCAGACCTATTCCAGAAAAGTAGACGCGATGGTGCTCAACGCACTCTCCGGTATCGCACAGTCTGCTATGAAATTTGCAAACGATATGCGTCTGCTCCAGTCCTTCAAGGAAATGGAAGAGCCGTTCGAAAAAGATCAGATCGGTTCCTCCGCAATGGCATATAAGAGAAACCCGATGCGCTCGGAGAGAATCTGTGCACTCGCAAGATATCTCATCACCGACTGTCTCAATCCTGCCTTCACCGCAGGTACCCAGTGGTTCGAGCGCACGCTCGATGACAGCGCGAATAAGCGGATTGCTGTCGCAGAAGGCTTCCTTGCTGCGGACGCAATCCTCAATATCATGATGAATGTCACCGGCTCGATGGTTGTCTATCCCGCAGTCATCCGCCAGCGTGTCATGAACGAGCTTCCGTTTATGGCAACCGAAAATGTCATTATGGATGCTGTTGCACGCGGCGGCGACCGTCAGGAGCTCCATGAGCATATCCGTCAGCATTCGATGGCTGCCGGCGCACAGGTCAAGGAAAAAGGCCTCCCCAACGATCTCTGTGCAAGAATTATCGCAGATCCCATCTTCGGTACAACCGAGGAAGAACTGAACGCAAAGCTCGACCCCGCAAACTATACCGGAAGAAGTGCCGAACAGGTGGATGAATTCCTCCGCGAATGCGTCCGCCCCATCCTGAACGGCGCAGATCTCGCAGAAGATGTTGAGCTGACCGTATAATCCAAAGCAATGCGCCGTTTTCTCCCCATCTGATATCGACATATTTCCGCACCAGAATCCCCGGTATGAAAATTATGCGAAATCTCTTGACATTTTCAGCAAAATGCTCTATAATAAATTGTATCTGTCGGTGAATGGCGTTTTTCTGCCCCTCCGCACGAAAAAGCATTCCCCGAAAAAAGCAAGGAGGCTCCATTGTGAAGAATCAGAAACCTGTATTTTTCATCGTATTCCTTCTCATTCTCGCCTTTGCGGCATCAACCGTCTTTGGTGTGAAGAATCAATACGGTGACCTGACGACGACTTATATCAATGGTCTGGAAGATATCCGTCTGGGCATTGATATCCAGGGCGGTGTAGACGTCACATTCGCGCCCATTGATGATGTGGACGCAACGAAAGAACAGCTCGAATCTGTTCAGACGGTCATGGAAACCCGTCTCATCACCCTCGGCATCAACGACTATGAAACCTATATCGACGAAACGAACGATAAGGTCATCGTCCGCTTCCCGTGGCAGAGCGGCGAAGAAAACTTCGATCCCGAAGCTGCGGTCAAGGAGCTCGGCGAAACCGCTCAGCTCCAGTTCCGTAAGGGCTATTCCTATTCCACCGATGTCGCGGACGACGGCGAGGTTACCGTAATCCCCGAAGGCGATATCATCCTCGAAGGTACGGATGTCGAGGAAGCTTATGTCAACTATGCCTACGATTCCCAGGGTCAGGTCATCGCCGGTGAATACTCCGTCGGCTTAAAACTCAAGAGCGACGGCGAAAACAGCGGCGCGGAAAGATTCCGTACCGCAACACAGGAAGCTGTCAATAAGGACGAGGCATATAAGGATTCCACCGACTCTGCCGGCTCCCGCTATGTCATCTCGATCTGGATGGACAACTACTGCATCTCCTATCCGAGCGTCAACGATGTCATCACCGACGGCTCCGCTTCCATTACCGGAAGCTTTGATTATGACGGCGCAAAGTCCCTCGCCGATAAGATCAACGGCGGTGCACTTCCCTTTAACCTCAAAACCGAAACCTTTAAGACCATCTCGCCCTCTATGGGTACCGGCACTCTCCAGATCATGCTCACCGCAGGCGTCATCGCACTGATCCTCATTATGCTCTACATGATCGTACTCTATCGTCTGCCGGGCTTCGTCGCAAGCATTGCGCTCATCGGTCAGGTCGCAGGTACACTTGCTGTGATCTCCGGCTGGTTCGGTTTCTATTCCTCCAGCACCCTCACCATCCCCGGTATCGCAGGTATTATCCTCGCAATCGGTATGGGTGTTGACTGCAACATCATCACAGGCGAACGTATCAAGGAAGAGCTGAATGCCGGAAAGTCGCTCGATGCAGCACTCAAATCCGCATACCACCGCTCCTTTACATCCATCCTCGACGGCAACATGACCGTTATTATCGTCGCAATCATCCTGATGGGTGCATTCGGCGTTTCCTCCAGCTTCTTCTCTAAGCTGCTGCACTGGCTGTTCTTCATGTTCGGTGTATCCACCGAGGGTACGATCTTCTCCTTCGGCTTTACACTGCTGACAGGCGTTATCTTCAACTTCATCATGGGCGTTCTGGCTTCCCGTCTGATGCTGACCTCCCTCTCGAAGTTCAAATGCTTCCAGAACAGAAAGCTTTACGGAGGTGCTGAGAAATGAGCAAGAACAACAAATCCAATAATTCCTATACCGCGAATGTAAAGGTACGCGACTTCTACGGCACGCGCAAAGTCTTCTTTATCATCTCGATTGTCCTCGTCGCAGTTTCTATCCTTTCGAGCTTTATCTTCGGCGTCGGCATCTCCATCGAATTCAAGGGCGGTACCATCGCAGACTATTCCTATACCGGAACCGTCAACGAGAACGACCTTGCATCCGCTGCAAAAGATGTCCTCGGTACAAACGTCAGAGTTCAGCTCGGTGAAACCTTTACCGGCGACACCAGCGCAAGCTTTACCGTTTCCTTCAGCATGGACGAGCCGTTTACTGTCGAGCTTCAGGACGAGCTGATGAAAACATTCACCGAGAAATATCCCGATTCGGAAATCGAACTGCTCCAGTGCAACGACGTTGCCGCTTCCGCAGGTAAGAACTTCTTCGGAAAATGTATCGTTGCCGCATCCTTCGCCGCAATCGTCCTCATCCTCTATATCGCATGGCGATTCAAGAAAATCTCCGGCTGGAGCGCAGGTCTCTTTGCAGTTGTCACACTCCTGCATGACCTTACGACCGTATATGGCGCGTTCGTCATCTGCGGCTTCGAAATCGACTCCAACTTCATGGCTGTTATCCTCACAATCCTCGGCTATTCCGTAAACGATACCATCGTGATCTATGACCGTATCCGTGAGAACCAGCAGCTTATGCCGCAGAACACGCCGCTTGTCGAGCTGGTCAATACTTCCCTCAGCCAGACAATGCGCCGTACCATCCGTACTTCGATTACCACAATCACGACGATGCTCATCGTTACCATTCTTGCTGCAATCAAGGGCGTCGATTCAATCCTCAGCTTCTCGATCCCGCTGATGATTGGTATGATGGTCGGCTGTTATTCATCGCTTTGTTTCGCACCGATGCTCTGGACTTCCTGGAAAACACGCAAAGCAGAAGCAAAAGATTAAATCTTTCAGCATATATTAAGCATTTCCGCAAAAACTACTCTTTGCCCACCGTCCGGAGTTATACAAATCTCTAAAATTTATCAAAGCACCTTGCAATTGCAGGGTGCTTTGTGTTATGATAGTGTCGTAGAAATATCAATCATCGCCGGAATCTGTCCGACAGTCCCCAAACGATGATATGTTATCAGAAAAAGAAAAAGAGAGTTCCCCCTGAGTGTAGAACATTGCAAACCGAAAGGAGTCCTTTACCATGCGCTGCCCCTTTTGTGGAGAAGACGACACAAAAGTTGTGGATTCCCGCTCCATCGACGGCAGAAAAAAAAGACGCCGCCATTGTCTGAAATGCGAAAAGCGATTCACAACCTTTGAATCCGTCGAACGGCCGCTGCTGATGGTCGCAAAACGCGACGGAAGCTTCGAACCGTTTAATCGCAATAAGCTGATCTCCGGAATCTATTCCGCGATCAAAAAACGTCCCGTCCATATGGAAGATGTCAATAATATGGTGGACGAAATCGAATCCGAACTCGCCGGCGGTATGGTCAATACCGTTTCCCCCGACCAGATCGGTACGATGGTCATGGAACGGCTTCGGAAAATCGACCTCGTCGCATATGTCCGATTCGCTTCCGTCTATATGGCATTCTCCGATGTCGAGGATTTTGTCCGTATCATCAGCGAAATGCAGCGGAAATAATTACCGCACACGTTCCATCTTCTGTGTTGAGGCGTCATAAATGACTGCGCCCGCCAGTACCTCAGAGCAGACAATCAGCTCTGCATAAAAGGTATCCGCACACAGATTTTCGATATGATATAAATACCGCACACCCGTTTCTCCGCCATGCAATTCCGGAGAAAGACCCTGTGACTGCTGGATCAGCAGCCACTCGTTCCCTGCCGCAGTACGGTACTGAAACGGCATCCGGCATTCTTCCTCGGAAACCGCTGTTACCGCAAAGCCGTGTAAATTCAGCCACGCTTCCCTCGTGTAAGCGTCCGGCAAACGGATTTCTACGTGCGATTCCTCATCCGCAGCCTTCCGATCACGATAATACTTGTATCCGGCTGTGCCTCCGGCAAATCCGATGCAAAGCATCAGAATCAGCGGCGTTCGTTTCATCTCTCATCCATCCCCTCCGTGTTTTCTGCGCCCGGTCTATCCTATGCGCAAAATTCCGCCGGGATTCCTCGAAAGGAGCATTTTTTATGCGCCTTGACCGCTTTTTATCCGAACAGACTGCCCTCTCCCGAAAAGAAGCACAGGCGGCTGTCCGTGCGGGCGCTGTACAGGTTGACGGCATCATCATCCGAAAACCCGACAGCCCCATATTCCCCGAAAAAAATCAGGTTTCGCTCCGCGGAACACCCGTTGCGTATGCCGCGAACCACTACTTTCTGCTCCATAAACCCTCCGGCGTCATTACCGCTACCGAGGATAAAAACCAGAAAACCGTCCTTGATCTGCTCCGCCCCGAGGACAGGCTCCCGAAGCTTGCACCCTGCGGCAGACTCGATCTCGACACCACCGGCCTTCTCCTCATGACCGATGATGGTCAGTTCGCGCACCGGATGCTCTCCCCGAAACACCATGTCCTGAAATATTATCTCGCAAAACTCCGCGATCCGCTCGCAGAAGATGTCCCGCAGAAATTTCTCAGCGGCATCTCCCTCCGCGAAGGAAGCGGCGAGGTCAGCTGTCTGCCGGCGGAATGTGCCGGAATCGCCCCCCGTATGGCAGTCATCGCCCTCAGAGAAGGGAAATATCATCAGGTCAAGCGGATGTTCGCAGCCGTCGGAAACCATGTGGACGCGCTCCTGCGGTTTCAGGTCGGAAATCTTCCGCTCCCACCCGATTCTCAGCCCGGACAGTATTTCGTCATTTCTGACAAAGAAGCTGTTGAAATGTTGAGAAACCCTGCTTTTTCCAGCGTCTGCGCGTTTTGCAAGCAGAATTATTCGTCATATTGGATAAACAATCCTCTCTAAGTTTGGGCAATTATCGACTTGACCAAACGGAAAAAATCTGGTATGATGTTATATAAAGTGAATTTGTATGTCAAGTTCACAGTTCCATTCGTTTCATTTTGTATGCGGTCAGGCGCATACTTGTCGAGGTCGGCTGCATGGATTGTCCGTCCGTGTGACGCCGATATCCCGACATGATAAAATTTGAATTATTTAGGAGGACAAACAGAATGGCAAGCTTATCTCTGCGGGGTATCTATAAGAAATATCCCGGCGGCGTTGTCGCAGTATCCGATGTAAATCTCGAAATCCGCGACAAAGAATTCATCGTACTGGTCGGACCTTCCGGCTGTGGTAAATCCACTACCCTGCGTATGATCGCAGGCCTCGAGGAAATCTCCGAGGGCGAACTCTACATCGGCGACCGCCTCGTGAACGACATCGCTCCGAAGGACCGCGATATCGCAATGGTATTCCAGAACTACGCGCTCTATCCGCATATGACCGTTTTCGATAACATGGCATTCGGTCTGAAGCTGCGTAAGGTTCCGAAGGACGAAATCGCCCGCAAGGTAGAGGAAGCCGCCAGAATCCTCGACCTCACTCCGCTGCTCAACCGTAAGCCGAAGGCTATGTCCGGTGGTCAGCGTCAGCGTGTTGCGCTCGGTCGTGCGATCGTTCGTAACCCCCAGGTCTTCCTCCTCGACGAGCCGCTCTCTAACCTCGACGCTAAACTGCGTGCACAGATGAGAACCGAAATCTCTCTCCTCCACAAGCGTCTCGGTACTACCTTCATCTACGTTACCCACGACCAGACCGAGGCTATGACCATGGGCGATCGTATCGTAGTTATGAAGGGTGGCTTCATCCAGCAGATTGATACGCCCCAGAACCTCTACGAGACTCCGTGCAACAAGTTCGTTGCAGGCTTCCTCGGTTCTCCGCAGATGAACTTCATCGACGCTACGCTCAACTACCGTGAGGGTCAGTATGTCGTTTCCTTCGGCGCAACCGATCCGAAGCTCTCCCGCGGCGCTCAGTATGAGGTCGTTCTCCCGCAGTCTAAGGTCACTCCTGACCTCGAACACTATATCGGTAAGGAAGTTACCCTCGGTATCCGTCCGGAAAACGTTCACGATGAGCCGATGTACCTCGCAAACGCTACCACCGGTATCGTTAAGTGCTCCGTTGAAATCACCGAGCTGATGGGTGCAGAAACTTACCTCTACCTCGACTGCGAAGGCGTGAAGCTCACCGCTCGCGTTTCTCCGAAGTCTACTGCGCATCCGCAGGATGAAATTGATGTTGTCTTCGATGCTGAGAAGATTCACCTCTTCGATAAGGAAACCGAAAAGACCATCATCAACTGATTTTGTCACCAAAGCAGGGCATCCATATCGGCTGCCCTGCTTTTTTATGCCCTCAACCCATCCCTCTCATGAAAGGAACGATTGCGGATGCTTCTCCTCAACAACCTCTCGCTCCCGCTCGGATATTCCGAAGATGACCTCCGGCGGATGACTGCCGCAAGCCTCAGACTGCAATCGGATGATATCCGGACGCTCCGCCTCGTGAAACGCTCTGTCGATGCACGAAAATCCGTCCATTTCATCGCGTCTGTCGAATTCAGTCTGAAAAACCGGAATGCCGAAGAAAAACTCCTGACCCGATGCGCGAATCATAAAAATCTACGTCTCGCAGCCCCCGAAATCCTTCCCGTATATCCGAAATGCTCCGCCAATTATCCCCCTGTGATTATCGGATGCGGCCCCGCAGGCCTCTTTGCTGCCGATCTTCTCGCACAGGCAGGCTTGCAGCCGATTCTTCTGGAGCGCGGAAAACCGGTGAAAGAACGACAGAAATCTGTCGAAGCCTATCACCGCAGCGGCATCCTCGACCCCGAAAGCAATGTCCAGTTCGGCGAGGGCGGCGCAGGCACCTTCTCCGATGGAAAACTCAATACCGGAACGAAAAGCCCGCATATCCGTCAGGTGCTCCGGAGATTTGTCGAATGCGGTGCACCCGACGAAATCCTCTGGCAGGCAAAACCCCATATCGGTACGGATCGGCTTGCGGTCTGTATCCCGACGCTTCGCCAGAAAATTGAGGAAAATGGCGGTGTTGTCCGGTTTCAGGCGAAATGCACCGGATTTACTGCCGAAAAAGGACGGCTTGTTTCCGTGGAATATGAACAAAACGGCGTCCCCCACAGCATCCGTACCGACCATGCAATTTTTGCTGTCGGCCACAGCGCAAGAGATATCTTCGAGCTGTTTTCGGAAAAGGGGATGATGATGGAACAGAAAGCCTTCTCCCTCGGCGTCCGCATCGAACACAGACAATCCCATATCGACAAAATCTGCTACGGCTCCGCCGCAGGGCATCCCGCACTCGGCGCGGCAAGCTATAAGCTCGCAGCCCATCTCACCGACGGCAGGGGAGTCTATACCTTCTGTATGTGTCCGGGCGGCATCGTTCAGGCTGCCGCATCCGAACCCGAAACTGTCGTCACGAACGGAATGAGCTGTTTTGCACGCGACGAAGAAAATGCGAATGCCGCACTGCTGGTCGGAATCACACCGGATGATTTCCAAAGCACAGATATCCTTGCCGGCGTCACCCTCCAGCGAAAGATTGAACGTGCCGCATTCGAAGCCGGCGGAAGAAGCGGAAAAGCACCCTGTATCCGGCTCGAAGATTTTCTGAACCGCCGCGAATCCCGAGCCTTCGGGGATGTCTCGCCAAGCTATCCCCTCGGCACCGTTTTTGCAGCCCCCGAATGCTGTCTGCCCGATTTCGTCTGCAGCGCACTCCGACAGGCAATCCCGAAGCTTGACGGCATTCTCCGCGGCTTTCTCTCGCCGGATGCCGTGCTGACCGCCCCCGAAACACGAAGCTCCTCTCCGGTGCGTGTTTTACGAAACGCAGAAACACTCGAATCTGCTTCTGTCGGCGGATTATATCCCTGCGGCGAGGGTGCCGGCTATGCCGGCGGCATCGTTTCCGCCGCCGTTGATGGCATCCGCTGTGCGGAAAAAATCATCGCCGCCCTCGAAAAAACAAGTTTCTGAACCCCTTTTCCGCCCCCCGATCCATGCTGATATCAGGCGTGCGGCGGCTTTCCTCCGGTCTTTCGTAAAATATTCCGAAAATCAGAAAAAAAGGCTTGCTTTTTTTCTCCGGATATGATACAATAAATTCGTATAGGTTCCAAATTTTCCTACGAAAGGATGCGTAAAGAATCAATGGAAACTTCCGCTTCAATCGCAAAAGAACGCCTCGCGCTGCTCTTCGATAACGGTACCTTCACAGAGCTGGATGCTCTCCGTACCGAACAGGATTCGAAAGCCGCTGTTGTCTGTGCACACGGCTTCGTCGAAGGTCAGCCTGTCTGTGCATTCGCACAATCTTCCGATGTCAAGGACGGCATCATGGGCAAGAATACCGCAGGCAAAATCAAAAGACTCTTCTCCCTCGCCGCAAAAACCGGTACGCCGCTGATCGGAATTTATGATTCCAACGGCGTATTCGTAGACGGTACCGCCGATGCACTCTCCGCTTATGGAAAGCTCATCGCTTCTGCGGCAAATCTTTCGGGCGTTGTCCCCCAGATTTCTGTTGTCGCAGGCGTTTGTGCCGGAAGTGCGGCATTGATGGCTTGTGAGGCGGATTTCGTCCTCGCAACAAAAAAAGCTGAACTCTATCTCACCCCCGCTTACGGTACCGATGCCGCAGCGCCCGAAACTGCTGCAAAAATCGGTCTGGCTGCCGAGGTCTGTGAAGATGATGCGGACGCAATGGCAAAGGTAAAATCCCTGCTGCGGATGCTTCCGGCGAATAACCTCGCAGGTGCTCCGATTTCTGAATTTGATGTTCCGGAGACTGCCGTATCGAAAGAAAATCTCCTCAACGGCATCGCTGATCTCGGAAGCCTTGTTCCGCTCTATACCGCATATGGCGATACGGTCGAAACTGCACTCGCAACAGTTCGCGGAACTGCTGTGGGACTGATCTCCACCGCGAAGACAGATGCTGCGCTCACCGCCGACGATGCTGCAAAAATTGCACGTTTCGTCCGTACCTGTGACGCATTCTCGATTCCGGTCATCACGCTTGTCGATACCATCGGCTTCTCCGATGATACCGATGCGGCAAAAGCCGGCGCACTCCGTTCCGTTACCCAGCTCTGCGGTACCTACGCAGAAGCAACAACCGTGAAAATTGCTGTCGTTACCGGACTTGCCTGTGGCGCGGCATTCTCCGCAATCGTCGGCAGAGGCGCAGGCAGTGACCTCGTTTATGCCTGGGAGAACGCTGTGATCGCACCCCTCAAGCCCGAAGCTGCGGTCGAATTCCTCTGGCACGACAAGCTCAAGGGTGCTGCTGATGTCAACGCAAAACGCAAGTCCCTTGCGGACGAATACGGAAAGACACTCGCATCTGCTGCAAAGGCTGCGGAGCTCGGCGTCATCGACACCGTGATTGCACCTGCCGATACCCGTCAGGCAATCATCGACGCACTCGATATGCTCGAAGGCAAGCGCGTTTCCAGAATGCCCAAGAAGCATAGCAATATCCCGTTCTGAGAACCGAACATAAAATATAAGAATTTTACGTATATAGGAGGATTTTTCCCATGAAGCATTTTCGTGTGACTGTGAATAATAAGCAATATGATGTTGCTGTCGAGGAACTCGGCGCCGGTGCAGCTCCCGCTGCTGCGGCTCCTGCTGCTGCTCCTGCACCCGCTGCCGCTCCGGCTCCTGCTGCGGCTCCGGCTCCGGCTGCTGCACCTGCTGCGGCTGCTGACGGTACACCCGTTACCGCTCCGATGCCCGGTACCATCCTTCAGGTGAAGTGCGAAAAGGGCGACGCCGTAAAGAAGGGTCAGGTTCTCTTTGTCCTCGAAGCAATGAAGATGGAAAACGATATCGTTGCGCCCGAAGACGGCACCATCCTCTCCGTCAATACCACCAAGGGCAGCAATGTCAACCCCGGCGATCCGCTCGCTGTGCTGGGCTAATCGGAAAGCGTGGCGAATATGGCAAAAATTAAAATTACTGAAACCGTACTGCGTGACGCCCATCAGTCCCTCCTTGCAACCCGAATGCCGACCTCGGATATGCTTCCGATCCTCTCCGAGATGGATAAAATCGGCTTCCATTCGCTCGAATGCTGGGGCGGCGCAACCTTCGATTCCTGTCTGAGATTCCTCAACGAGGATCCGTGGGAAAGACTCCGCCTGCTGAAAAAGCATCTCCCCAATACCAAGCTCCAGATGCTCTTCCGCGGTCAGAATATGCTCGGCTATCGTCACTACGCTGATGACGTCGTTGAATACTTCGTCCGGAAATCCGTCGAAAACGGTATTGATATCATCCGTATCTTCGACGCGCTCAATGACCTCCGCAACCTCGAAACTGCAATCAATGCGGCAAAAAAAGAGGGTGCGCATACGCAGGTCGCAATCAGCTTCACCACCGGTGATGTCTTTACCGACGAGTATTACGTGAAGTATGCAAAACAGGTAGAGGCTGCCGGCGCGGATTCGATCTGTATTAAGGACATGGCAGCACTGCTGACCCCCTACCGCACCGAGTCCCTCGTGAAGGCACTCAAGGCTGCTACCGATCTCCCCATCCAGCTCCATACCCATACCACTTCCGGTCTCGCTTCGATGTGTCTCCTCAAGGGCATCGAGGCAGGTGCCGATATCATTGATACCGCAATGAGCCCGCTCGCACTCGGTACTTCCCATGCGCCGACCGAATCTATGGTTGCCGCACTCCAGGGTACAGAGTATGATACCGGAATCGACCTCGCAACCGTCTGCGGCCTCCGTCCGTATTTCATGGATCTGCGCGACAAGTACATCGAATCCGGTCTCATCGACCCGAAGATGCTCGCGGCAGACGCAAAAACCCTCATCTATCAGGTTCCCGGCGGTATGCTCTCGAACCTCCTCTCCCAGCTCAAGCAGGCCGGCAAAGAGGATAAGCTCACAGAGGTTCTCGAAGAAGTTCCGCGCGTCCGTGAGGATGCAGGCTTCCCGCCGCTCGTAACCCCCTCCTCCCAGATCGTTGGTACACAGGCTGTGTTCAATGTCATCATGGGCGAACGCTATAAGACTGTCACAAAGGAATTCAAGGGCATCATCCGCGGTGAATATGGCCAGACGCCTGTTCCGATTGATCCCGAATTCCGTAAGAAAATTATCGGTGATGAAAAGGCAATTGACTGCCGTCCGGCTGATCTGCTCGCACCGGAGCTCGATAAGCTGAAAGAAGAATGCGCCGAATGGATCCAGCAGGAGGAGGATGTCCTCTCCTATGCACAGTTCGGCCAGGTTGCCGTTAAATTCTTCGAGAAACGCCGCGATCAGATGGTCGGTCTCGACGGTGTCCACGGCAATGCCGAAAAACAGATCCATCCGGTCTGATTTTCCGCGCAGCTTCTAAGCTTTCTCGGTCGGAAGGCATCGGCATAAACCATATTCTCTCTCTCTTGCTTTTTCTTCTGAGAAAGGAGCTTTTTAACCTTGCCAATCTGCATCTCCAAAGAACTGCCGGCATATCAGGCGCTTTTGAATGAGAATATTTTCGTGATGGGCAGCGATCGCGCCGCCCATCAGGATATTCGTCCGCTCCGTCTCCTGATCCTCAATATCATGCCAAAAAAAATAGAGACCGAAATCCAGCTGATGCGGCTTTTAAGCAACAGTGCGATTCAGGTCAATGTTTCTCTGCTCCGTATGGAAACCCATGTTTCGAAGAATACCAACCAAAGCCATCTCGATGCTTTCTATACCACATTCTCCGAAATCCGGAACAAGTATTATGACGGTATGATTATTACGGGTGCGCCCGTCGAACAGCTTCCTTTCGAGGAGGTTGATTACTGGACGGAAATCTGTGAGATTATGGAATGGTCGAAAACCCACGTATTCAGTACGCTCCATATCTGCTGGGGCGCACAAGCCGCGCTCTATTTCCATTTCGGTGTACCGAAATATCCGCTCGACCAGAAAATGTTCGGCATCTTCCCCCATCAGGTCGAAGTTCCGAATGCTCTCCTCGTTCAGGGCTTTGATGAGATCTTCGATGTCCCCCATTCCCGTCATACCGAAATCCGGAGGGAAGATATCGAAAAAGTCGCGGAGCTTGAAATCCTGACGAGCTCACCGCTCTCCGGTGTGCATATTGTCGCGAACCGGAACGGAAGACAGTTCTTTATTACCGGTCATTCCGAATATGACCGCAATACCCTTGCGGACGAATATTTTCGTGATATCCATCGGGGGCTTCCGATTGCTGTTCCCTACAACTACTTCCCCGAGGATGATCCGTCGAAACAGCCCCGGTTCACCTGGCGCTGTCACGCGAATCTGATGTTCTCGAACTGGCTCAATTACTGTGTGTACCAGCGTACTCCGTATGATCTGACAGAGCTTTCGCTGCGAAACTGGAATTGGGAGCTCGATGCCTGAGCCCATCAGCCTCCGAGCAGATTCCGTAAAACTGTATATAACAACCAGATTCCCAGAACCCCAAGCCAGAACTTGGAGGTTTTGGGAATTATTTTTTTCTCCGATCCGAAAAATTCCATCCAGCATCCGATGTACCATAAGATCCCCAGCAGAACCCCGACCGGAACCATCAGATTCTCTCGCACTGCGCCGACAATATCTCCCCGAAACAGCGAAAGTACCGCATGGGTCATCCCGCAGGACGGACATTTCAGCCCCGTCAGCGTTCGGATCACACATCCCGGAACATGGGGCAGAATCCAGCTTACATATACTGTTTTTCCGAGCATCGCAAGGGCGATGGCAAAAATCGGCAGCAGAATCAGAAAAATTGCGGTCATTGGTTTTTTTCGTAAATTCGTTCCTTTTCGCATTCTGCACCTCCTGTAATTATTGATGCTCAAAAAATATTTATTGTTTTTCGATAATTTTCTATTGACAAACGGAAATTTCTGTGTTATACTGGGAACAACAAATCAAAAGGAGGATTCTCTCTATGAATCACTGGACCCCTTCCCGCTCCCTGAAGCTGACACGGCTTCTGAATATCGCGACCATCTTCCTCGGTGTTGCAGCCTTGTTCTGTATCCCGATCTGTACCGAATGGTACGACGCCGTTTCCGGTCAGGAACCAATCCGCAATCTCCTGAATGTCATTTTCTACCTTACCGTCTTCCTTGCACTCATCGCGCTCTGGAAATTAAACGGGCTTCTCTCCCGTATCATCCATCAGCAGATCTTTGTTTCCGAAAATGTCACCGTCCTCCGGATCATTTCGTGGTGCTGTTTCGGAATTTCCGCGCTGTTCCTGTTCCTGACCTTCTACCGTTTTCTTGCGTTTATTGTTGCCTTTGCCGCAGGCTTCTTCGGACTGATTATGAGAGTGCTGAAGAATGTATTTGAGCTTGCGGTGAATCTCCGCGAGGAACAGGACTTTACAATCTGAGGAGGATTCGAAATTATGCCGATTATTGTCAATCTGGATGTGATGATGGCGAAACGGAAGATATCTTCCGGCGAGCTTTCCGAACGGATCGAAATTACACCCGCCAATCTCTCCATCCTGAAAAATAACAAAGCCAAAGCCATTCGCTTTTCAACCCTCGAAGCCATCTGCCGCGAACTGAACTGTCAGCCCGGCGATGTCCTCGCCTACGAACCCGATGAAAAGGAGGAGTAACGATGTTGTACATACAGCAAGAACCGACGGGCACCCCGACACCGGATGCACCGGCACCGATTCCGCCGGAATATGCTCCGCTTTCCACGACAGAACCAATGATGCAGAGAACTGTCCGGAAGGAAATGACCTTTGAACGCCATGACCATGCATTTGCATGGATTTACCTGATTCTGGGATTTCTGTTTCTGCGCTACCTGATCATCAAGCAGGACGGACTGATTACCACAATCGTCTGTCTGGTGATGCTGATACTCGCCGCAGTCTACGTCAGACTTTCGAAAAAGGAAATCCGCACTTCGCATAAAATCACATGGGGGATTCTTGCCGCTGCAGCGCTTCCCTTCTCCCTTTCCCACGATCCGCTGCTGCATACGCTTTGTGCGATTCTGCTCGTAATCGGAACGGCATGGTGGGTACGGTCAATCACAATCGGCTGTGGATTCGTAAGCCGCTTCTTTCTTCCCGACCTCGCGGACGCTTCCCTCTCGTTCCCGCTCAACAACTTGGCCGCACTCCCAAAGTCAATTTCTCATGGCTTCAAAAGCTCAAGCGGCGGAAAAAAATTCGGTATGATCGCACTCGGCATCGGGCTTGCAATCTTCCCGACACTGGTCATCGGCGGACTGCTGGCGTCAGCTGACGCAGGCATGGAGCGGATGCTCGCAGAGATCGCCTATGTCATTTTTTCAGAAGATCTCACCGTTATTGTCTGGCAGCTCATGTTAGCAATCCCCACCGCATTCTTCCTCTATGCCGGTATTTATTCCAATCAGAATACGAAGCTGAGTCCTGTGATTTCGGACGAAGCCTACGAACGCCTTTTCGATAAGAACCGAAATATTCCGAACCTCATCCTCTATACAAGCCTCATCCCGATTTTTATTCTCTATATCACCTATGTCGTTTCCCAGCTCAGCTATTTTGCTTCCGCATTCGCTGACAGTCTCCCGATGAGGAGCTATTCGGTATATGCGCGCAGAGGATTCTTTGAGCTTTGCTGGATCGCAGTCATCAATCTCATCATCCTGCTGATTCTGAATGGATGTGCCAAGCAAAGCGGAAAGAATGCGCCGCGTACACTCAAAATCTTCGGCGCAATGCTCTGCGGCTTCACGCTCTTTATTATCCTGACTGCAATCGCGAAAATGGGACTGTATATGGCAAACTACGGGCTGACAAGAAAGCGCGTGCTGACATTCTGGTTCATGCTGCTGCTGACGGTCTGCTTCCTCGTACTGCTTGTCCGCCAGTTTAAACAGATTCCGACCGCAAAAATCCTGACCACAGGCTTCCTGATCCTCTTTGCCGCACTCTGTATCATCCGTCCCGATGCGCTGATTGCAAAATATAATATCTCGCGCTATGCAGACGGTTCGCTGGATGAGCTGGATCTCTCTACACTCTGTGGCGATTTGTCGGATGACGCATATGTGGTGATGCTCTCGAATACCGATATCATCGAACAAAGCGGCGATATTTCCTATTTCAAATCCAGACTCAGATACCGTCAGTCCAAATATGAGGATTCGGTTCTCAATATCCTCAATCTCTCCTCGTTTCTCGTATACACCACCAACTATGAATTCACCACGTAACTCCACCATCACCTGTCTTCTCATCCCCGCGAAAGGAGCCTGATTTTATGAAAAAAGCCATTACAAACCTGCTGAAAGCCTTACTCATCGTCTTTGTACTGATCGCCGGATATCTCGGGTTCGAGGTCTATGATTATACCAGCAAAGCACCAAAGCTCTATCCAAAAGAAAACCTGCGATTCCAATGCGGCGAGACAATCACTGCCGCGGATATCGCAAGTCTCGAATCTGTACAGTCATACAAAATGTATGCAGTCTGGGATGACGGTGCACGCGATGAAATCACTGTTTCCGATGACGCATCCGCAATTACTGTCGGAGAAAAAACCGGTAGACTGACGATTACAATCAGCGCAACCGGATATGTCTCGGAGCATCGTGCTGTCGATATTCCTGTTTTCATCGAACCAAAGGAGTAAGCTATGAAAGCGTCGTATTCGCCGGCTCGTATCCGGATCAGCATGGGACTTGCTGCCTGTATACTATTCGGAATCGAAATCACAATTGCGCTGACCCATCACGGAGACTGGATCCGCAATTCGCTGGGTGATATCTTAGTCATGCCGCTGCTGTACAGTATTGCACGCTGTATGACACCAAGGAAGCCACAGTATGGCTGGATGCTGCCGCTGGGACTGCTCGTGTTCAGCTTTTTCGTCGAGGGGCTTCAGGGAATCCGGATTGCGGACATCCTGAATATCACAAATCCGATTCTTCGGACGATTATCGGCACGACTTTTGTTCCGACAGATTTTCTCTATTATACAATCGGGATTTTACCAACATTCATTCCCGAATATTTCCTGCGCAAAAAAAGACAGTGTGAAATTGTATCTCCGATGGAATGATTGATTATTGATTATGGGGCGCTGCCCCAAACCCCGCCAAAGGGATACTATCCCTTTGGAATCCCATTTTCGGAAAATGGTAGCATAGCAGACTTTATAGCCAATAGAGGGGGATGGGTAACGGAAAGGGGTTTGAAAGGGGAAAACCAAAAGAATACAGAAAAAAAACCGTAAGCGTATGCCAATAAAGGGGAAAGGTAAGGGAAAGGGGTCCTCCCCTTTCCCTTTTCCTCAAGAAAGAATATCATCCTTATGAATCTCAAACCAGAACGTCGATCCGATGCCTAACGTACTGTCTACCCCAAACGCATAATCATGCAGACGAAGAATCGCTTTCACGATCGAAAGCCCAAGTCCCGTCCCCACAACTTCACGCTTATAATTCTCGCTCCGGTAATATTTATCAAATATCTTCGAAACCGTTTCCTGATCCATGCCCTGACCTTCATCACAGACCGAAATCCGGATCCCGTCCGAAACCTTCTCCTGCTTTACAAGAATCCGCTTACTCTCCACAGAATAATTCATCGCGTTGTTAATCAGATTGCAGATCACCTGTTCAATTTTTCCTGCGTCACAGTTCACGCGTGTACTTCCATCCGTTTCGAGCACAAAGGTATATCCCGATACGCCGCTCAATCCGCGGTATCGTTCAATAATATCCGTAAGCTTCTGTTCGATATCAAATTCCGATCGGTTTAAGCTCAGCTTTCCGTTTTCAAGCTTCGAGAGATCCAGAATATCGTTTACCAGCAGCGTCAGCCGATCTGTTTCTTCGATAATAACCTGTAAATGTTCGGCACGCTTCACAGGATTATCTCCCGAAAGATCCCGGATCATCTCTGCATATGCTTTCAGCATCGTCAGCGGTGTTCTCAGGTCATGCGATGCATTCGCCACAAGATCACGCTGCATCATATCAATCCGATTGATTTCCCGGCTCGCATAGGTCAGTGTCTGTGCGAGCTGTTCCGCTTCCGCATATCCGCCGCCCTGGAATACGATATCATACCGTCCGTGTGCGAGCTGTTCGGCATCCTTTGTGACCTGGACAATCGGACGGGAGAGTATTTTCGATACGACAAGTGAAATCAACACGGCGAATACCATCAGCAGCAGACAGACAATCAGAAGCTGACGTTTCAAGATGCTGACGGTCGAATAGACAGGTGCGAGGGGGGTGTTCAGCAGCAGATACGCTTTCGGATGGTCTGCGTCCCCGATCACACTCGCATAGATCAGAATATCGACATTCGCTTTCTCGTTGAAATATTTATAACAGATTTCTCCGCTCTCGCTGGATTTCACCTGACGGATAATCCGGAGCGATTCATTCTCCAGACCATGCAGCACACAGTTGATGCCCATAATATCCTTCGAATAAAGCTTACGATTGATATTCACCGCGTCATATATCACAATGCACATCTCATTATCGGTTGCAAGCTTCGAGAATTCTGCCTCGTACCCATCCTTTTCATAGTGTAATTTCATATCATCCGCAAGCGATATGATATCGGAGGTTTTGGTACGGACATAGAAGCTTTGGAGAAAGAGAATCTCGAATACCCAGAGCAGCACGAATACAATCAACACAAACAGCATGAACCAGCACCAGATATGCGCACTGATGGTCAGCCGTTTTCCAAGCTTATGCTTCAAATTTATATCCCATCCCTCTCAAGGTCACGATAAATTTCCGGTATTCTCCGAGACTGTTGCGAAGCATCTTGATATGGGTATCCACCGTCCGGTCATCTCCGAAAAAGTCATAGCCCCAGACTTCTTCGAGAAGCTTATCTCTTGTCATCGCAAGATTCTGGTTCCGGACGAGGTAGAATAAGAGGTCATATTCCTTCGGCGTCATATTCGCTTTCTTTCCGTCTACATAAACCTCTCTTCCCGCCATATCAATCTCCAGCCCTTCGAAACAGAGTCTCTGGGGGAGCTGCGGCTGGGACTGCTGGCTCCGCGCAGAAACCGCCTTGACGCGTGCCATCAGCTCCTTCGGGGAGAACGGCTTTACAACATAGTCATCAATCCCCAGCTCAAATCCGAACAGCTTATCATATTCTTCGCCGCGTGCCGAGAGCATAATAATCGGGATTGTTTTTGTTTTCCGGATTTCCTTGCAGGCCGAAAATCCATCCAGCCGCGGCATCATGATATCCATAATAATCAGGTCATAGTCGAACGCTTTCGCTTTCATGACCGCTTCCATGCCGTCGGATGCCTCGTCAACGGTATAGCCCTCGAATTCTGCATATTCTCTGACGACACGTCGGATATTCGCCTCATCATCCACAATCAGTATTTTCATGTATAAACGCCCGTCCTTTCCTGCTGTATCAAAACAGCCCATAGCTTGTGTCATGGTTTCGACAGCAGATGCTGTCTTTTCCTCGGATACTCTTTCAGTATAACAGAAAGATGTGAAAGTTTCGTGAAATATTTCGCAAACTTATTGTTGGATTTACAAAAATTCATTGACAATCCGTTTAAAATATGGTATAATAATGACAGTATCTTATTTTACGGAAAGGATTGGGCTCGTTATGAAAAAGTCATGGGTCTACGCTATCGTTTCAGTCTTTGTTTTTGCCACAGCCTACCTGATGGTATTCGCCTTCTGGCATCGTACCAATACCGAGCTGCTATTCCTGATATTAAGCATATATGCGCTCGTTTCCGTTTCCATCTCCTTCCTCTCCGTCTACCTCTGGAATCGGACGAAACAGCGTGCAAAGGCTGCGTCAAACCGCCGGCTCCACCGCTTTCTCACCCATCTCTCTACCCCCGCAATGCTCTGGGACGACGGGATGAACCATATCCTCATCAACGACCGTCTCCGTAAAATCATCGGAACAGACGCGGAAAATGAAGAAACCCCCGACCCGAATCTCCTCCTTCCCCTGCTGTTCAATAAAGAGGAATTCAACGAAGATGCGCTCAAAGAAATCGTCAGCTCGAATCAGAAGGAATATTCCTTTATGACCGAGAACGGTGTGCGCCATGACATGATCTGGAATACCTCTGTGGTAGAAACGGATGACAAAGGAATCTCGAAATTCATTTCCATCGGAACCGATCTTGCGGAAATCCGCGCAATGGAATCCGAACTGAAATATTATACGAAGAAGCTTGCCGCATCCGAGGGAAAACACGCGCTCAGTATGGAGCTTACCGAAATCGGAATCCTCCTCGGCGAACAGGGCAGCCGCCTCATCTTTCCCTCCAAAGAGCTTCAGAAAATGCTCGGACTTTCGGGCGACGCCGTCCGGATCGAGGAGCTGCGAAGCCATATCTATCCGGAGGACTGTGAGGCATTCGACCGCCATATCCTGACGATGCGCCACCGGATGCACGAATATCTCAACGAAATCCATACCATGGAACTCCGGCTTTACAGTGCGGACGGCCAGCTCCGCTGGTATTCCTACCGCTTTAAGGCAACCCGTATGACAGACAGCGGAAAGCTTGTTGTCGGCGGCGCAATCCTCGACCAGACCACCGAAAAGGAAAAGGATGCCGAAATCGAACGGATCGCCTATATGGACAGCGTCACCGAAGGCCCGAACCGCAACCGCCTCATGCAGGTCGGCAGAGAACACTATCAAGAAACCGAACATTCTGATGCACAATACTGGGTCATCGCCCTCGATATCGACAAATTCCACCTCATCAATGATACCTGCGGCTACGACAGCGGAAACGAGCTGCTCCGCCATTTCTTCCATGTCATCATGAATACGATCGGTGCCGAGAGCTTTGCCGCACGAATCTCCGGTGATAATTTCGCGCTCATCGTCCCCTGTACCGAGGATGATAATTTCCCCCAGCAGCTTCTTGCAGATATTCAGACCGGATTCGGAAAGGTGATGGAGGGAACCTTCGCCAACAGCTCACTGACCTGTTCCGCAGGCTATGCAAAAATGCCGCAGGACGGAAAATCCTTCGAGGAAGTCCTCGAACACGCTGAATTCGCACTCTCTGTCACACGCCCCGAACGAAGCTGCATCAATCCCTATACCCATAAAATGCACGACACTATCATCCATGAAAATGATATCGAAATGCGGCTCACCGATGCCGTCAGACAGCAAAGCTTCGTCCTCTTCTATCAGCCCAAAATCTCCCTCAAGGATGGAAGCGTCATCGGCCTCGAAGCACTCGTCCGCTGGAAACAGCCCGACGGTTCTCTGCTGATGCCCGGCGACTTCATCCCGATTGCGGAAAAATCTCTCCTCATTACGGAAATTACACGCTTTGTACTGCATGAATCCTGCCGCCAGCTAAAAGAATGGCAGGCACTCGGACTCCCGAAGCTTGTAGTCTCGATCAATGTCAGCAGCACCGATTTCTATCAGAATAATCTCCATGCACTCGTGACGCAGGCGCTCGATACCCATCAGATTGAACCCTGCTGTCTGGAGATCGAGCTGACCGAAACCCTCGCGCTGAAGGATATTGATGTTTCGATCGCACAAATGGAGCAGATTCGTGCTTCCGGTATCCAGCTCGCGATGGATGATTTCGGTACGGGCTACTCCTCCCTCGGCTATATCCAGCAGCTCCCGTTTACGATGCTGAAGCTCGACCGCCAGTTCGTCAGCAATATGACGGATGATCCGGTCGTACAGGAAATCCTTTCCTCGATCGTCCGGATTGCAAAAGCGAAACACGTCGAAACGATTGCGGAGGGCGTCGAAACCGCCGAACAGGCAAAACAACTCCGGTTATGCGGATGTGAATACGGTCAGGGCTACCTCTACGGAAAACCCATGCCGGCAGACCAGATCGAAACCTTTATCCGTGATAATCTCGTTCATAAAAAAGTCTACTGAATCAAAATCCCCCTATCCCCAAAAATATGATACACAAAGCACCTGCGGTTTCTTCTGCCGCAGGTGCTTTGTGCCGGTATGCCCTCCCTGAAAAAAACGGATGAAAAAAATATTGCGAAATGATTGCAATATGATATGGATTATGCTATAATGATTTTGTATTGTGTCACCTGAAACTACGGAGGAATTTCCTATGCAGACAGCCTATCTTGTCCGTCCGGCAGAAGCTTCCGATATCCCGGAACTTTCTGCACTCCGCATCGCCTACCTCAAAGAGGAATTTCAAAATACAGATGTTCCGGAATCCGATTGGGGCGCGATTGCCGCACAGCTCCCCGATTATTTCCGCACCCATCTCGGCATCGACTGTTTCCCCTTTGTCGCAGAAGCTCCGGATGATGACCGGACGCTGATCGCGCTCGTCATTCTCTGCACCTCGGAAAAGCCTGCAAACCTGAGCTTTCCGAACGGAAAAAGCGGTGTTGTCCTCTCGGTCTATACCAAACCCGAATACCGCGGCATGGGCTGTGCAACAAAACTCATGCAGGCACTTCTCCAAAAGGCAGAATCGCTGGGGCTTGATATCGTAAACCTCTCCGCCAGCGACATGGGAAAACCCATCTACGAAAAACTCGGCTTTGTCCGCTCGCATTCAAAATTCACCGAAATGGAATATATCATTTCCCATCCGGACTGAATCCACGCAGCATCGGAGGTATTGACTATGCCGCATATCGAAATCAAATGTTATCCGGGACGAACCGACGCACAGAAAACTGCGCTCGCCCGTAAAATTACCGAAGATATCAAGGAAATCTTCGGCTCTCCCGAAAGCTCCGTATCTGTTGCAATTACGGATATTCCACGCGAAAACTGGAAAACCGAAGTCTGGGATACCGAAATCGCACCGCATATGGATACGCTCTATAAAAAACCCGAATACAGCTGTGACTGATACAGCACGAAAGGATAGATCGAACGCATGGACATCGGAATCGACCTTGGTACGGCGAATATCGTCATCACCATGAATAATAAGGGCGTCATGCTGGACGAACCGTCCGTCATCGCCTTCAACAAACGCACCGAACGTGTGGTGGCTGTCGGCACAGAGGCATATAAAATGGAGGGGCGTGCACCGGAGCATATCGCGGTCGTCCATCCGCTTCAGGACGGCGTGATTTCGGACGATATCCTCACCCAGGCGCTGATTCGTGAGCTGATTTACGCGGTCGCGGGCCACCCCATTATCAAACCGCGCATCATTATCTGTGTACCGTCGCTCATCACCGAGGTGGAAAAACGTGCCATCCTCGACGCCGCGATGAGTACCGGCTCCCGTAAGGTGCATCTCATTCAGGAACCCCTCGCCGCACTCCTCGGCGCCGGCATTAACATCAGTAAGGCAAACGGACATATGGTCGTCGATATCGGCGGCGGTACCACCGATGTCGCAATCGTTTCGATGAACGGAATCGTCACCGCCCGCTCTGTAAAAATCGCCGGAAACCATTTCGACCGCTCGATTATCCGTTATGTCCGGAATAAATATCAGATTCTCCTCGGTACAAAATCTGCGGAGGAAGTCAAGAAATCCCTCTGTAACCTCTATGATCCGAGCGAGGATGTCATGCAGACCGTAAAGGGCAGAAATATTTCCCGCGGACTTCCGGATCAGTGCGATCTCAGTGAGGTGGAACTCTATGAAGCACTCGAAGCAGATATCCATACCATTACCGAGCTGATCCGCCGTGTCCTCGAAGAAACACCGCCGGAGCTTGTCGGGGATATCTATCAGAACGGAATTCTGCTGACCGGCGGCGGCGCACTCCTCGGCGGACTCGAATCCTACCTCACCCGTACCCTCAGCGTTTCCTGTCATGTCGCAAAGGATCCGATTACCTGTGTCGCACGCGGTACGGCAAAAGCCTTCCAGCGCAGAGATGTCCTTCTCGACGGCTTCGAACGCATCGACGGCTACCAGCAGGAAATGTAATCATCAGGAGAATATCATGATCAATTTAACCGATATGCAGACCGTCCGCGGGCTTGCGAAAAAACATAACTTCTCGTTTTCGAAAGGTCTCGGTCAGAATTTTCTGATTGATGAAACGGTCTGTCCGGCAATCGCAGAATATGGAATCCCGTCAGCAGAATGCGGGGTTTTAGAAGTCGGCGCCGGCTTCGGCGTCCTCACCCAGCAGCTTGCACTCCATGCAGGACAGGTCGTAACCGTTGAGCTGGACAAGCGCCTTGCGCCCGTCCTCGAAGAAACACTCGCCGGTTTTGATAATACCGAGATCGTCTGGCAGGATATCACAAAACTCGATATCAAAGCCTTTCTGCATGAAAAATTCGGAGAAAGAGAAGTCGCGTTCTGTGCGAATCTCCCGTATTATATCACCTCCCCGATTCTGATGCAGCTCCTCGAATCGGGCGCGAAATTTACCGCAATCACCGTCATGGTACAGAAAGAAGCTGCCGACAGACTCTGTGCGGAAATCGGAAGCCGTGCCGCAGGTGCGGTGACTGCCGCCGTCGGACTCCGCGGAACCGCAGAGCTTTTATTCGATGTCCCCCGCACTTCCTTCTATCCGGCACCGAATGTCGATTCGGCTGTGATCCGTATTACACCCTATGACACACCGATTTGCAGCGACGAGCTCCTCGCTTTTACACTCAAAACCGTGAAGGCAGGCTTTGGACAGCGCAGAAAAACTGCGGTCAACGCCCTTTCCGCCGGCATGGGATTTTCAAAAGATGCCGTGATACAAGCACTGGCTGACTGTGGACTCGCGGCGACCGCCCGCTTTGAACAGCTCGACCGCGATACAGTCCTGCGGCTTGCCGAAACGCTAAAAAACATCTGAATTTACGTATTTCCGTCTATTCCATATTATAAGGAGGGTATCATCATGAACCGACGCGACAAAACCAATTATTATCTCGATATCGCAGAAACCGTCTTGAAACGAAGCACCTGTATCCGCCGTAAATTCGGCGCAATTATCGTCAAGAACGATGAGATTATTTCGACCGGCTATAACGGTGCGCCCCGCGGCAGAAAAAACTGTTCCGATCTCGACTACTGTCAGCGCGAAAAACTCGGCATCCCGCGCGGCGAACGCTATGAGCTTTGTCGGAGCGTCCACGCCGAAGCCAATGCGATCATCAGTGCAAGCCGTTCCGACTTAATCGGTGCGACCCTCTACCTCGCCGGTCATGACGCAAAATCCGACCGCCTCGAAGGCGCTGTCGAACCCTGTTCGATGTGTAAGCGGCTGATTCTGAATGCCGGAATCGAACGCGTCATCATTCGCGTATCTGCGGACGAATATCGGGAAATGCACGTAAATTCATGGATTGACGCGGATGATTCCCTCGCCGAGGAATGCCACGCCGGATACTGATCTCACGTATCTTCAACAAATTCAACAGGTTATCCACATTTTTACCCCCGAAAACAGCCGAAACCACCCCGAAATCCATGCATATCGGCAGATTTTTGAATTGCGGGAATTTTATAAAAACGCTTGCAATTCATAAAAAGCTGTGATATAATAAAAAACAGGTGTGAAAAACCGACAGACGGAATGTCGGTTGGAACCTGAAATCTAACTAGAGGACTGGTGTGAATTATGGCAAAAATGACCGTCATTTTTGACCGCTGCAAGGGCTGTGAGCTTTGCACAACAGCCTGCCCGAAGCAGATTGTCGCCCTGCAGCACGAAAAGCGCAATAAGGAAGGCGTCTTTACCGCTTATTGCACCGACCAAGACGCGTGCATCGGCTGCGCAATGTGTGCAATGATGTGTCCCGACTGCGCAATCATCATTGAAAAATAATCCAGAAAGGAAGATTTTCATTGGAAAAAGTTTTGATGAAAGGCAATGAAGCCCTCGCAGAAGCTGCAATCCGTGCCGGCTGCAAGTGTTTCTTTGGCTACCCGATTACCCCGCAGACCGAACTTTCCGAATACCTCGCAAAACAGATGCCCAAACGCGGCGGCGTCTTTCTTCAGGCAGAATCGGAAGTTGCTGCAATCAATATGGTCTTAGGCGGCGCCGCAACCGGTACCCGCGTTATGACCTCCTCCTCCTCGCCCGGAATTTCGCTGAAATCCGAGGGTATCTCCTATATCGCCGGCTCCGATGTCCCCTGTCGCATCGTCAATGTTGAGCGCGGCGGCCCCGGCCTCGGCTCGATCCAGCCCTCCCAGCAGGATTACTGGCAGGCAACAAAGGGTCTTGGACATGGCGATTTCCGCCTCATTATCCTTGCACCCAACTCCGTCCAGGAAGTCGTTAACCTCACAAGCCGTGCATTCGACCTCGGCGAAAAATATCGGATGCCCGTCATGCTGCTCTCCGACGGTCTCCTCGGTCAGATGATGGAGCCGGTCGAATTCCCGGAGGCTGTTTCCGAACCCGCTGACCAGTCCGCATGGGCTGCAACCGGTACGAAGATGGCGCGTGAGCACCATATCATCAACTCCCTCTACATCGAAGCAAATGACCTCGAAGAACAGGTTGTGAAGCGCTACGAAAAATATGCGAAAATCGAGGAATCCGAATCGGATGCAGAGCTTTATCTGTGTGACGACGCGGAAATCGTCATCACCGCATTCGGCGCAACCTCCAGAATCGTGAAGTCTGCTGTCAATAAGGCAAGAGCCGAAGGTATCAAGGTCGGTATGTTCCGCCCCATCACCCTCTGGCCGTTCCCGAAAAAACAGCTCCTCGATGCCTGCAAGAATGCGAAGAATGTCCTCTCTGTCGAAATGAATATGGGTCAAATGGTAGAAGATGTCAAGCTCGCACTCGACTGTAAGCTCCCCGTTTCCTTCTTCGGAAGAACCGGCGGTATCATCCCGACACCGAATGAGGTACTCGCCGAAATCAAGAAACTGAACGGAGGTGCACAGTAATGGCAGTTGTTTTCGAAAGACCGAAGTCGCTGTGCGATGTCCGTCTGCACTACTGTGCAGGCTGTACCCACGGCATCATTCACCGTCTTGTCGCGGAAGTCATCGACGAGATGGGAATCGAGGGCACAACCGTTGGCGTATGTCCGGTCGGCTGTTCCGTATTCGCTTATAATTACTTCAACTGCGATATGATTGAAGCGCCCCACGGCAGAGCTCCGGCTGTTGCAACCGGTGTGAAGCGTGCAAGACCCGACCTGAATGTATTTACCTATCAGGGCGACGGCGACCTTGCTGCAATCGGTACCGCAGAAACAGTGCACGCTGCAACCCGCGGCGAGAATATCGCAATTATCTTCGTCAATAACGGTACTTATGGTATGACCGGCGGCCAGATGGCTCCGACCACCCTCCCCGGTCAGGTCACTACTACCTCCCCCTATGGAAGAAATCCCAAGACCGCCGGCTATCCGGTTCATGTCTGTGAGATGCTTTCTACGCTGGATGGTACCGCACTCGCAGTCCGTACTGCGGTGGATACCGTTCCCCATATCCGCGAACAAAGAAGATGATCCGTAAGGCATTCGAAAACCAGCGTGACGGCAAGGGCTTCTCTATCGTTGAGATTCTGTCCACCTGTCCGTCGAACTGGGGCCTCACCCCGAAGGAGTCCATCGTCCGCCTCCAGCAGGAATGTATGCCGTACTATCCGCTGGGCGTCTATAAGGATGTGGATACCAATGTCGCAAACGAAAAGCTTCTGGAGATGGGAGGTGCACTGAAATGACCTATGAGATTCTCCTCGCCGGCTTCGGCGGTCAGGGCGTCCTTTTTGCCGGAAAGCTGCTGGCTTACTGTGCACTCCTCGAAAATAAGGAAATTTCATGGCTCCCGAGCTATGGTCCGGAAATGCGCGGCGGTAAGTGTAACTGTTCCGTCTGCATCTCCGATGAGCCGATCGGTTCTCCGAAGGTTATGGAACCCGATCTTCTGATCGCACTCAACGGCCCCTCCTTTGACGCATTCGTTCCGAATGTCAAGAAGGGCGGTAAGGTCTTTGCCGACAGCTCCCTCATCGACGCTGAATGCGACCGCGATGATATCGAATATTTTATGGTTCCGGCAACCCAGATGGCGGACGATAACGACCTCAAGAAAGGCTCCAATATCATCCTCCTCGGAAAGCTGCTGGGCGAAACCGGTCTGTTCTCGATGGAGACTGTCCGGAAAGCACTCGAAAAGAATACACCGCCGCAGCGTGCACATACGATTGATAATAATATGCGTGCGCTCAGTCTCGGTGCGTCTTACGAATGTCAATAAACCGTAGAACCGAAATCTTCACGAAAATGGGATTCCAAAGGGATGATATCCCTTTGGCGGATTTGGGCGGAGCCCATCATCAAATTCTCATTGCGAAGCAATCCATCTACGCACACAAAACCGCGCCATCCTTCCGTATGGCGCGGTTTCTTTATCCTAAGCTCAGGAAAGGATGATATCATACGATGAAGCTGTTATTGATCTTTACGGGCGGTACGATCGGCAGCACCTTCGACGGCGCATATATCGCAACCGATTCGGATAAGCCCTATGTGCTGCTCGATACCTACAAGAAAATACACCCGATGCCGGATTATGATACCGATGAACCGTTCACGATGCTGAGCGAAAATGCCACAGGTACTGAAATTTCCGCACTCATCCGATGTGTCGGGGAGAAGCTTGGTGCTTACGACGGCATCATCATCACCCACGGCACCGATACCCTCCAGTATACTGCTGCCGCACTCTCCTACGCATTCGGAACCGTCAGAACACCCATCTGTCTTGTATCCAGCAACTTCCCGATCGAGCACGAAAAAGCCAACGGCATCGACAATCTCTTCGGCGCAGTATCGCTGCTGCAACAGGGAACCGAAGAAGGCGTATTTGTATCCTACCGCAATCCGGGCGATCCGGATATTACCATCCACCGTGCTGCAAGACTGCTTGCGAGTGCGGCATATTCCGATTCGTTTTTCAGTGTATGCGCAAAGCCCTACGGATGGATCAGCAGCAAATCCGGCGCATTTACAAAAAATCCGGAATATTCAGAATCTCCTGATGCACAAAATCCACTCCGTCCGCATTCGCTTTCCTCCGGTTCCGATTCCATCCTTCGGATCTCCCCCTATCCCGGCATGACCTATCCGATCCTTCCGCCGCAGACGCGTGCGATCCTCCACGAAAGCTTCCATTCCGGTACCATCAACACCCTTTCTCCTGATGCGCGAAGATTTTTTGCGCAGGCAAAGGAACAGGGGATTCCTGTTTTCCTGACCGGCGTCAGCAGCGGCGATTCCTATGAAAGTACAAGCGTTTTCGAAGAACTGGGGATAATTCCGCTTCCGGTCATCTCTCCCATCGCCGCATATCTCAAGCTCTGGCTCGCCGATGCCTGCGGATATGACTTAAAAACTGCGCTTATGCTTCCGCTCGGCGGGGATTTTTAAAAAACTGCTGTTATTTTCCGCATTCTTCCGTAGAAATTCCTCTTGCAATTTTCGGCTGGCTGTGATATAATAAGGGAATGTGAAATGAACAATCTGAATCCGAAAGGACTTGAATACAATGGCTGAGAAACATCAGAATCAGAAACCCTTTGAGATTCCCCGTCCGGTATTCCCGAAGCGTGCGGTCGTAACGGGCGGTATGCCCTACGGCAATAAGGAGCTCCACTTCGGTCATGTCGGCGGAATGCTGGTATTTGCCGATACCTACGCGCGTTTCCTGCGCGACAGAATCGGCAGCGAGAATGTGATTTTCGTCAGCGGTACCGACTGCTATGGTTCTCCGATCGCCGAGGGCTGGAGACAAAAAGTCAACCGCGGTGAATTCGAAGGCTCGCTTGTGGATTTCGTGACGAAGAACCACGAAAAACAAAAGGAAACACTTGCGGCATATGCCATCTCCCCGAATCTGTTCGGTGCGTCCGGTCTCGGCAGAACCAAGGAAATTCATGCCGAAGTCACCCTCGAATTCTTACAGTCTCTCTATGACAAAGGCCAGCTCAGCCAGATTTCTACGATGCAGTTCTTCGACGAGAAAGCCGGCGTCTTTATTAACGGAAGACAGGTCATCGGAAAATGTCCGGTCGAGGGCTGTACCTCCGAAAAGGGATATGCGGATGAATGTGATCTCGGCCATCAGTATATGCCGGAAAATCTGCTGAACCCGATTTCAACGCTGACAGGCGAAACTCCGACAATGAAGCCGGTCACAAACTGGTACTTCAAGCTTCGCGATTATGAAGCACTCTTAAAGGACTGGATCGCTCAGCTCCAGAAGCGTAAGGATGTCCGTCCGGTCGTCTGGAAAACAATCTCCGAATTCTTAAAGCCGCCTGTGATTTATGTCAAGCGCGAGTTCGAGGAATTATATCTGTCGCTGAAGGATTCGATGCCGAAACACGAATACCTCGAAGAAAAGAAAAAGCCCTCGTTTACGATTGCGTTCGAAACACTTTCGGATTGTGACGAGGCGTGTCGGATTCTCACCGAACAAGGCATCCGCTATCGTACCGGAAAAACACTCGTCCCCTTCCGCCTCACCGGAAATATCGAATGGGGTGTTCCGTCACCGGTCTTCGAACCGGGCAGCGAAGGACTGACCGTCTGGGTCTGGCCCGAATCGCTCTGGGCGCCGATTTCCTTTACTAAGGCATTCCTCGAAGAAGCCGGAAAAAATACCGACGCATGGAAGGATTACTGGTGCAGCAAGGATTCTCAGGTCTACCAGTTCATCGGTCAGGATAATATCTATTTCTACGGCATTGCCGAGCCTGCGATGTGGATGGCACAGCAGTCCTCGCCCGAAAAATCCGCAGAGCCTGCGGAAGGCGAGCTCCAGCTCCCGATTATTGTCGCGAACCACCATATCCTCTTCCTCGACAAAAAAGCCTCCAGCTCCGGTGCTGTCAAGCCGCCGATGGCAGACGATCTCTTAAACCACTATACCCCCGAACAGCTCCGTATGCACTGGCTCGGGCTCGGGCTCGGTCAGCGTTCCGTCAGCTTCATGCCAAAGCCCTATAATCCCGATGCAAAGCCCGAAGACGCGGATCCTGTTGTCAAGGACGGACTGCTGCTGTCGAATGTCTATAACCGGATGATCCGCACCGCGTTCTATACCACACAGAAAGAATTTGACGGCATCCTCCCGACTGTTTTGCCCGAAGAAGGCGTGCTCGCGGACGCGAAGAAAGCGATTCTCGAATATGAACGGCATATGTCAAAATTCGCCTTCCATCAGTGTACCTATGTCCTCGACAGCTATATCCGTAATGCCAGTAAGTATATGGCAAAGGCACTGGGCAGGGAAGAACGCACCCCCGAAGAATCTGCACAGGCACTCAGCAACCTGTTCCATATGATTAAAACCGCCGGCGTGCTGCTCCACCCGATGGCACCCATCGGCACCGCGAAATTACAGGAGTATTTACAGGTGGACGACCGCATCTGGTCATGGGATACGATTTTTGAGCCGCTGAGCTTCTTTACGAATGCCCCCCATTCGCTCAAGTTCCTCCCCCCACGTACCGACTTCTTTACGCGGCATGAAAGCCAGTTCGCTTCCGCAGAAGAATAAAAATTCCGATAAAAAAGAAATCGCCCTGCCGATGATGGCAGGACGATTTTCGGGATACGCCTGATGCGATTCGAACGCACGACCTTCAGAGTCGGAGTCTGACACTCTATCCAGCTGAGCTACAGGCGCATATTTCAATACCGTACATTACGTACCATAATATTATAACAGAATTCTCGGAAGATTGCAAGCCTTTTGAGAAAAAAATTTTTTCGGATCCCCCGATGGCCGCATTCGCATCTGACAGACGGAAAGGAAAGTGAAGCTATGGAAGAAACGACGGAACGAAATACATCTGTCTGTGCGCTGTATGTGGTACTGACACGGACGGATACGATTCCTGCCAAGGCAATCCGCATGGCAACACGGGTTCCTTATTCTCATGCGTCCCTGTCTGCGGATGCAACACTCAGGCAGATGTTCAGCTTCTGCCGCAATTACGCACCGATTCCGCTTCCTGCCACATTCAACGAGGAGCTCATCGGTCAGGGTACACTCGGTCAGTTTGATTCGATCCCCTGTGAAATCTATAAGCTTTCGGTCTCCGAAAACCAGTATCAGAAATTTCTTGCGCTCATCGACCATTTTCAGGCGTGCCGCAGACAGTATTCTTATAGCCTGATGGGACTTGTGCGCGTGCGGCTCCAGATCGAAAAACAGCTCCGGAATAAATTCGTCTGTTCCCAGTTTGTCGCGTATATGCTGGAGTCCTGCGGCATCCGCCTCGATAAGCCCGCAAGCCTTTATGCACCCGATGATCTTCGGTTTCTGCCGGAGGCGGAGCTCATTTACCGCGGCGAATTAAACCACTATTATCACCAGCAGACTGCACTCACCGAAACCCAGCCAAGCACCCGTTCTGTCGTATGATTCCAAAGATAATACGTCCGAACCATCCATTTCGCCATAGACGGCGGAAGTACCGGCAGGATTTTTTCTGCCGTAAGCGTTCCGGATCCTTCGAACGGTATCGTCCATTCACCGCCCCCGAATGACAGGATATATCCCGAATCATCAGAAAATTCTGCTTTCGTAACGGATGAAAGCACCGGCTTCCCTCCATAAAGAACCTGTCTTGTTTTCTGGGCAGTCCGAAGAAAACCGAGAATGAACAGCATGGACATCATATAGACCAGAACCGCATAGAAGACTGCGGTTCTTTTTTTATGCCTTCTGAATGTTTTCATAAACCCTCCTTAGATGCGGCAAGCTGACGGATTGTCTCCGCAAGCGATTTCCCGAACTATTCTCCGGAATAGCGTGCTTCCTCCATCGTATTGCCCTGAGAACCGAATTCCACAAGCAGACTTCCGGTTGTTAAATCCTGGTTATATTTCCGGTAGTCGAATAGGATCGGACGCGTCAGCCCCTCGTACATGGATTCCGTGGTCTGCTGGAGTGCACTCGCAAAATGGAAATTCTTCCGGTATTCCGGCAGATCCATCGTCCCGTCATCACAGCCCGATATAATCATAATCTGTGCAGCTTTTTTCCCGTTAATCACCGCAACCGGCGCATATATTGTCGAATCGGTGGAGATTGCGTCGCGGTGGATATCGAGCGCAATACAAATCGAAGGATATTCCGCTAAAATCTCCGAAACAGTCTTTGCACTTCGGGAATAGCTATGGTTCCAGACCGGAAAATCATGAATCTCGCCCGAATGAATCACACCGATTCCTGCATCCGAGAGTGCTTTTGCAATCGCCGCACCAACCATTACCATATTTTTATCCGGTTCTGTGGTACGATAGTTGAATGCCGCGTCAAAAAAACTCCGTTCCTGCCGTTCAAAGCTTTCGGTGGTGTGGGTATGGTAAATCAGCACCAGCGGCGTTCCATCGAGCTTCAGCGGAAGATCAGGCAGAATTTTCGATTCCGCCAGCAGATCCTGATTGTTCCAGAATGTACAGTTCCGAACCTGTCCGCCGTTTTCGAGCGAAAAAAACTGTGTACCGGACTGTTTCCCGTAGTGCTTTTCCACAATCTTTCCATCATCTGACGCACGGGATTCGGGATAGAGCTTTGACGGATGCATCTCCGCCGAAGCCTCCGATTCCCGAAATATCACCGCAGATTCGTCTGTTTCGGTAGATTTCTCCTCCGAAAGCCCCTCCGTGCCAAAACCTTGCGCACCAAAGCCTTCTGCGAACTGACGCCCGAACAGCTCCTCCGATATCCCGAATGACTGATCGGAAATACTCGTATCTTCCAGAATTTTCTGTTCCCCACCAATCCGGATGCTTTGGAGTAGGGGAACTGCTTTCAGCCCGAAGCCGATGGCGGCAGCTCCGATTCCGATGGCTGCTGCGGAAACCGCCGTCCGCTTCCATTTCCATATCCGTATTTCCATCTTTCTCCTCCGTTCTCGCAAGATTCTCCAAAAAATTTCTGCCGCATCTGCGGACGTACCTGAGAAAGAATATGCACCGCCCGAAAAATTTATGTAATGTCGGACGGCTCACCCGCATATTTTAAACCAGAATCTTTCGAAAGGAAGCGCGGCTTATGCGAAAAAGCGGAAAAAGAACGATGTTCCGAAAATTTCGGGTACGATTGGTTCTATGTATCATCGGTCTGCTCACGATTTTTACGACAGTACGAATCGCGCAGCATCATCCAAATCCGAAAAAAAATCCGCCCGATGTCCGTCCGACAGCCGGACTTACAGGCGAATCCAAAGAATTATTGGTCTTGATGTATCACAGCATCCGAAAGGGCGTGGAATCGGATTATTCAGTGACGCCCGAAACACTCGCATCGGATTTTTCGTATCTACGAGAAAATAATTATCACTCCGTTTCGCCGGAGGATCTGGTGCGGTATGTCTATGACGGGATACCGCTCCCCGAACAGCCCGTCCTGATTACATTTGACGATGGATTTTATAATAATCTTGCTTATGCACTGCCGCTGCTGGAGGAGTACGATTTCCACGCCGTCGTGAACATTGTCGGGGAATTTACGGAGGAACTCGCGCCCCCCGACAGCCATATTCCGGCATATTCCTATCTCACCGCCGCTGACTGCGGGGAACTGATCGCGAGCGGCCGCGTCACCCTCGGAAACCATACCGCCTATCTCCATCACCGTGAGCGCCGAAACGGATGTGCAATTTCCAAAGGCGAGGAGGAATCGCGCTACCATGCTCTTTTGTGGGCGGATTTATCGCATTTACAGGATTTTCTGATGGAAAAACTCTCCGTAAAGCCCTATATTTTCGCGTACCCCTACGGATTTACCTGCATAGAAAGCGTACCGGTGTTAAAGGAAATGGGATTTCTGATGACGATGACCTGTACCGAACACCGCAACCGTATTGTCCAGGGGGACGGCGACAGCCTGTACGGACTCGGACGGTACAACCGCCGCGGAAATCTCAGTACAACTGAGTTTTTTTATCAGATAAATTCCTGATTATGTGCAAAAAATTTCAAATTACTTGATATTTTCGGATTTTTATGATATAATATGATGCAGAATCCGATGAAAAAATCAATCTGTCTGTACAAGTTAAAAGAAAAAATCACTACCTATCACTGGCAGTGATTTCAGGAAAACGCAAATGTGTACCGGCATCTGCGCTTGAGAAATGCGGGAGGATACAAGCCGGAAAACAGATATTCAGAGAGGGTTTTTTGTTCACAGCAAGAGGGGGCTGTGCGGGAAAAAAGCCTGTATTTCCGCCGCATATTCGTAAATATTTTTGCAGTCTTTGAAAGCGTTGACTGACTACAATTGCATTATAGCACAGCCGTTTTCAAATAGCAATGCAGAATTGTACATTCAACTGTTATTTTATCACCAATTTTCCCCGAAAGATGTCTGTATTCCGCGAACTTACGGGCATACAACTTCTCTCCGCTGACCGAATATCCCGACACGGAAGCTTTTTTTGGAAAGGAATGAGATCCATGGAAATTGCTGCTGTTTATGAAAAGCAAAAAAACGAAGATATGTTTCTGCGTGCGATCCGGAAAACCGCCAATCCCCAGCGTCAGCACTACTGTCTGTTATACTTTATCGAAAGCTGTGAATTTACATGGAAAAACGGCGGCACAGACCGGATTCCGAAAAGCAGCTTCTGCTTACTGCATTCCGATAAAATACCGAACGAAGCCGTGATTCTTTCCGCTGATTATGCGGTACTGATTTCGGAAACCCACGAACAGATGCCGCTTCCGATGCGGATGGGGATTGCCGCACAGGTCATCCTTTCCACGCCGCAGGAGGAAACCGAAGACCTGACCGCACTCTTTCAGCTCCTTTCTCATATGTACATCGACAAAAACAATCGTACCTACGCGGATTATGCTGCGAGCCGGCTATTAGAGATGCTGCTCTGGAGAACAAGGCTGCTGACACTCGAAAAGACCTGTCTTACGAAACCCGACAGCAATACTGCGGCACTGGTTGAGCTGCGCGAACAGATTTACCGCGAACCTGCCCGAAACTGGAGCATCGACGAGATGTGCGAGACGGTAAGAATCAGCCGTACCCACCTCCAGCGTGTATTCAGCGATACCTTCGGCTGTTCCTGCTATCAGGATGTGCTCCGGAGCCGCCTGATCTATGCGGACAGGCTGCTTTGTGAAACCGATATCCCGATCTGTAAAATCGCCCAGCAATGCGGCTTCGACAGCGATTCTACCTTCATTCGTGCCTTCAAACGCTTCCGCGGCTGTACCCCCACCGCCTTCCGCCAGAATCCTCATTCGAATCCAATGTTTTGATGCTCGTCAAGGTGCACAATCCGAGTAATTTTATTTTGTGCTTCTGACGAAATTTATGTTTATTCATCTGTACAACTTGACATTTCTGTATATTTTGTGGTAAAATATTCGTGTGTAATATATCAATTATCAACAGAATCCCGTATGATTCTGAATCCAAAAAGGAGAGCGCGCGGAATGCCAAAAAATATTGCTGTTGTCGTTTCCTGCCTCAATGAGGGCTACCAGAACCGCATCTTGCGCGGTATCCGGGACTATGCTTATGAACGTAAGGTCAACGTCTGTCACTTCGTCGCGGCGGGCGGCTTAACGCAGAATCCTGCACATGACGCCGGAGAATATCAGATCTTCCATCTCCCCGATCTTTCGAGATTCGATGGCGTGATTCTGATGGGAACGACCATCCAGTCTCCTGAAATCGTTTCCGGACTGATCTCGACAGTCAAGGCAGCAGGCATCCCCTGTGTGTCGATCGACGTCGATTTTCCTGAAATCTCCGCTTCTGTCGGTACGGATAATTATTTGTCTATGCGCGAGCTGACCGAGCATCTCATTTCCGTACATGGCTGTAAAAGCTTCGCATTCCTCTGCGGGCCGGCGGAAAACGACGAAAGCAATATGCGGCTGCGCAGCGTTCGGGAGGTTGTCTCGGAACATGGGCTCGATCTCCCCGAAAACCGCATCTATCAGGGCGATTTTACCCAGCTCAGCGGCAGAAGATGTGCCAGAAAGCTCATCCAGGAACACCGCAACGGCAAACCGCTCCCCGACGCACTGATCTGTGCAAACGATTCGATGGCGCTTGCTGCCATTACCATGCTCGAACAGCGTCAGTGTCGGGTTCCGGAGGATATCATCGTCACAGGCTTCGATGAAATTGACGAAACAAAATCCTTTATGCCGGAGCTTACGACCATCGCAAGACCGCTCTATGAAAGCGGATATCAGGCGTGTACGCTCCTCGAACAGTATTTCCATAACCCCCAAACGCCCCATCAGACCATTATCCTCGATACCAACTTTATCAAAGGTCTGAGCTGCGGCTGCCGCCAGCCCTCCGACTGCTGTGCGGAGGCAGTCAAAAAAGAAAATTTCCGCTATATTATGCAGTACCGCAACGGCATCTACCAGAATAATATGATCCATTGCGCGCTCGCAGGCTGTGAAAATATCGAAGAAATTGTGGAATGCTTAAAGCCATTCGTTGAGGGACTCCGGTGTGATTCCTTCTATCTCTGTCTGAATGATGAATGGATCGGCGAGAATGACGCGCTGCTCGGACGTCAGTATATTGACGCCGTCACAAAACACCGCGGCCCTGACTATACCGCCTCCGTCAGCATCCCACTCGCCTACAAAAACGGGAAATTCTCCTCGATCGAATCCTTTGCGGTCTCCGATCTTGTACCGGAGCTCTGGGATTCCACCGATAAAGGCAATACCTTCTTCTTCTTCCCGCTCCATTTCCGGGATGAATGTCTCGGCTATATCGTATTCTCGAATACCAACTATCCGCTCGAATCCCCGAGCGTCCATGCGATGATGATGACAATCTGTACCGCAATCGAAAATGTACGGAAAATCTGCTGTATGAATGCGGTCACCAATGTCCTCGAACGACTCTATGTCATCGACCCGCTGACCGGTATCCATAACCGCAACGGCTTCGCCAGAAAAACAAAGAAACTCTATGAAATCGCAATCGAAAAACAATATCCCGTCATGGTGATGTTCGCGGATATGGACGGACTGAAAATGATTAACGATGTCTACGGCCATACCGAGGGCGATGCTGCGCTCAAGGAAATCGGCGCAATCCTCCAGCGAATCTGTCACGAGGATGAGGCATTCTGTCGATTCGGCGGCGATGAATTTCTGCTCTTTAAAATCAATGCAACCGAGGAACAGGGCTTACAGCTCAAAGCGGATTTCTATCGGGAAATGGAAAAATCCCGCGTCGAGAATAATTTCCCCTTCCCCCTCGAAGCCAGCATCGGTTTCCATATCGAGGTTCCAACCGAGAATACCTCCATTTTCCAGATGATCGCAATCGCTGACCAGAAAATGTATGAGCAGAAGAAGAAACGGAAACAATCCAAATATGTCCGCAAAGACTGAATCCTGACAGTTTAAGAATCGGATGATAACGAGGTGAATAAGATGAAGTATACTATTGCTGTGATTGCTTCGGGTGTTGACGAAGAATATCAACAGTCGATTTTAAGCGGTATCCACCGCTATGCTGCACAGCATCATGTCAATATTGCGCATTTTATTGCGTTCGGCGGTATGCTCAATAACCCGAAATATGATATGGGTGAATATAATATTTTCCAGCTCCCCAATTTTTCACTCTTTGACGGTGTGATTCTGCTTTCGAATACATTCTCATCCGATCTGGCTGACGAAATCTCGAAACGTATCCGCGATGCAGGTGTTCCTGCGGTCAGTATCGACAAGGAACTCGATGATATGTACTATATCGGAATCCATAATGACTCCGCTATGGAACAGATTACTCGCCACTTTATTGTCAACCATAATGTCCGGCGCTTCAATTATATTTCCGGACCTGATGATAATACCGAAAGTATCGCCCGACTTTCTGCGTTCCGCCGTGTGCTGGAAGAATATGATATTCCGCTCGAACCCGAACGGATCTATCATGGTACATTCCGTGCAAAGGATGGCAGACGGGCAGTCGAATCCTTCTTAAAATCCGAGCTGGAATTCCCCGAAGCAATCGTCTGCGGCAATGACGCGATGGCGATGGCGGCAATTCTTGCCCTCGAAACACATGGCATCCACTGTCCGGACGATATCCTCGTATCGGGCTTCGATAATATCTATAACGCAAAGAATTTCTCCCCCGCACTCTCTACGGTCGAGCGTCCGCTGATGCAGTCGGGTGCGCTGGCTTGTGAGCTGATCTGCCGCCATTGTTCCGGAGAATATCCGCCGCGTGTCCAGGAGCTCAACGCCGTTCCGATTTATTCCGAAAGCTGCGGCTGCGGCTGTTCTTCGGGCGAGGAAATCCCGATCTTTAAAAAGCGTAATTACCAGACGATCGAAAAAACAAATCGTGAAATCGCCCGTCTCAATCAGATGACCTGTTCGTTGGTAGAATGCGATACGTTTGATGAATATCTCGATGCACTCCGTATGACTGTGCTCAATACCGGATGTGAGGAATTCTATCTCTGTCTCAACGATAACTGGTATAATAAACAGATTCCCCATGAAGCAGGCTATACCGGTGAATTACAGCCCGAGGAATATACCGTAAAGGGCTATTCGAAACGTATGATCATGCCAATGATCTATTTCGACGGCGAATTCCATCCCACCGAAAGCTTCTCTTCCGATAAGGTCCTTCCGCGGCTGCGCTATGAAACCGATAATATGCGGAATATGTATTTTGTACCCCTCCATTTCCGTGAACGCTGTCTCGGATATTTTGTCATCGTCAATACCGATCTTCCGATCCGAAGCTCCCTGTTCCATACCTGGAGCATCAATATCAGCAATTCCCTCGAAAATCTTAGAAAGCTTCTCTGTCTGGATGAGGTTGTAAAAGAGCTCGATAAGCTGTATGCAATTGATTCGCTGACCGGAATTTATAACCGGAATGGCTTTAAGAGAAGCTCGAATGAGGAATTTAAACGCTGTATCGAAGAACAAAAACCTGTTATGATTATGTTCGCCGATATGGACGGTCTCAAGAGTATTAACGATAATTATGGCCATAAAGCCGGCGACCATGCCATTCGGAGTATCGCTTCTATTTTACAGGAATGCTGTCTGGATGGAGAAATTGCGTGCAGATTCGGCGGCGACGAATTCTTTATCTTCGGCGCAGAATATTCGAGTGAGAAAGCGATTGCGATCCGGAAACGGATTCAGGATAGTATTGATATCTGTAACCGGAATTCGGGACGCCCATATCAGCTCAGCGTCAGTATCGGTGCCTGTATTACAGTACCTGCACCCGGAAGTACGGTCTTCCAGCTGATTACAATCGCAGATAACCGGATGTACGAGGAAAAGAATAAGAAGAATCCCTCGAAATATCTAAAACAAAATCTCTGATAATAGAAAATCCTGCATGAGTTTTTCTCGTGCAGGATTTTTTTATTCTGCTGATGAAGTTAGTATGGGGCGCTGCCCCGCACCCCGTTTATATGTATCTCCGATGGAGTTATTATGGGGCGCCGCCCCGCACCCCGTTTATATGTATCTCCGATGGAGTTATTATGGGGCGCTGCCCCAAACCCCGCCAAAGGGATACTATCCCTTTGGAATCCCATTTTAAGAAAATGATAGAATGTAAGGTATATCTTACAAGTACGCCAAACAGGGGGATGGGTAACGGAAAGGGGTTTTCCCCTTTCTTTTTATATTCGCGAAAATAACCAAGGGGGA
>JAFXIC010000030.1 GCA_017533485.1 Oscillospiraceae bacterium
ACGGGTCATCAATTCGATTTCTAAAAGCTTTTGCTTTTGAAATATCATGCATAGTCGGTGTTAATGGCAATGAGGATCCACCCGTTCCCATTCCGAACACGGAAGTTAAGCTCATTCGCGTCGAAAATACTTGGATGGAGACGTCCCGGGAAGATAGAACGATGCCGACACTTGCATATTCCTCCATAGCTCAGTCGGTAGAGCACCTGACTGTTAATCAGGGTGTCACTGGTTCAAGTCCAGTTGGGGGAGCCATTAGAAAAAGTCTGTAATCCGAAAAGATTACAGACTTTTTTCTATTTCCTAAGAAATTTGAGACGATGTTTCAGCGGATACGCGGGTTTGCAACGGTTTTACTAGTCTCCGGGGTTGTTGTCTCTGAAGTTGGCACGATACCAGCCGAAGAGATGTTCGCATCCGGGACGGTAAACAGCCCATCCATCTCCATGATTTCCCATCGGTCCTTCGGCAAACTCAATGACCTCTTCGCCTTTATATATTGCGTTGTAGGAATTCGGCGAATTCGGATCGCAAGCATCAAAGATCTCCTTCGTGATGATGTAGTAGCGGGTGCTCTGACGCATCGGTGCTGAGGCGGCGACTACTGCATAATACCCGCCGTCATCTGCTTTGCAGCAGTACCATCTGGTCATGTTCCACGGACGCTGATCCATCTCATCAATTACTCCACGCTTGAGTTCCATTTCAATCCTCCTTTCATGTGTTCAGAATGAAGTGATCCATTGGATTACTTATGCAATTATAATAGCATAAAAAGCATAACGTGTCAAGCTGGTTTCGATTGATTATGATTCATGGGAAAAAGATTCCGATATGAAAGGGTGGCGTTCTATGAGCTGGCAGGAATATTCCAAGACGATACAAGCGGAATATCATATAGAAAACGATGATACTGTCATTTGCATTCCCTTTGAAAATATATTGGAAATCCAAGACAAAGAATTGTTTTTCATAGATAATGCCGGCAAACGGCAAAGGATATCGTTGGAAGCTTGCGCAAGAAATTTCTGTGAAGCATTCGGATTATCTATCGACGATCTATCCGTCCGGAAAATCAAAGGTATTGGCGGCAGATATGCGGCAAGACCAATTGGTTTCTATGAGCTGTTTACCGATTATCACCATATTCGCTTTTGCAAAAGAACGGAAACAACTGCTTTGAAGGAGCTTCTCATGAAAATGGGCTGGAATTCCTATGCAAAAGAGGATGCTGAATTCCGGTCATTCGAAAAGAAGCTTCGTGCAATCGGATATTCGACGATTGATCTGACATAGCCCCATTTCCCCATCTGTTTTCGTAATTTTTGTATGATGGATATGAGAATGAAGTCCGGAACCTGAGCTTTTGTGTTCAGCGATGGGCTTTTTCTTTTATGGTTTCCTATAAAATCCGAAAAAACCTTGTATCTTTTTTGAAACTCGTGCGTCAATTAAACGGAAAGGAAGTGAGAACCTTGAAAGACACGAATGAAATCTATCAGCTGTATGCAAAAGACGTCTATCGCTATCTGTTGAAATTAACCGGAAGCGATCAGGAAGCAGAGGAGCTGACACAGGAAACATTCCTGCACGCAATCCGGAAAATACATACCTTTCGCGGAGAAACTTCTATGAAGGCTTGGCTGATTGTCATTGCGAAGAATTGTTTTTACAGCGCGATGCGTTCCCCATGGAGAAATACAGCAGAGCTTGATGAAACTATGATTTCCGGGGATTCGGACGGACGGTTATCGGATTGTTTTGTGGAGCGTGAGAGTGTAAAACGGATTCATCGTGTGCTGCATCGAATGCAGGAACCGTATAAGGAAGTGTTCAGCCTCAGAGTATTTGGGGAGCTTCCGTTCAAGGAAATCGCGGAACTGTTTGAGAAAACAGAGAGCTGGGCGAAGGTCACTTTCTATCGTGCAAAAAGTCAGATTCTGAATGCAATGAGTGAGGAGGATGCAAAATGAAATATTCGTGTGCGATTGTACAGGATTTATTTGTCCCATATCTTGATGACACAAGCAGTCAGGAAAGCCGTGTGATGCTGGAAGAGCATCTCGCTGAGTGTGAGGAATGCAAAAAAGCATTCGAGTGCTTTGAAACACCGCTTCCGACTGTTGATGTGAAGGAGAATGCGGCATCGAAAAAGCCGTTTATGAAAGTACGGCGGCGGATTTGCGGGCTGTTGATTGTGATAGCGGTATTGCTGCTTGTGATGCTGCCGGTCGCTTCCTATATCATTTACGGTCTGTGGACTGATTTCTATGCGGCGGATCAGGCATTTCTGGGGCTTGCAGAAGAAGACTTCGTGAATGCGGCACGGAATCTGAATGTTGAGAAACGTGCGGCGAAATATTATCAGTTGATGTACTATACGCTTCAGGAGCGGAATGGTACAGTCAATCCGGATGCTGATTTCTCGGCGCTGATTACAGAACGTGCGGAACTGGATAAGGTCAGATGTGATTTTGAGAAGACGGAAGTGCAGTATTATGACGAGGATGGCAGAATTGAGCTGCTGATACCATTGATCCTGCTGGATGACGATGAGAGTCCGACGGTATTTATCCTATATGGTTCGCGTGTGGGCTGCGGAAAATATGTTTTTTCGGAATGTATGCTCTATCCGAAGAATATGCTGGAAGAAAACTACTGTTCGCTGGATTATCTGAGCAATATGTTTGATACGCTGGAGCCCTGGCCGTTTGTCGGGACGTTCCCGATGATTGTTGAATGGTGGAACACAGCAGATCCGGAGACTGAAGCCGGAACGATTGAGGATATTACGATGTATACGGACAGCGGCAAGTCACTTCCGGCCGGTGAATATATCTGTACGGAGGAGGATGGGAGAAAATATATTCTGACGATCTATGAAGACAGAAAGCTGTCGCTCGAATATCAGCCGATTGCAGCAGAAAACAATGCATTCCCATACATGATGCCGGCGATACTTGGCTATTGGCGTTGTACGAAGGAACCGTGTTCGTATTATATAACAGAGGAGGATGATACGATGCAGATCTGGGTACGGTATGAAAAGACAGGTATCCGTTCGTTTGGAAAGCTGGAGGAGATGGATGATGATGCGCTGACAATTTCCTCTCGCGTTTATATCAAAAGCAGATGAAACACAAAAAGCACGCTCCCGGCGTGCTTTTTTCTTAAAATATAAATATATGCTTGCTTTTTGTCGATGATTGTGTTATACTATGGATAATTAAAATATATCCTTTTGATTCTGAAATCTGGAAAGGAGATTGCCGGAATGCAGCAGTTACAGCCTTTGACAGATGAGTTCATCTATTCCGAACTCAAAGATTTCTATGGGCATTATTATATTGGAGAATGGATTACATTTGCGGTGTACGCCTGGGGGATCATTGCATTTGTTGCGTTGGCTGCGCTCGCGCTGTATGCTTTGGAGCATAACACAAAGGAAAAGCAGAAACGCTATCGGATCGCGCGAAAATCAATCGTCTGTCTCGGTATCCTCACTGTGGTCGCACTCGGCATCTATAAGCTATATATGTATCGGAAGGAAATCAATAACATCGAGAATTATCGTGTCGTAGAGACCCGGATTATGCAGATAGAAACGGACACCTTTACGCATGGCGGTTCCTCCGGCAGTCATAATAACAGAGAAACCGAGTGGCTTGAGTATGCACATCTCGACGGCATCAAGGATCCGATTTTTATCAACGGTGAAGATGATATCGAATATTTCGAGTCCGGAGAGGAAGTATATATTGTCTTGAATATTCTGGATGAACCGCTCCAGATCTATGGCAAAAAAACATATGAATATCAGGGCGCGTTCCTTGATGTCCTTTCATAAGATTAAAAAGTGAACCGAACCAATTTCTGCGGACAGCACAAGAGAGCTTTTATAGAAAATGAATTAAGTATTAAACTGACTCTGCAATTCAAGTAGGGGCAGTTTTTTTCAGTTGAATACGCTGATGATTATAGAAATCGCTGTAGACACCAATCACTTTTTGGGGTATTGTTCGTTTTTACTGGTTCGGTTCACAACTTACGAGGAGCTTCTTACGCAATAAGGATGTTTTGTACGTACTGTTGAAAGCTTGGAAGTCAGACGGAAACCACCAATCATACATCCGACTTTTTGAAATGGATTAGTACGATTTGTAAAAACACCGCCAGCCAGATGATGTTTTCCAGTACCAAAAAGCACAGGGTTTGATTTGGAATCTTGTTATCAGTTAGATTCGTGAAGTAAGTCCGGATTCCGCAGCCTTGATTGCAGATTCCATCTAAAAAACTATGTTCCGAGTTTTTTAAATGCAAAGTCTGAAAAAAGATAGTCTAAATTCTGATTCCAGTTATTCGTAGCAGAAACCGCAATTTTCAACCAAGCAACACCGGATACATCTAGGTTGATTTGCTGCGGAACTGTTGTTCGCGAATAGCTTCCGGTATATAATACTTCCCCGTCTCCGTAAATAATCAATTGTCCGAACGCATTGCTACTTGCATCGCCAATTGCAATTATCCCGGATACGGATTGATATTGTGATCCGAGATAAATATCTGCATACGGTTTGTCATAATAAGCGGACTTTGCATAATACAGATTGCCGTATGTATATTCATTTCCAATGGTATCACGCCAGATTTCCGCTTTTTTTTCCATTTCATAGAAAAACTGAGACTGGCTGATCACAAGCTCATTCAGCAGAATCGGTCGTTTTTCATCTATTGTTTGCATACGCGACAGTAAATCAGCATAGTCCGGCATAATTTCCATCGCATTTTTACAAATACTGTAAGCCTTCAAGTAATCCGATGCTCCGAGCGCAGCATCAATCAAAGGAAGCTGCTGATTCAGATAGGTATTCATCGTATTTTCTTCCAGTTCTTCTACCTTATTGTTTCCGGGGTATTCTTTCTTTACTGTCTGAATTGCTAGAATTGCATTATGGTAATCGCCCTTGCTGATTAGTGCATTCGCTTCCTGCAAGAGACTGTCCATCAGACGGTCAATATACTGATCCGCTTTTTCTTGTAAGTCTTTTCCGTCGGGGAATGCATCCACATATTGTATCAGGTACTCCGCTGCATCTTCATAGTCGCCGTTTTCTGCATAATCCTCTGCTCGCGCAAACAACATCGTCTTATATTCCGTAATGCAAGTTTCCATCGCTTCATCAATCTGTTTATCTTTTCCGAGAGCCTCGGAGGCTTCTTTAAGCAGCTGCAAGGCGTCGGAATAATGCGTCTGATTCCGGTACTGTTCCACACGCGCGATCACATCTCCGATATACAATGCATAACAGGTTTCAATCTGTTTTTGTGCTGTATCATACTGTGGATCGTCGGCGATGACCAGCCGATAGCGTCCGATTGCTTCTGCATAATCCATACGTTCTTCTGCTTGTACTGCCTGTAAATATGCGGAACGCGAATCATTCAGAAGTGTCAGCTTTTCCTGGACTTGTACGAGTAATTCCTTTGTAGCATCCAGCGGATAATCATAAAAATACTGTAAATTATCCACGCTTTCATGATAGGACTTCTCGTCTTTCAGATAGCTGTCATATATTTTCTTCACCTCTGTATGGATGAGAGGCTCCAGTTTATCTGGCTTGATTTCGTCTTCGTTTTTTTGATAATACTCGGCCGCCTTTTCATATTTTCCGCGTTCCAGATAGTTGATCATTTGTCGCTGTGCAGCAGTCTGATTCTGATAGATGACAATCCCGATACAAACCGCGACTGCTAATATTCCGATAACAGCAAATGGAATGAGAACGGTCTTTTTTTTGTTCCTGCCGATCCTTGACGCTTCATATGGAGCTGTTGGCGATTTCGGCGCTGGAATATCTGCTATAGTTGTTTTCAGCATGGATGAATGTGCAGTTGTCTGCGTCATCGGCGCTCCGCAGTGATTACAGAATGCAGCGTTGCTCCGTGCATCCTTTCCGCATTTCGGACAGAGCATAATTCTCCTCCTAACGATTTAGTTTTTTAGTGCTATCACACACCAACAGAATGTTTGCTTAACCTGATCATAATGAATGCCGATTCCGATATGTGTCAGCCATTCCTTGTTGTTGATATAATCCAAGACATCGCCTTTCATTTTCGAATAACAATGTGCGCTGGTATCAGCGTGTTCCGAGATTCTTGCCCATCCGAGTCCTTCGCCGGCAAATCCATATTCTAACAGCAATTGTTCAAACCAATCGCCGCTGTAATCGTGCAGCGATCCGTCTACGATGCGTGTCACACAATCCGTTGCCAACGCATCCAAAGACTGATGGAGCTGTAGCTCGCCACAGCCGTTGTCACGGCGGCTTTGATTAATAAGGCGGTACATCTGTTCTTTTTCATATGCTATGGCATCCTGAATGACAATCTCCGGTGTCAGCTCCATGTTCTCTGGAAGGGCCGAAGCATAGCGGAGTGCAAGCTGAAGTGCGCCAGTATCATCATAAATCATATATTGATGCTGTTCCATCAATCGTACAATCTCATGAGAGACTGCCGTTCCATGGAGCGATCGGTAACCGGCAGAATATTCACCGTTTCCATGAAATGCGCTATCAAAGACTGAATAATCAACTGATTCTAAAACAGTCGAAACAGTGCCATATTCTTCCGATTGCAAACACTCTGCAAGATACAGCTGAAATTGGTTATGTACCTTTGTGACAAGCTCGTTTCCGTACTTCTCATGGAAGCTGGCTTTCACATAGTCTGCAATCCGTGCAACAGCTCCGGTTTCCCCCGCGAATTTTTCCTTTTTGAGACAGTCATCTATCGTTTCCTCATAGATCTGTTCCAAGATTTCGGCCGCTGCATCGTGAAGAATCCGATTACTGCGATAATCGTCATATAATTTTTGGAATTCATCCAGCAGCAATCCGTTCGATTTTGTTTTCATCGAATCAAAAGATGCGACGAAGGCTGTCCGACATAAATCCATATACGCCTGATCCGAGTAATCAAATATGGTGTGTGCCTTATTCAACGTCTGAAACACCTCATGGCTGTCAACTTCCGAATCGCTGTCAGCCGTTTTCAGCACTTCCAGTTTTTCATATAATGCCTCTGCTTCTTCAAATTCTGTCCGATAGGTATGTAAAGTTTTGGCCACCAAATCTATGGCGGGCGTATCATATAAACTCAGGAATTGATTGTACTGTGCCCCAATCCTGTCAAGATCTGCTTGTTCCGGATATACCAGCGGGAGATTTAATTCCTTGAGATACTGTTCCAGCTCCGCTTGGATTTCGGGATCGTTTTGCAGACACGGTATTCTTCGGAGATACAACGCAAATCCACTGGCATCATCATTCCGGAGCCGCATCTTTGCAAATATCCCCTTCAGAAAGCCGAAATATACTATCACAAGAAGCACTGACTGAATAAGCAAGAGCATTAGGCGAAACAAATTTTTCCGACGAAAACGTTTGCGTTCATCCGGTGGGAGAGGCTGTTCCGCATTGCAATAAATACAATATTCGGAATCATCTGCAATGCTGCATCCGCAATAAGAACAGGTCATACTTCCCCCTCCGTTTCTTTCGGCTCGGCGGTGCCGGCAGATTCATTGGAACTTGTCGATGATACCAGACTGGAGTTTTCGGATTCTTTATGTTCCGTAGAAAGGACGGTCATTTCTGTTTCCAATCTGGTTGAACGTGTTGTTTCTTTTATTTCCGTTGAAGTAGTCGGAGTTGTGGTGCCAGCGGTAGTGGAGGTAGTCGAAGCGGCAGTTGTCTTTTGCGGTGTTGTCGTATGTTTCGCAGTATTTTTGATGAATGTTGATGAAACGGAAGCAGTCGCCGGAATTTGCATCGGATTTTCCGAAGTATCGGTTGTGACAGCCTCGGTAGTTGTTGTTTCATGCTTTGATGCAGTTGTCGTGATTCGCGTCTGTTCTGTCGTCAAGTCATCGCTTGTTGACATAAGCGTTGCTGAAGTACCTGTTTCCGCCGTGATTGATATTGGAATCGTACTGTCACTTTCCTTCTGCTTCTCTTTCATGCGGTTCTGCTGCTGAAACAGCAATGCCCCACCGCCGATTACCAATATTGTTGTGGGAATCAGCCAAAGATGCCGTTTTTTATGTACATGCCTTACAGATACTTCCATAGCTGTTTCAGATGACGAAGGATGCTGCGAAACGAATGGTGCACCCAGTACAGGTAATGCACTTTTCTCTGATGCTGTAACTGTTTTCACGGTAAGCGCTGGTTTGATTGTGGCATCACGTTCCGTTGGATATGGATCAGATATTAATTGTTGAACTTCGGCAATCTCATTGTCAAAGTTGTTATCTCGCAAAGGATAGTCCATTCTTTTCATATCATACCTACAATTCTGCATATACAATACAACACTTGGCAGAATACAACGATATTTGCTGTAATTAGTCCGTATTGAATCGTCCTGCGCAGAAAATAGTATGGCCGCCAGTGTTTTCGCGCTGCATTTTTATAGTATTCAGTTGGTTCTATCATACTGGTTTTCGCCGGTCCGTATACTTTCAGCGTAGGATCCGCTTTTGGTATCTCTTTGACCTTAGAAACAGGCGGCATTGCTTCCGTCGGTTTCGTTGCTGTTGCACAATAATCGGTGGCAACAGTCTTTTTTTTCTCCCGGAATCCGGTGTTCACAGAATCCGCAGTATCCGTCTTGGGTGCAAAAAGAGTTTTCGCTGCTGATCGTATCGGCACCTGTACCTGTTCTCCACGCTGTGCACTACAGATACAACAGATTCTATCATGATCGTTGTTATATGTTTCACATTTGTCACAGATCCACATAAGCACCCCTAATCAAAATCATCGGCAATCTTCCAATGTTCTTTCGCCTGTGCGACAAGACCGCTATTAGCTGTCGTTTTGGTATCCGCTAAGGAAAGCATTCCTTTTTTGCTCTCGTTCTCGAGATTCCGTAAACAGCAAAAGACCTGATGCATAGAGAGGCGTTCGTTCGGATCCTTGCATAACATCTTGCTCAACATATCGTGAAACACAGTATCAATAGAATCGTCAATCCGCACAGGTTGGTCGTCCAATACTGCCTCATAAATATAATCATAATCTGCCGGTATACCGGGTTTCACACCCGACAAGAGTTCATGGAAAATAATACCCATCGCAAACACATCCACCTTTGGTGTCAGCACTGCTGGTTCTTCTATAATGGCCAGAAAGGTTTCCGGCGCATAGTAAACCAGATCGCCCTGCAAATCATCGGAAGACGGTGGGCAAGACGCAAGATAGCTTCCGTCAAAATCGATCACTTTAATTGTATAATATCCGGCATTTGTCTGTTTGATCAGCAGATTGTCCGGCTTGACATCTGCATGAACGATATTATTCTCTGCAAGTTTCGAAAAGCTGTAGGAAAGAACCTTCATGATAAGGATTTTATGTTCACGATCCAGGCGGCTCAGCGTTGTAAAATCCAAAGGTGCATCCGATACTTTTTTTGTAACCAGATAGAAATGGCTCTGATGCTTAAAAAACGAAAGTGGAACAACCAGATTCCCGGTTTGCGAGGCTACGATCGCATCATAGATCTTCTTTTTTTGCCGATGCCATAGAAGACACTGTTCAATTTTGCGTTTGCGGATATCTGCATCCAAGCGTACTTCATCCGCCGGATAGACGGGAGAAAGAAATTCTTTCAGGAAATATTCTACCCCGTCTTTTTGGCAAAATCCCCACTTTGAAAAACCACTCCTGTTATTTGTTAACGGCTTTTGTACCAGATATTCACCGACTAAATAGGGCTGAAACCCCATTGGTTCCGGTTCGGCAATAGACACCTTGATTGCAAGACCTGCCATACCACTTCACCACCTGTAGTAATCTTTCCGATATTCGTCCCATAGTGCCTGCAATTCTTCTTCAGGAACATAATCTGCATTCGGAACAAACCGCCGACGAAGATATCGGAAGCGCTGTGCAAAATAATCTTTACAAGCAGAAAAATCCAAAAATCCGAACGCGCTGATGAGAATCGAAAAGTCATCTCCGGCTGTTTTTTTGATTGCTTCGCCCAGCGCTGTTTTCCATTGATGGACATCCGCAGCCTGCTGCATAGCACACAGAATCGTATACTCAAATTCCATTGGTGTTTTAAAATATCCAAAGCTCCCATCGGTTGCTGTGATGAGTAATACCGGCTCTCGGAATATCCACCGCTTTTCGTGAAGAATAAAAGGGGTATCACCGTTGACAACATTAGAAAGCTTTCCGTCGCTCCGAAGATTCGAAAACGCATCTTCAGCAGTTTCCAGATCATCCGCAGTGACCTGGCAAATTCCTTTTTTATCTAAAAAATATCCGCGGGAATCGCCTGCCCATATGAACGCTGTTTCCAGTTCTCGCTGTTCGTTCAGCCGAGATGCAATCAAACTCAGCGTTGTCGGCAGTTCTTTAAACATATCTCCACCAATCATAATGCCGGATTTTCTGGCAGCCAGTGCTGCTTTTGTTTCGGAAAAAGTATTGATAAGCGCCTTGCGCAGCAGCTCTGACGCATTGGAAAAATCGCAGAATCCACCTTTTTCATAGAATTGGTCCACCACGAATCCAGCCAGTCTAGATGCAATGCGGGCACCCGTTCTGTCGTTCAGCATCGGGTATTTTTTTGAACCCATCCCACCGCAGCCATCAAACACTGCGATATATCCATGATCCTGTCGTGTAAACGAATACGAAAACGCATCTTCGCCTTTTCCACTGACCTGCTCCTGCTCGGCATAAATCAACAAACCCGGCATCGTATGAAATTCCGTTTTCATCATCATACACTGCTGACGATAGCGTCAATAATCTGTTTATATTCCACTTCCTCCAACCCTTTTCCGGATTCCGACATAAAGTGAATGACATTATCCCATGTCTTGGTAATATCGCTCCAGCCGGGAACATCCGGTGTGAACATAATCAGACGCTTCGCGTTATGATTCATATGGCCCTCATCCTGTTTATCGCCCCACCAGCGGGATAGTTCATTGAAATCCTTCGCCATGTTTTTCGGATAATTGGGGGCTGTTTTCGCAAAGCCCAACGGATGCGTAGAAGCGTCCGACCATACGACAATGATCTGACGGCGTTTCATACCTTCGGTTGTCCATTTCGAACGGATCGCAAACGCCAATGCTTCTAAACCATCCTCTGGCTCGTCACCACCGCCGAATGCGTGAATCGAATTAACCGTTTCGCTGAATGCGTCAATTTCTGCGGGCAATTGAAAGAAATCGGTACGGAGCATTGCATCGTCCTTATCCTCCAGATAATCCCGATATGCGATCACCTTAATACGGAGTGACTGAATCACCTTGCTTTTGGCGTCCATCACTTCTTTTAAATCATAATAAAAGCTGACGGCGTTTTTCTTTACCATATCAATAAGATCGGACATACTTCCCGTTGCATCAATACAAAATACAATGTCCACATTGTAAGTCAGTTTATAATTCGAGCCCATAATATATCTTCCTTTCAATCATCAAAATCATTGGCAGCAGAAAAACTATTGTTTGCCATCTGCGCGGTAGTTATTTTTATTTTAGACGCGGGAGGTTTCGTTATCACCGGCTTAATCGGTGATGTCGGTGATGTCGGTGATGCCGGTGATTCCGGTGATTCCGGAAGCCGGATTCCGCACCAGACACAGAATTTTGCATTCACTTCGAGCGGAGTATTACATTTCATACACAAGAGATGCACCACAAACAACCCCTTTCTTAGCATTCCTCACAGATCTCGGCAAACAGTTCTGCCGCATCTGTCAGATACCATCTTCCTTTCAGCTTATACACAATGGTCGATTTGTCTTCTTTCGTAAGATAGTTTCCGTCTTCGTCTATCCATGTAATCCGATAACGGATATATCTGGCTTCCTTGATGTCCTCGGCATCAAATCCGCCCTTTCGCATATCAAACTTTGATATATCATTCTGAAACTGTTGAAATCCCAAAGAACCATAAACCGAGTTCAGGTTCTTTTTTTCTTCCAAAATACGAATTTCAGCTTCCTTCGTGTAACCAATATTGCTTTTATCTTCCAAAACAAGTTCCCACTGATCTTTTATATAAGCATCCTTGAGGTTATCTGTACTCATTATTTCATTGCGAAGTGCTGTTGGTACGCTGTCTTTCAGATCTCCGTAGGAACCGTCCAGTATCAGATGATAATATTGTCGGACAGCTTTTTCGGGAGAGGAAAAGCCCGGCTGAAGAAAAGAAGCGATCATGCCGATCAGAGCCATTCCGCACACGCCCAACGCACCCAGTCTTACAAAACGATCATGCTTCAGCCATACCGGAATATGAAAAAACACCGCAGCGGTTGAATTGGTCGCCGCGCCGCATTCCGGACAAAACCGAAATGCATATGGCACACGAAGGGGCTTTCCACAGCTTGTACAGTTCATATATTACTCCTTTTACGCATCATCAAAGTCATCCGCATATGTAAATTTACTTCGGAGATTCTTGTTTTCCGATGGTTCCGACAGTTTCGATTTTGTCTTATCACCCATTTTGATGATAACCGAGCCGGAAGAATCCGTGCGGTCAGATGACGGACTGCTGAATTTCAGCTTTCCGCCGGATACGATATTTTCTTTCGTTTCTGTGGTGGATGCAAACATTTTTTCTACTGCCATATCTATCGTACTGTCAGCAGAAACCTCCGATCGTGAGATTGCTTCCAATTCTGCTGTGTCTGGTTTTTCATGCAAAGGATGACCGCAGCAATAGCAAAACGCGTCTTCCTCATCATTTCGGGTATCGCAATGCGGACACACGAAAACGGATTCGTGCTTTGCGGAAGCTGATTCCGAAACTGTGCTTTTCACAGCTTTTTTAAAAAGTTTTTGTGGTGAAGGCTGTTCTGCCGATACTGCCGGAGTTGTCCATGCCAAGGCCGCTTCACTCGTTTTCTGTTTGGCCGTAAATTTCTCCTTCAAATATGCAATCAGAGAGCCACGTTCCAGCAAACCGTTATTAAGTTTTGTCTGAACAAAGAATCCGGCAGCCACAAAAAGAATCTGAAGCGGCGAACTCCATTCCGTTTTCACAATCAGACAAGCCAGCGCGGTACCTGCCATAGGACCGTAGTTCAGCACCGTACTCACAATAATGATCGGCTTTCTGAATATCGCGGTAATGACACCGCAGATCACGGCAATGACCGTACCGATCACTAGTCCTGTTTTCAGCGATTCCGTCAGAATGATTGAAATCAGAGACGGGAAAAACCAGCAGTTCACAAATCCGATCAGAAATGCGCCCAGAGGCTTGAATTTTACACATAACACCGCAAATATGATGCCAAGCACCAGTGCGGCCAGCAAACAGCCTGGTGATTCATAGTAGAACGCGGCAACTGCTCCAATCAGCAGCGACCAGCCCAATCCTGCCATTGCCACAAAAAACGGATACACACGATAGCCTAAAAAACACCAGAGCGAGGCAATGATGAACACAACCAGAAAATATGAAATGGCAGTATCCCCCATCAGTTCTATTAGGCTGTTCAGAAGATCGGATACCGAAAAATCCGAAAGCAATGCTTCCAAATCGAAACCGGAACCCGGCCCCCCGGAAAGATCATTTCCTGCTATTCCCAGGAGACCGTCGAGGCTCCCATCGGCCGCCATCTCATTTCCAAAATACAGGCTTTCTTCGCTTTCTGTATCGACCACGCCAAAGCTACTGTCTGTCACACCAAAAATACTTTGTAGCGCTTTATCATAATCAGTAGCTGCATAAGTGTTCAGAGAACCGATTCCGTATAAAATTAGTATGCTTATTAAAAACGTAAAAAAAAACTTTCTGTATCTTTTCATAATATTCCTCCTCGTAAATCATGGAATTCGGCTTCCATACCGGAATTCCACCCCGGCTACCGGTTTCTATAATTATTACAATATCAGAAAGAACGCCCCATCACAACACCATCACCAAAATTAAAACAAAATCCGGCAAAAACAAGAAGAAGTACACAAAAATCCGCTTGATTTTTTGAAATAAATTTGTTATAATAAAGCGGGAATAATTCAGAAAAAGGAGTCCGAAAAGATGATAACACCGAAAGAAGTCGTAATCTATGATGATGATCCAATGTCCGGAAAACAGCTTACCCACGTACTTCGGAATTTTTATCCCCCCAACATCACAAAAATTCACAGCGTCACAAAAGCCGCGGATGCTCTGGGACGGATCGGCCGGCAAACAGACGCGGTATTTATTGACGTTGAGCTGGAGGAACATACCTCAGGCATCGTCTTTGCCCAGATGATCCGAAAAAAGTATCCCGAAATCAATATTGTATTCATTACCGCGCATATCAAATATTGCGAAGCAATTTTTTCAGTATCTCCCGTCGGCTTTTTGGTCAAGCCCTTTCGTACGGAACAGGTCGGAATCTGTATTCGGAATCTAAAACAGCCCAATCATCATAAAGACTATCTAACCTATACCCCAACTGCCGGAAGGGTAATGAAGCTCTCCTTTCAGGAAATCGCATATATCGAAATTTCTGATCGGAAATGCCTGTTTCATGATGCTGCAGGGAATGTTATCGCTTCCGTTGCTCAAAAGCTGGACAAGCTGGAAGAACAGTTTCCACCATATATTGTCCGTTGTCACCATAGCTTCGCAGTCAATCTGCGCTATGTAACATTCATCAAACGATACAGCATATTCTTGGAAAACGGAAAAGAGCTGTCTTGCAGCCAGTCGCGGTACAAGACTGTCCACGAGAATTTCTTACATTATCTGGGAGAATTGACATGATATTAGAACTGACATACTGGCTGACTATGATTACACAAAGCTTTATCTTTTTTTTCTTCTGGAATCAGATGCTGCCGCAGCGCTTCAGACATACATATCTGATTGGTGTACCTTATACCATCCTGTCACACATCCTGATTCTGTTCTGCTATGAGCATATGGTACTGTATTATGCACTCCAGAGTTTCCTCAAGCTGGCCGCCACACTGCTGGGCGTATGTGTGCTGTATAAGGGAAGCATCAAAAAGAAACTGGGGATCTGGCTTCTGACAGAATGCGCAGCACTGCTCTGTACGCTGCCCGTAGAATTCTTACTTTCTTCGCTGTACGGCGTAAAGATTGATCATATCCAGATGAATAGAAACGATACGATCGGCGGAATGATTCTCCTGAACAACATTTTATTGGTTGTAAGTATCCTTGGCGGGCTGCTCTGTAAAAGAAAAAAGCTTATCCGAAACGAACAGCTCAAACAGACAATGATTATGCTGTGCTTTGTGCTTGTACATTTTGGATTTTCGTGTCTGCAATTCAGCGATCGTACCGTAATCCAGCGAGATTTGAACTGTTTTGTACACGCCGCCTTCCAGATTATGCTGTTTGTGCTGGTATATGTCCAGTACAGTACAACGCTGCAAAACTGGGAAATTGCGAAGCAAACACAGGAGCTGGAACATATCCGCTTACAGCAGGATTATATATATAATTACTATCTGCTTGCACAACAACGGTTTCAAGATGTGGCAGCGCTGCGTCGGGATATGAAGAACCTGATGCAGACAATGCAGGAACTGCATTCCGACAGCGGCACACATTGTGATCTCAATCCGGATTTTTCTGAAACACTCGGCTCGATCCCCGAACAGCATTTTTGCAGCATTCCGGTGATTGACGCGGTCCTCCGGCTGAAATCCCAGGAGGCGGCACAATATGGCATTCAAACGGAATTTCATCCAGATGACTTTTCCGATGCTTTGACATACAGCGATTCCGATTTATGCAGTGCGTTTGCCAATCTGTTGGATAATGCCATTCGTTCCTGTCGGAATGACAAGAATCTGGACGTACATACAATCTCTCTCCGCTGCTTTTCAGAAAATAACCGGTTGACTCTGACGGTTACGAACAGCTACGGCTGGGAAGATTTCCCCCATCTTATCCAGCAAAACGATGATACCAATCCGATCGGTCACGGACATGGCTTAAAAATAGTGGAAAACATCGCAAAAAAATACAGCGGCAGCTTTGTGATACAACGTCAGGCGCAAACTGTAACTGCCGAGCTGCGGCTGTCGGAAATTCATCAGGAAGGAACTGCTGCTCATGTTTGATCTCAGTATTCATATGTTACAGCTGGTCATCCGCATTACGATTTATGTGTTCTTGTGGAGCCTACTTTCCGAGAAAAAGCGTTCCTTTCTGTCCACAGTCTGCTTCTTCATCATACCAACTTCCGCAATTATGCTGCTGACCATCTATACCGGTGATCCATATGCTGCTGCGGGGATACTGGAGCTGATAAGCTGTGGAATTCTGTATTTTCTGGTCTGGAAAGGCAACCTCCGAGATAGGATCCGGAATTTTTTATGGGCAATCATACTTTCTGTCTGCTGTGCGATTCCTGTCATGCTGTTCTATCGGATTGACCTGGACGATATGACCGAGATGTCTTCCAAACTGGTTGCGGCGGCGATTCTTTTTCAGGATCTGCTGTTCGGCGCAGCCGTATTATCAGGAATTGCTGTTCAGCGGCGAAGAGCCGTGTCGAAAGGACAAATACGTCAGCTCGGAATTATGCTGATATTTATGCTGAGTCATATGTTGTTTGCAGTTGTATATTTTCTGGATGAAGCCGCCTTACAGCGAAAAACCGATTGTATTGTCCAGTTAGTGTTTCAATTGATTTTGATTGTAATTATATTGATCCAGTATTATAGCTCACTGCATACACAAATGCTGATGCAGCAAAACCGGACATTGCGGCAGATGCAGATCCAACAGCAATTTACGTTCGACTACTACACGATGGCAGAACAGCGTTTTTATGAAATCTCCCATCTGCGTCACGATATTCGGAATCTGATGCAGACGGTATCGCTCTTGTCGAAACATCATCCAGAGCAGGATGCGGCAGAAAAAATTGTAGCGGATATCGGAGAGCGGCTGAACCAGACAAAAGCTGTACAGTTTTGTGAACACTCGCTGCTCAATACCATACTGACATTAAAGCTCCAGAATCCCGCTATGAAATCCCTTGTACCGGATATCGTATTGCAGGATATTGCCGCGCTCCCCCTGAAGGAACAAGCACTGTGCAGTTTCTTTGCGGCGGTGATGGATTCCGTTGCACAAGTTTTTGTGCAATGCGGCGGGAACGACAATGCTTTCAGTCTGCGCAGCAGAAAAAATGCACATTTTTACGTGGTGAAAATTCTGTTTCCCGATACAGCTGCCGTTCATACGATGCAGCAAACACTCCTTCGGAATGCTATCATTCGTTCGGTCATGGATGCGTACCATGCCATAGCCGGCACTTCCGTATCGGAAGATTGGGCTTCGGTTACTATAGCGTTCCCCCTGAAAAAGCCTGTTGGCGATCCATAATACATCATACCGAAAAAACAGCGCCCTTACTGTGTTCCATACAGTAAGGGCGCTGTTTTTATAATCATATCTTAATTGGCTGTGCTTTCATTCTCTTTACAGGAAGTGTTGTTGATATTCCAGCCGGCGAGGTCAAGCTCTAAAAAGCGTGCGTCATCGAGTACAGCCGCAAGGCTTTCTTTCAGAATCTCAAATCCGACCAGCCGTTCCTTTTTGAATTTGAGTCTGACAGTGACGCGTTTTCCGTCCGTATCCTTTAAAATCGAAAGCATCTGTTCATAATCGCCGTTGTCATACAGATGCGGCTTCCGGAGAAAATAGCTGGCATAAAGATATTTTGTTTCACCGTCAATCTCAGCGGCTGCCTCAATATCAATACAGCCTGCCTCGAGATATTCTTCATATTCCTTTGCGTAACAGTCATGAATAAACGGAACGGATACTTCTTTATAAACAGCTTTCGAAAAGATTGACATTCCTACCACTCCTTATGATTCGGATGATATCCATATTATACCGCGCTTTTGTCCGAAAGTCAATCCGTGCTTCTTTTAAAATGCTTGCCATTTGTTGCGATATTGCGGAAGAAAGCGGCTGACCAATTCTTGCTGTTTAAAAAATTCCTGTCCATGTATAGAGAAACGGCATAATTCTAAAAAGCCTTGACAAGCTCGGAACGCATTTCGTATAATAAGGGTAGATTCTTTCAGAATCGAGTTTTTTGAATTGGCAGGGGTTGTTATGAGAAAAATATACCGAAAGAGAATCCTCGCGGCACTGGTCGCAATTTGCGCTTCTGTATCGCCAAATATTGCGGTGGATATTCCGGGCGCATCCGCTGTTTCTGTGGAAGCAACGGTCGGAAATCAGGGGACGCTGACCGATCCGGCATATATCCGCGGAAAGAATGCGTCTGTTACCTATGACAGCAGCAGAAAATCCGATGTTCTGTCACTCGGCGGAAACGGCTTTGGTACCGGCTGGCTTCAGCTTCCTGCGATGTTCGCAGCAGACTGTCCGGACGGATTTACGTTTTCTATGAAAGTATCGCTGGATGAAGCCGCCGACAGCTATACACGGCTCTTCCAGTTCTCCTCGGTTCCCTTTGGTACGGGCAATGCGCCGTCATATTCTTCGCCCGATATCTCGATGGATATCAACGACAAAAGTGCATATCGTGCCAGCCTTTTCGCCGGAAACCATAGAAATACCGAGGATGATGACCGCCATCGCGCAATCTTCACACTGGATGCCGTACCCGCTGCTGATACATGGCAGACGCTGACAATGGTCTGTACGCCGGAGGGAACCTCGTATTATATCGACGGCGAAAACATTTCCTATGCATCCGAAACTGCGGACGCCGTATCGGAAACACTTTTTTCTTCCGGTCTTCTGTCCTATTATGTATATAACGGAATCGGACATTCCCTCTATTCGGACAATGATCTGAAAGCGAAGATTGACGATGTCGCATTCTTTACAGAACCGCTGACGGCAGCACAGGCAGCTGATCTTCCGCTCTCGGATGCAGCATATCTCTATACCTTTGATGCGGACAGCGTATATCCGCCGGATACGGTACCGGTGGAAGAAACCGCAAGAACGCTGGACGGCACCTCGGTCACCAGTATTCCCTCGCTGCAGGTTTCTTCTCCGGATGGAAAGCTGACAGTAAAATTCTGGAAAGACGGGGATTCGCGGTATTATTATTCGGTCGATAAGTTCGGCGCCGGAAAAACAGAAACGGTGGTTGAGCCGTCGAGACTGGGACTTGTAACCACAACCGAAGACCTCAGCGGCGGCTTTGCAGCCGTCCCCTCCGCTTCGGAAATCGTACATGACGAACGCTATACGATGCCGTTTGGAAAGCATCGTGAATTTCGTGATTATTGTCGGGAGCTGAGCTTTCCGCTGCGGAAGGGCGACTCTGTCCTGACGGTCACAATGCGCGTGTATGATGACGGAATCGGGCTTCGCTATACGCTCGACCACGGTGCCGATATCAAGGAGGAAGCCACACAGGTCATCTTCCCCGATCACAGCACATTCTGGGGCAATATGCCAAACGCTACGTATGAATGGGATATGGTCGAGATTTCTTCCCAGAAGATGACGGAAGCGTGGGCGGATTATTCGTTCCCGCTGACCGGAAAGCTGTCCGACAGCTGTTGGGTCACTCTCTCCGAAGCCGCCGTCTTCCAGGAGGATAACCCGTACTGTGCCGGCTGTGTCTGTACCACAGGCGGAAGCCGCGCCTTGAAATGGAAATTCGGCGTGAAAGCCAAGAGCGTCAGTATGCCCGGTTCTTTCCATACGCCCTGGAGAGCGATTGTCATCGGGGACGACCTGAACGAAATGGCTTGCAGCGACCTGATCCAGAATCTCAATCCGCCTTCCGTGCTGGATGATACGAGCTGGATCCAGCCCGGAAAATGCGCATGGTCCTGGTGGAGCAGCGGCGGCGATTCCCCGATTGAATACCATATGCAGAAGGACTATATTGATTTCGCCGCAGAAAACGACTGGGATTTCGTATGTCTGGATTTCGGCTGGGCACTCTGGGATGACAGTGCGGAAAAGGTACGCGAGCTTTGTGCATACGGAGCGGAACGCGGAATCGGCATCTACCTCTGGTACGGCGTCAATAACTCCGGCCACAGCGGCTACCGCGACAGTCAGGGCAATCCTGCATATCCCTATTACTCGCTGCTGGACGAAGAAACGATTGTACGGGAATTTAAGCGCATCTCCGGTCTTGGGGTACGGGGCGTCAAGGTTGACTACTACGAAAGCGATACACAGGAAACGATGAAGCAGATGCATATGTGTGCGGAAATCGCAGCCGAAAACCGTCTGATGGTGCTGTTCCACGGCTGTACCATCCCCAGAGGGGAAAGCCGCACCTATCCGCACGTCATTTCCTATGAAGCGGTCAACGGCGCAGAATACTATAAGTGGTTCGATCATCCTACGCTGGAAAACCGTGTGTCCTATGTCTTTACACGAAATGTTGTCGGCTCGGCGGATTTCACACCGCCTGCCGTACCCGTATACGGAATCAAGGCGACTGCCGGTTTCGCGCTCGCAGATGTCCTTACGATTGAATCCGGTATCCAGCATTTCGCACAGTCCGTCTATACCTATGAAAGCTCCTCGGCACTCCCTTTCCTCAACGATGTGCCTGTGACATGGGATGCATTAAAGGTGCTGGACGGTTATCCGATGAGCCATAATGTCACCGCAAGAAGACATGGCAAGGACTGGTATATCGGTGCCGCTACGATTTCCGCACGCACGGTTGATATTCGGCTGTCCGATCTGATTGATGATGACGGAAGCTGGACTGCCTATATCTTCGCGGATAATGCAGACGGAAGCGATCTTGAAGTGACTGTCGAAAAGGGGCTGACGAAATCCGATACCATCAGCCGGAAGCTTCTTCCGAACGGCGGCTTTGTCATCAAGCTGACGCAAAACGGGATGAAGCTGACAACGCCATTCTCGAATTACCGGAGCTATGAAGCCGAACACGCCCAGCTCTCGGGGGATGCCTCCATCACCTCCGGCAGCGACGCGAAATTCTGCTCCAACAATGCAGTCGTCGGGTATGTCGGCGGCAGCGCACAGAATACCCTGACCTTCCCGAATGTTCAGGTTGACAGCGACGGCGAATATACGCTCCGGATCTACTATGTTTCGGGCGAGCAGAGAAGTCTGATGATTGACGTCAACGGTACCTATGTCACCACGCTGGACGGACTTTATGCAAACCGGAACGACTGGAAGGGAATTCGTGCGGCGAACGTCACCGTCCGGCTCAAAAAGGGCGATAATGTCATTAAGCTGTATAACGACCGGAGCTATGGCCCGAATATCGACCGGATCGCAGTTGCACTGCCCGAAAGTACAGTCAGAGGTGATGTGAATGCCGACGGCGAATTTTCCGCCGCGGATATTATCATGCTTACGAAATGGCTTGTCACCGAAGGTACAGTCATCGACTGGAAGGCCGGCGATCTCAACGAAGATTCACGGCTCAATGTGATAGATCTGACGCTGATGAAGCGGATGTACCTGTCTTAACGAACAGGCAAAAAAAGAGAGGGGAGAATGTGTCAAGCATTCTCCCCCTTATCTTTTGTCGGACAGATGAATTATTCGACCCAGACTGCGCCGTCCTTATCCGTAAATTTGCCCGTACAGACCTTAATCAAGTCGATCAGCCAGCCGATGCCGAAGACACCGCCCGTCAGCAGAAACAGTACGCCGGTTCCGATTTGGCCGGTCATAAATCTGTGGACACCGAGTCCGCCGAAAAAGAATGTAATCAAGATTGCCCCAACTTTGCTCATAGTGATAAACCTCCAAAAAATTTTTTACACAAGGGAGCTGTGTATGATATTTCAGAACACTTGCTGTCCTGATGTTATGATCTTACCATATTATAGTTAAATTTGCAAACTGGGCTAGAACCGGATATATCCGCGGATTTTAAATAATATGTTGTTTTCTCCTGATATCTTCCGCGTTCTATGAATTTTAAGAACTGCGTATATTGCAAAAATTTCTTTGAAATATATTTAAATTCTCGTATTTTCTGCAAAATATCGCATATTCTCATTTTGGGCAGAACGCAGGTGCAAAAAAACACCGCACAAACCATCAGAAACATGGCTTGTGCGGTGAATGATCCGGTTGGATTATGTAGTATATTCCGATTTCCCTGCTTCAACTTTCGCGCGGAGACTTTTTAAATATGCGCCCGTCTGGAACAGCATGACAACTTCGACGCAGTTGACACCCACCAGTCCAAACACACCGATGCCAAGCAAAAACAGCGTCACAAAATGAAGCGCGACGCTTTGCGTCATTCCCAGCAGGGGGCTCAGCAGGATTGCGCCGTTACAAAGAATATACCAGCCGCCGAGCTTTTCCCATTGCTCAGAACGCTTTTTATCCAGCGGTCTCAGAAGCTCGCTGTTCGTTGCCCAGAAGCGGCACATTCCGACCACCATCAGAACAACGCAGGCACAGTTCAGCAGCATAACCCCTCCGGTGTCGGACGGTACATCGAAAAAAATCCGTGCAATCATCGGCACAAGTTCTACCGCTGCACCGAGCGTGAGCCAGCGCGCCGCAGTCTGATATTGCTCGTGATAGTGTTTCATGACCAGCAGCACACCGATCATTACCCCCAGACAAAGCAGACTGATGATAGCGGAGCACAGCTCAGCCCACTTTTCTTTTAGAACATGATCGCCTGCGAAACTGAAAATCGTTTCTAAGATACGGAATATGCCCATCAGCGTCAGCCATTTTCCGATACCGGTGCAGGCGGTTGACTTACGGGTGCATCCATAAAGATTATCGCGGCGTGGATGTGTGTGGCAGTTTTCTTGGAACTGGCAGTCGTAGCAGTGTTCAACGCCCTTGCTGCGTGCACAGTCCATAATCAGACAGTCGCCGCTCAGGAAGATACCGCCTTCTTTGCATCCCGGACAGGAATGCTGGTGTGTTTTTCGACAGTGCTCGCAGTCATTTCCGCAAAATGTTTGATTCATAAATAGCTCCTTTATCAGTCTTTGAATTTCCGTTTGAAGCATTGGATGGCTTCGATGTGATTAGCTTACCATATTTTCCGGATCTTTGCAAATGCGGACAGCACGGGATATGGGACACGATTTGAAATATCAGGCTGTTTTCTCCCGATTCCTTCTGTTTTCTTATGAATTCAAAAAACCGGTATTGCGTGAACAACACCGGTTTTTTGATGAAATAAACGTATCTGCTTTTGAAATATAGATTATTCCCGTTTTCAGGCTGTGAGATCCGTAATCGTGAGTCTATATTCACCGCTCGGGAGCGCCTCGACAGTAATCTTCAGATTTGTTTCAACTGTCCGGTCGCCGTTTTCGTCATACCAGCGGAAGCCTTCGGTCTGATCGGAAATCACATCACCGTGCCGAAAGAAGCCGCCGTAGTCGTTGACCAGCCGCAGTACCCTTTGCTTCTCGTTGCTCGTGTCATAATACATCCCGTAGTTATTCCACTTGAATTCGGGCCCCCACCAGCCTTCACAGATTTCTGCCTGACAATGGAGCACGCGGATTCCGCCGTCACGGAACAGCCACCAGGTTGCATTATTGCCCTCGTGCGTCGCATACTCTATCATAAAGTATTCCGAATAATAGCCGTCTTCTCTGACGCGCGGGATTAAAATACAGTTTGCTTCCTGCTGGGAGGATGTCAGCGTATACCGCTTGGTTCCGCCGTCATATACCATCACATGATCCTCGTCATACCAGCCGTACATCAGCTTATCGAAACAGCTCATATCCGCCAGCGCGTCATCCATCATCATCCAGCCGGCGTCACCGTTTAATCCGTAGCATTCATCCCCCTCATAATTTTCATACTTATAGTAATCGGGGAGTCCCATGCCGTGGCCCATCTCGTGAATCCATGTGCTGTTGAAGCCGGAGCGGTCGCTGAGTGACCAGCCGCCGATTAAAAGATTGCTTGCGCGCACTTCGTCAAACCGCTGCCAGCCGTAATAGCCGCCCGAACATGGCCACCAGTTCGCTTTATCGGCAGTTCCGGGGAGTGCAAGGATCAGGGTATCCATCTCGCCGTTCTGATCGACATCATATTTCGTATAATCGAGCTGTGCGTCGAACGCGCGAAGCACTTCCTCAACAAGTGCATCCGTATTGTCGATATAGCTGTTGATGCTGTTCTGCGCAGTATATTCATACACCTCGCCGTTTACGTGCAGCATCCCGTAGGACGCACGCGAATAATAGGCGGTAATGCTTTCCATCGGATAGGCAGGATCCTGTGGATTTTCCGGTCCGAAAGCAAGCTCCCATACCTGCTGGGAAGAATAGCCCTCCGTAAACTGACAGTCGGGGAAATTGACGGTAAACATGAGAACCTCAACCTCTCCCGTGGATGGCAGCGAGGGATTGAGAGCCTTGACCGGAGCCGGAATCCGTTCGTCGGGCGTCGGATCCTCAAAGATAATTTCCTGATAGACGGGCTCCGGCGATTCGCCCATCAGCAGCACCCGTTTCAGCAGCGTCAAATCGGATGCAGTCAGCACACCGTTTCCGTCGATATCCGCATATTTCGTATCGGGAAGCGCTATTGTGCCGAGCAGGTATTGTGAGAGCATGATTACATCTCCGCCCGTCAGCCGCATATCACCGTCAACATCGCCGCGATATCCGACCAGTGATTCCGCCTTTGCGGCATGACCGGTGATTGTCATTGCAGGCAGCATCGAAACTGTTGTCAGCAATCCGGCGATCAGTCGTAATGTCCACCGTTTCATCTTGTCATATCCCCCCATATTTCAAAGGATGCTTTTGCGGCAGGCGCTTGATATTTCGCATACTGCCGCAGCTTATTCTTATCATAGCAGATATCCGTACTTCTGTCAATGCTGTTTTTCGGAATCAGACTTGGATTTTCTGCGTTTTTTTCGCGGAAGCCCAACCGGCTCGTCCGGCCGCAGCAGCATCGGTATGACATTCCATTCTCCGGAAATCCGACAGTCGATGAGGAACGGTCTGCGTGTTTTCGCCGCCTGTTCGAGCGCGCGCGCAAAGGACGCTTCATCCTCCGCGACACAAGCCTTTGCGCCGAATGCCTCGGCAAGCATCCGATAATCTGTTTTTCGGTTCAGGTCACAGGCAAAGCGTTTTCCGTCATATGCCGCGTCCTGCCATTGCCGGATCATACCGAGACTTTGGTTGTTGAGGAGCACAATCGTAATCGGGAGCCGCTCGCTGACCGCGGTCGCAAGCTCCGTACAGTTCATTCCGAAGCTTCCGTCACCGGTAAAGAGTACCGTCCGCCGCGAAACGGCGAGTGCCGCACCGATCGCCGCACCCATTCCGTAGCCCATTGCTCCCAGTCCGCCGCTTGTCAGGAATGTCCGCGGTCGGGTCAGCTTACAGCACTGTGCCGCCCACATCTGATGCTGACCGACATCCGTTACGAATACCGCGTCCGCGAACTGCTCCGAAGTGCGCTGAATCAGCCCTGCCGGATGCATCGGTGCCTGATATTCCTCCATTCGCTTTGCTTCCTCCAGTCTGAGGGAATGGAGTCTTGTGTGCCATGTCGGATGGGACTGCTGAGGAAGCCGCGGCAGCAGCCGTGTCAGAATCTCGTTGAGATCGCCGCAAAGCCCGAAATAGGTTGCGACATTCTTTCCGATTTCCGCCGCGTCTACGTCAATATGCAGAATCCGCTTGCCCTGAACGGTATGTGCGCGATCGGAGAACCGCACACCGAGTGCGATCAGAAGATCTGCCTCCTCCATTGCCGCCGAAGACGCGAACCGTCCGTGCATTCCCTGCATACCGAGCTTACGGGGATTGGAGTCGGGGACTGCGGAAAGTCCCATCATGCTGCATCCGATTGGTGCGTCAATGCGTTCCGCAAGGGCTTCGAGGAGTTTGCCGGCATCGCTTTGTACCACGCCGCCGCCGCAGTATACATAAGGACGATGGACGCCCGAAAGCAGTTCTGCGGCACGGTCGAGTTCTTCCTCGGACACTGTTGGTGCTTCACGCGGCTGCTGGGGCGGCGAAGGCAGGTATTCGATTGTTTCCATCTGGATATCCTTCGGGACATCTACCAGCACAGGCCCCTTTCTTCCGCTCATTGCGATGCGGAACGCGAGTCTTAGCACCGGTGCGAGCTGTTCGGGTTCCTTGATCAGAAAGCTGTGTTTTGTCACCGGAAGGGATAAGCCCCAGGTATCCACCTCCTGAAAGCCGTCGCGCCCGACCAGACTCCGCGGTACATTGCCGGTAATCGCAACCAGCGGTACGGAATCGGCGTATGCCGCGGCAAGCCCCGTTATCAGATTGGTTGCGCCCGGGCCGGAGGTTGCGAGGACAACGCCGACGCCGCCCGATGCACGCGCATAGCCGTCTGCCGCGTGTACAGCCCCTTGTTCGTGCGCAGTCAGCACATGGCGGATTCCCTTCGCACGCCGGAGTGCGTCATAAATAGGAAGAATCTGACCGCCGGGATATCCGAATACACACGATATATTCTGTTCTTTCAGGATTTTCGAGACAATTTCCGCGCCGCTGTATTTCATATCGGTTTCCTCCGCTCAAAATTTTATCTAAACTGCTTTCAGTATACCATGATTCCATCCGCTCGTCAAGTCAAAATCACCTTAGCTAATGTATACAGCGAGTTATCCTCGTTTTTGTATGATTGTCCAAAGTTTCATTGCGTTTCGCTATCTCGATTGACAAATTCAGTGCTGTATGGTATCATGATATTAGGAATACTCCGATTTGATTGAGAGAGAGGTATATAATTTTACAGAAAGTATAATCTAATTGCGAGATTCCGAAAACTATAAAAAGAGAGGTTGATTTCAATGGAGAAAGAGAATGCAGAAATCAAAAACGCACAGAAAAATCAAGAACCGAAACAAAAACCCAAGCAGTCAAATGATGAATCCAAAAATAAGGAAGCTGCGGCATTTCAGCCGCATAAAAAGATGAGTCAGGATTTCTCGGATATCGACAATCTTGACCGCGCCACAGAATCCTTCATGAAAGCACAGCATAAGGCGCTCGGTGCAACCACCGCCGGGATTCCGCTGCTCCAGCGAATCAATAAACGCGCGGTTGCAATCGCTGCCATCGGACTGGTGCTGATATCCGCAATCGTAGGCGGTATCGCGGTTGCATCCGGCGATGACGATCAGCTCCGCCAGCCTGCGGCAAGCACCACGGTTTCTACAACCACTGCAACCGAGAAGGAAGCGGAAAATGCCGATGCACCGGCGGAAACACCCGAAAACGCCGAGCCGTCCGAAACAAAACCCTCCGAGACTGCCGCCGCGACCTCCGCGACTTCTTCTACGGAGAATACCTCGGATCAGACCGGAGACGGAACGGACAAAACCACGGTTTCTGCCACATCAAGTACCGGCTCGCAGACTGCTGATACACAGCCGACAGCACCCGAACAGCCCCAGCAGCCGGAGATTGAGGATCCGCTGCCGCCGCCGGCAACGGCGACTGCACCCACGACGATCTCCACAACCCGTACCACAACCACCACACGGATGACCACGACGACTACCAGACGCACTACCACAACAACCATGCGCACCACGACGACCACAAAGCGCACGACTACAACAACAAGACGTACCACCACCACAACAACTACAACCACTACGACCACAACCCTGCCGCTGCCGAATGTCCGCTGTCAGGGCGCACAGATTATGGGCTTTGCCAAGGAAGGCGATAACTTCGTCTATACAATCGAAATCTCGTTCTATAACAGCAGCCCCACAGCCAGTTCATCTGCTTTTAACTTCACACTGCGCTGTGCAACAGACGGCAAGTTCCAGAGAGTCGAATCGAAAACAAGCGGATGCTCGCTCGTTTCGTACAGCACACCAACCGCAAAATTCAAGTATTCCAATACCGTCGGCGGAAACAGCTCCGCCAAAGCGACTGTTGTTGTGAAATCGAGTGCTGTGATTTCACAGGTCAGTGCAAGCTGCCCCTAATCCCTCTCAATATCATATATCTTGGACAAAATGCCGCCGATCGGGTCATCGGCGGCATTTTGTATGCGTTGGGGGCTTGATTTCTGAAAAAAAGTCTGTTATAATAAGGTGATAGATTGTCGGGTTTTCTTTCAGCCGACACAAGGAGGAACAAATGCAGGGTTTTGAACCAAACAGCGGAATGGATTCCGCAAAGCGTCCGGATGAATATTTCGGATGCAACGTCTTTAATGAAGATGTCATGAGAAGCAGACTGCCGCATAAAGTCTATCAGGCAGTTATGAATACCAAGCGCATGGGCACGCCGCTTCCAAAAGAAGCTGCGGATATCGTCGCCAATGCGATGAAGGACTGGGCAGTATCCAGGGGCTGTACCCACTATACCCACTGGTTCCAGCCGATGACCGGCATCACCGCCGAAAAGCATGACGCATTCTTAACCCCGATGGGAAGCGGCGTCATCCTCGAATTCTCCGGAAAAGAACTCATCAAGGGCGAACCGGATGCATCCTCGTTCCCGTCGGGCGGACTGCGTGCCACATTCGAGGCGAGAGGCTATACCAACTGGGATCCGACCTCCGATGCATTCATCAAAGACCGCACACTTTGTATCCCGTCGGCATTCTGTGCCTATACGGGCGAGGTGCTCGATAAAAAAACACCCCTGCTGCGCTCGATGGAAGTCGTCAGCAAGCAGACCGTCAGACTGCTCCGGCTGTTCGGAAACAATCATGTACAGCGCGTCGTCACAACCGTAGGCCCCGAACAGGAATATTTCCTGATCGATAAGAATGCCTACGATCAGCGCGAAGACCTGATTCTTACGGGAAGAACCCTCTTTGGCGCAATGCCGCCCAAGGGTGAGGAGATGGATGACCACTACTTCGGAAACTTGACACAGCGCGTTTCCGATTTCATGCGCGAGCTGGATGAGGAACTCTGGAAGCTCGGCATCTATGCCAAGACCGAACATAACGAGGTCGCACCCGCACAGCATGAGCTGGCACCCGTCTATACAACCTCCAATATCGCCGCCGACCATAACCAACTGACGATGGAGCTGATGAAGAAGATTGCGCTGAAGCACGGACTGGTCTGTCTGCTTCACGAAAAACCGTTCCAGGGCATCAGCGGTTCGGGTAAGCATAATAACTGGTCGCTGACTACGGACGATGGCCAGAATCTCCTCGATCCGGGGGATACGCCGCAGGATAATATGCAGTTTCTGCTGATACTCTGCGCGATCTTAAAGGGCGTCAAGGAATTTGCACCGCTGCTTCGTCTTTCCTCCGCTTCCGCCGGCAATGACTGCCGACTTGGTGGAAATGAAGCGCCGCCGACTGTGATTTCTGTGTTCATCGGTGATGACCTTGCACGAGTGCTCGACGCTTTGGAGCAGGGCAAGCCGCTCGACCATAACGGAAAAACCTCGTTCTATATCGGTGTGGATGCGATGCCGCAGTTCCGTAAGGATACCACCGACCGCAACCGTACCTCCCCGATGGCGTTTACCGGCAATAAATTCGAGTTCCGTATGCTTGGTGCGGCGGATTCGATCTCCTGCTGCAACTTTATCATGAACGCAATCTTCGCCTGGGAAATCGACCAATTCGCCACCGAACTCGAACAGGCTGACGATTTTAATACCGCACTCAAAGAGCTGCTTGTCCGTACCATCCGCGAGAATAAGGATATTATCTTTAACGGAAACGGCTACGGCGATGAATGGCTGGCGGAATGCAAGCGCAGAGGACTCCCGAATCATGCCTCTACGGTCGATGCGCTCATGCAGTACAGCCGTCCGGAATTTGTGGAACTGTTCGAGAAATATGGAATCCTTACACAGGCGGAAATTATCTCCCGTCAGGAAATCCTGCTCGAAAATTACAGCAAAACCGTTGGTATTGAAGCAAAAACAATGCTGAATATCGCGCGAAAGAAGATCCTTCCCGTCAGCATCTCCTATACCAAGGAGCTTTGTGACGCGATTCAGGTCAAGCGCGAAATGTATGAGGAACTGCGGATCCGGACCGTGGTCGAGGACACCCTCGTCTCCCAGATCAGCGACCTCACGGAAAGTCTCTTTGACGCGATCAATGACCTGCGCGAACAGATTGCCGCCGCTTCCGCAAAGGAATCCTCGGTCGATACGGCAGTCGCTTACCGTAAGCTCGTTGTCCCTGCCATGGAGCGGCTTCGTTCGAGTGCAGATGCACTGGAGCTGCTGGTACCGTCCGAACAGTGGCCGTTCCCGTCCTATTCGGATATTCTCTATAACATCTGATATCTATCGCTATGCTGTCGCCGAAACGGCGACAGCATATGCTTTCTTTTGGGGGAGATGCTCATGCAAGCGAATCATTTCAACCTGCTTTCCGAGCTGCCCGGATTGCTGCTGCCGTGGTTTTCCGAACACGCCAGATCACTTCCGTGGCGTGCCGACCGGGAACCGTATCATGTCTGGCTGTCCGAGATTATGCTCCAGCAAACGCGTGTCGAAGCAGTCAAGCCCTATTACGAACGATTTCTGAAAACACTCCCGTCGATTCATGCGCTGGCGAATTGTGAGGAAGAAACACTCCTGAAGCTCTGGGAAGGGCTGGGGTATTATAGCCGTGTACGGAATCTCGCGAAGGCGGCACAGCAAATCGAAATGCGCCATCAGGGAAAATTCCCCGAAACCTATGCGGAAATTCGCGCATTATCAGGAATCGGGGACTATACCGCAGGCGCAGTCGCTTCCATCTGTTTCGAGCTGGCAGAACCGGCGGTTGATGGAAATGTACTGCGTGTTGTGACAAGAATCTGCGGCGACGAAAGCTGTATTGATGACCAGAAGGTGAAAACACGGATTCGGGAAGCGCTGCGTGCCGTATACCCGAAGCCGCCGCGGCGCGGCGATTTTACACAGTCCTTGATGGAGCTTGGTGCAACGGTCTGTATCCCGAACGGTACGCCGCATTGTGAATGCTGTCCGTGTCGGGGAATCTGTATCGCGTGCCGCGAAGCGCGAACCGCAGAGATTCCGGTGCGCAAGGAGAAAAAATCCCGTAAAATTGTCTATTATACGGTCTTTGCATTGCAGTGCGGAGAAGAAATCGCGGTCGCCAAACGTGAGGAGAATGGACTGCTCGCCGGACTCTGGGAGCTGCCGCATCTCGATGGTGCGCTTTCTCCCCAGCAGGCGCTGACGCAGGCAAATGCGGCGTGGGACTGCCATCCGATCGAGCTGATTTCGACAAAACAGCGTGTGCATATCTTCACCCATATTGAATGGCGGATGTGCTGCGTCCACCTGATCTGTGAGCGGAAATCGCCCGTGTTTCGGTGGGTGACGCGCGAACAGCTCCTTTCACAGACCGCACTTCCGACTGCGTTTCGAATCTGTCTGCCCGATCGGTTTCTGATATAAGGGAGCTGATTATGGGGCGCTGCCCCAAACCCCGCCAAAGGGATACTATCCCTTTGGAATCCCATTTTAAGAAATAGGATAGAATGTACGCTATATCGTAAGAGCACGCCGATAGAGGGGGATGGGTAACGGAAAGGGGATTGAAAGGGGAAAAACAGTGGGCAATTGATTGCCCGTGGGTATGTGGGGAGACGTGAGAACAAAGTTCGAACACTGCCTTACTTTCATTCTACTCATTCTTTTTATATCCGAATAAAGATCAAGGGGGACACCCATAGGGGAGGAAAGAGCGCTCCCGCGCATTCTCTCCTCCCCTTCTGGTTTTCTCCCTTGTACCCCCTTCCAACTCATCCCCTCCTCTCTTATACTACGCCC
>JAFXIC010000031.1 GCA_017533485.1 Oscillospiraceae bacterium
CAAAGATGGCTCGACCCAATGCACCGGCTCACCGCCAGCATATGCACAGGTCGGCTCGGACCTTTTCGGGAGGGTTTTAATCCGCCTGAAATTCTCACCGCCAACACCCAGCGTAACATGACCCCTGCAGACGAGCCGATCACCGCTGTACTGTCCGAGAACAAGGCTTGTCATGTGGTTTTCTTTCGGAATATACCCACACACCACAAAATCGTCGTCCTTCATATTCTTGCATTTGATCCAGTCCTTCGTGCGCTTGTCGAAATAATACAGACTGTCTTTGCGTTTGGCGACAATGCCTTCCAGATCCTGATGTTCAGCGAGTGCATAAAACGCTATGCCTTTTTCCTCAATATATCGGGATTTTGCAAATCGAGGAGATTCGGTCAGGACTACATCCTCCAGCAGCTTCTTTCGCTCTGTCAGCGGCATCAAATTGACCGGGTGATCTTCGTAGTACAAGATATCGAAAGCCGTAAAACAAGCGGGGGCATTACGGGATGCGAGTTCGATTTTCAAGGGATTATCCATGATGCTGCGCCGCTGAATCTCGGAAAAATCCGGTTTTCCATCCTTGATGACCGCCAGTTCACCGTCCAGAATGCATCGGCATTTCACTTGGCGATGGATCTCCGCCAACTCAGGCACTTTTATGAGCATCTTCATATTGCGCTTATTCCGCAAATCCGTACCGCCATCGGGATCAAGATACGCCACGCACCGCTCACCATCCAGTTTCAGCTCGTAGATATAGTCCCGGCTGTCGAACGCTTCTTCTTCCGCACCGATCAGCATGGGTTTGATGTGCTTATCGGCAAAAAGATCGTTCATCGAACAAGTGCGCCTGCCTGTTCAAGACTCTTCTGCAGGGCTTCCATCAGATTGATCACGCTGACTTCAACATGCTCTTCGGACACTACAAATTCCTTGCCCTGTACCTTGCTGTTGATGATATCCCACAGCTTCTCCCGATATTCGTCCTTGAACTGCTCGGGTTCAAAAGGCTTCACCATTGCACCGATCAAGTTTTTCGCCATTTTCAGTTCCGTCTCTGCTGTTTCCACCCGTGCGGGTTCTCTGGGAGCGTCCTTGATCTCATCCGCGAAGAACAGCGTTTCTACAAGAATTCCGTGCTCCGTCGGAATCAGCACCAGAAGCTTTTCCTTCGTTCCCATTACTGTCTTGGCAATAGCAATCTTGTTTTCCTCCAGCATCGCACGGCGGAGCAGCTCGTATGCCTTGTCGCCGCCTTGTTCAGGTAGTGCGTGGTAGGTTTTGTCGAAATAGATCGGTCGCACATTTGGCAGGTCTGTAAAATGCAGAATCTGAATCGTCCGATCCTTTTCGCTCTTTGCTTTCTCAAAATCCTCGTCCGTCAGTGTGACATACTTATTCGGCTCGTACTCAAACCCTTTCACGATATCTCCGCTGCCGATTTCCTTTCCGCAGCTTGCACATACCTTTTTATATTTGATGCGGCTGCCGTCTTCTTTGCAGAGCTGATTGAAATGTATGTCATTGTCCTGTGTTGCTGTATATAATCCGACCGGA
>JAFXIC010000032.1 GCA_017533485.1 Oscillospiraceae bacterium
ATAATGATTCTAATCAAGCCGAAGAATAAATACATATTTTGGAATCATGAAATGCAAAAAAACGCTACCTAGGCAGGGGGTATACTGTTCGGATTTCTTCCCAAGAACTACATAAGGTCGGGTGCTTTTAGTAAGTCAAAGACCACTGTATCTCCGAGAGACACTGGACTTGTTCCCAAGGACAGGAAAAATTCACTCCACGATAATCTCATCATTTTTACATAAGAGAAAAAGTGCCGAATTTTCGGCACTTTTCTTATGCTCTTTATTTTTTCCTTGACATCAAAACCACGCACTCAACGTGACCGGTACGAGGGAACAAGTCCACAGGACGCAGAACATCGAGAGAAAAGCCGTGTTCGGTCAGATATTTCACATCACGCGCCGCAGTTGCGGGGTTACAGGACACCATCACAATCCGATTCGGCGCCATTGCAATACAGGCGTCCAGCGTTACCGTATCACAGCCCTTGCGCGGCGGATCGAGAACCATCACATCAGGCTTTGAACCGCTTTGGGCGAACTGAGCGGCGATTTTCCCGGCATCTCCGGCGAAGAATTCCGCGTTTTGGATTCCGGCGCGTGCCGCATTTTCTCTGGCATCCAGCACTGCCTGTTCCACAACCTCCACGCCGATAATTCTACCTGCGGCATCCGCCATCGAAAGTCCGATGACGCCGGTTCCGCAGTATAAATCCAGCAGCAGTTCATGTTTTTGCGGTGCAGCAAGCCGTCTGACCTCAGCAAAGAGCCGTTCCGCCTGAGCCGTATTGACCTGATAGAAGCTCTGGGGGCTGAGCGACACGGGAATGCCGCAGAACACATCCGATATCGTTTCCTTTCCAGAGACACAGACTGTTTTCGGGCCGAGAATCACATTCGTCGGTTTCGGATTGATATTGAGCATAACCGAAACGATCTGCGGGAATTCGGCCATCAGCTGTTCGCCGATCGGTTTCAGCGGCTTCAGAATTTTTTTGGACGCAACAATACAGACCATCACTTCCTGACTGTGATAGCCCTGTCTGATATAGATATGCCGCAGAATACCTTCAGCGGTTTTTTCCTGATAAGGCGGAAATGCGCTGAGCAAATCGCTGCATCGCCGGAGAATCTCCGCAAAGAGCGGCGGCTGTAAGCGGCAATCCATATGCGGAATCAGCCGATGGGAGCGGGCGGCATAGAAGCCGAACTGTAAATATCCCTGTGCGTCCTGTCCGCATGGATACTGCGCTTTATTCCGACAGCCGTCGATCGTTTCCGCCCCGAAAATGGGAAGAAACTCCTTCGGAGCAAGTCCGCCGATACGGGAAAATGCATCGCGCACGAAAGCGGTTTTATCGCGCAGCTCTGCCTCATAGCTGATATGGCGGAAGACACAGCCGCCGCACTGGGAAAACACCGGACAATCGGGAATGATACGGTCTGTCGAGGGGGTTAGAATCTCCTCGACAATCCCGTATGCACATCGTTTTTCGACCTTTACAATTTTCACGCGGATGGTATCGCCGACCGCAGTCTGCGGGACAAAAACCGCAAACCCCTCATATCGTCCGACGCCATTTCCCTCCGCAGTCTGACCGGTAACAGAGAGTGTGACGCACTGATTTTTCTGTACCGGAACATTCTGAAGCTGCGGTTTCATCAGTCGGTATAAAGTCTTGCGCCGCAGTCGGAGCAATAGCTGTTTCCGAGGACATTCTGTTTCGCACAGCGCGGGCAGATCGGAGCCTCTCCGCGGCGCAGCAGCTTGCAGATATCAACATAAGCGTTGCGCAGTTCGCGGATTTCGGCAACAAGGGTATCAATTGCGTCGGTATCATCGGTTTCTCCGACTGCATATTCAAATTCCGCCTTACCGAGCTGGCGGTATTTCTCGTTCAGCTCGCTGCGGAGCTTCGCACGCTCGACATACTCTTTTGAATTTTCGAATGCTTCACAGGTTTTCTGTGCAGCACTATCGAACATATTGCGCAGGTCATCGAAGGGGTTACCGGAAGTCTGGAACATCGACATAATCAATTCTCCTTTTCAAATTCATAAATTTCGTGTTACGGAACATCGGGCGCACAGGATCGGATCCTATGCAAAGCCCATCCTGATTATCATATGCAGGGAATACGAAAAAGGCGCATCCAAACGCAGAAATTCACGTTTCGGTACGCCTGTTGTCGTAAGTATCAGATTACTGTTCGAAAGTCCACGGAGAGCCCTTTGCAGACTTTGTATGGGTCGAGGACGCGGTATGCTTCATCATCAGACCGAACAAAACGATATTGTAGATCACGATGACGCCGCAGATAATCGCAACAATCCAGAACTCCAGCAGGTTCAGGAAAATCACCAGTCCAAGACCAACCAGCTGTACGATACAGAACAGGAAATGTGCGAGCTTGATATTGATCCATTTTGCGTAAGCTTTTTCATGACGGGTAATATTTGCGCCGACATAACGCTGTGTCAGCTTCTGCATAAACTTCTGCTGCGAGACAATTTTATCCGCAGTCTTCTTCTTGTGGCTGCCGAGCAGGATACCGTAGATCATGTCACGCAGAATGGTGTAATTGACGATCGAGAAAATGACCACAATGATCGCAAGCAGCAGAGAACGGGAATCGAAATTCATATTCATAGTAAAATACCTCCAGATAAATAAAATGAGATGAAATATATTTTGTGAGCGGATGTTGTCGACATCCGCTGATTGCCGGAGAAAAAGCGATCGGGTTTCGTATAGAACATCCGGTTTATCGCTTCAGGATTTTTTTCACAGTGTCCAGCAGTGCGCCGAGATTCAGCAGAAGCATGACTGCCAGCGCGATCGAAAGCTGCAGCACCGGGAGCGGCGGCGTATAGATAATCACCGTACACATCCAGAACAGCAGCATCAGATTGGCGGCAAATTGCAGGTGGCTGATCCGGAACGGGATAAAGCGTCTTGCGTCCACAAGCCGCACCAGATAACAGAGAAAATAGCTGACGAAAGTTGCAGCAATCGCACCGAAGATACCATACCGCGGAATCAGCACCGCATTCAGCAGAACATTCGCCGCAGCCGCCACAATGCTTGTCCAGAAGCTGTTTCTGGTATGCTTGCTGACCGTATAGATGCTGGACATAAACTGGTTAAAGCACATCAGCAGCACCGAAATGACCAGCACCGGCGTATACAGATAGGCAGCCTCATATGCCGGATCCTTGGATGTGTCAATCAGAATCGCCGAGAGCGGTTTTACCAGCGCGATGATACAGCCCGCTGCGAGAAACAGCACCGCCTGATATGCGCGATAGACCTTCGTATAAAATGCGGAGCGTTCCGCCGAATCGTTCTCGGTAATCGCACTGATATTCCATGCCTGAAAGAAGATCGTGGAGACCATGGAAATCAGGTTCGGGACTTTGGATGCCGCGCCGTATACACCCGCAGCGTCTGCGCCGGCGATCTCGAAATTCTCCGGCTTCATCAGGTACCGGATGAATAGCCGGTCCGAAAATCCCGTAATCAGCCAGAGCAATGCGGTCGGAATCAGCGGCAGTGAAAACCGCAGCATAACCGAAAGCAGCTCCTTATCCACATACCGGAACGAAAAGAATGCCCCGTGCTTCGCAATCAGCCAGACGCTCAGCCCCGAACAGAAGTCCGAAAGCATCACTGAAAGCAGAAAACCGGTGACGCCAAGATCCAGCCAGCCGATCAACAGAAGATTGAACAGGAACATCGTCAGCGTACAGAAGATTCCGTCTAATGCAAACAGCCGCACCATACCGCGTGCACGGGCAAACTGTGTGGAAATCTGGCGGAAGCAGGAAATACAGACATATCCGACCAGCAGCCAGACATAGGGGCGGATATCGGTATACAGCAGCAGAAGCGGCGATAGCAGCAGGAAGCCTGCGGCACCGAACAGGAGCACTGTAACCGCATTGGAAAAGACGTTTTGCTTCTCGTAGTTTTTATCCAAACCGTAGCGAATGACTGCATCCGTAATCGAAAAGCTGACAATCGGAATCAGAAAATTTGCACACAGCTCCAGAATCTCTTTCGTATTATACACCGCAGCATCCATATTTGCGGTATATAAACGATTCAGGAGAAATGCCAGAATTTTTGACCCGAAGCTGCCGATTGCGAATACAGCTGTATTCAGCGCAAGGGTTTTATATTTATTCATGGAATTCTTCCTTTTTGGGGATGATGATTATTTTTATTATAACAGAATTTCTGCGGTTCGTCAACGGTTATTTCCTGAAATTGTTCTCTTTTTTTGGATTTTCTCCGCCGGATTTTCATGACAGCCGGAATTTTCGGGAGATTCTCATGCTTTTTTCAAAATTCGCTCTTGCACAATTTCTGATTTTGTGGTATACTGATTGTGAGTAAGTATCATCTGCACAGTTTACGCAGCGGCGGCTGTATGGCGACCGTCCGTCAGACCGCCTCCATAGACGCGCAATTCTATCGGCATACCAGCATCGACCTATACTACTAATCCGGAAAGGAATGGCTGATTATTATGAAACTTATTTTCGCAGTTGTCAACGGCGATGACAGCGCGGCTGTATCCAAGGCGCTCTCCAAAAATGGCTTCCCCGCAACCAAGCTCGCTTCCGCGGGCAGCTTCCTCAGTGCCGGAAATACGACGTTTCTCATCTGTGTGGAAGACGAAAAGGTGGATGATGTCATTTCCGTCGTCCAGCAGAAATGTCATCACAGAAAACAGTTTGTCCCCTCTACCGCAACCTATGGCTCAAATTCTGCCAATCTTCCGCCCTCAATGCCGGTCGAGGTATCTGTCGGCGGTGCAACCGTTTTTGTGACCGATATCGAACGGTTCGAAAAGCTCTGATGGCAGCACCATATATCGCAGGTAACCACAGTCTGCTCTCCGATCTGACGCAGATGCGAAAAAATAACCACCTCCCCCATGCGCTGCTGCTGCACGGGGAAAGCGGATGCGGTAAAAAAACAATCGCAAAATGGTTCGCGATGACAGCACTCTGTGAACAGTCCGGTTCCGCACCCTGCGGAACCTGCCGCGCGTGCCGGCTGATTGCCGAGGACAGGCATCCCGATGTCCTCACTGCCGAGCATTCCGGAAAACGCATGGGCTATCTCATCGAAACCGTCCGTACCATCCGTGCGGAAGCTTCGATTCTTCCCGTCGAGGGAGAACGGCGCATCTTCTTGTTCACCGATGCGGACGGCATGAGTATTCAGGCGCAGAACGCACTGCTGAAATCGGTGGAAGAACCCCCTCCGCACGCAATCTTTGTCTTTACAACCCAGACCATCGGTGCACTCCTCCCGACGCTTCTCTCCCGTATGACCGCAAAGGCTGTCTTTCCGGTTGCACGCGGCGAATGCGTCGAGACACTCCTCAAAAAAGGATTCCCCGAACAGGATGTTCAGCGTGCGGTTTCACGCTTCGACGGGAATATCGGAAAATGCATCGCCTATCTGGAAGATGACGGACTGCGTCAGTCGGCGGATGACGCCGCGAAGCTTACCCAGCTCCTCGCAGACCGGAATGAATATGAAATGCTGCGGCTGCTGACGGCTGCCGCGGGCGATAAGGAAAGACTCCGGAAAACACTCCTCCTCCTTGACACCCAGCTTCGTGACGCTGCGGTGTTATCCATGGACGGTGATTTCGACCGTCTGGGCTGCGATAAGAACGCCTCGGCGGCACTCTCCTCCGGTCTGACGCCGCGCCGCGCTATGCAGCTGCATGAATGTATCCTCGAAACCATCGCAGACCTCGACGGCAATGTCGGAGCGGTGCTCGCTGTCACAGCCCTTTGTGCCGCACTCGCAAGCCGCTGAAACAACGCCCTGCACCGCGGTCTGCATACCCTATATTTATTTTTATCTTAACAGTTTATCCGAAAGGAGATATGTCGCATCCGTTCTCACGGTACGGCATGGCAAGCTTATCTATGACTGAAATCATTGGCGTCAAATTCAAAAGCAGCGGAAAGGTATATTCCTTTGCACCGGGCGATTTTAATCCCGCAGAAGGAAGCTATGTCGTTGTCGAAACCGCAAGAGGCCCCGAATGCGGAGAGGTTGCCGCAAGACGACACGCCGTTCCCGATGACACCATCACCGCTCCGCTCAAACCCATTCTCCGTCTTGCAACCGATGAGGACATGGAAATCCTCGAAAAAAATAAACAGTATATGGCAGAAGCCTTCCGCGTCTGTGAGGAGCGCATCACCGCAAGAGATCTCCCGATGCGGCTGGTCGATGTGGAATGCGGCTTCGACAGCAATAAGCTCATTTTCTATTTTACGGCAGAATCCCGCGTTGATTTCCGTGAGCTCGTAAAAGACCTCGCCTCCGCATTCCATGTGCGCATCGAGCTCAGACAAATCGGTGACCGCGATGAGGCAAAGCTTCTGGGCGGACTCGGTATCTGCGGCAGAGAATTCTGCTGTAAGGGCTATCTCAATGATTTCCAGCCCATTACTATTAAAATGGCGAAGGAACAGGGCCTTGCACTCAACCCTTCCAAAATCTCCGGAACCTGCGGACGGCTGATGTGCTGTCTGAGATATGAAAGTCCGGTCTATGAGGAGCTGCTCCGCTTTACCCCGAAGGTCGGCTCTACGGTGCTTTTACAGAATGATCCGCCGGTTCGTGCCTATGTCATGGAAGCAAATCTGATTACCGGAAAGCTTCGTGTGAAGCCGGAAAATGCCGAGATGCCCATCACGGTGGATCGTGACGCGGTGGAACAGCTTCAGGATCTCTCAAAACGCATGACGCGGGAAGACCTGCGGCGCGATAATGTCAATAAAACAGTCGCCTCCAAGCATCCTGCTGCTCCCGCACCCGCAGCAGAACAAAAGGATGCCCCGACCGAAACCAAGGATATGCCGAAAGCTTCGGAGATGTCCGGCGAAAACCGGAATACCGCTTCTGCGCCAAAGGAAAATGCTTCCAGACCGCAGCGGCGTGAACGCCCGAACCGCCAGAATCATCCTGCCGCAAAGCCGCAAAAACCCCGTCCGCAGTCGGAATCCGAGGGAAATGCCGCCGCAGAGGACAGCAGCACGCTCCATCCGGAATTCGGTGAAACCCGACAGCAGGCAAAGCCTGCACCCCAGCGCAATGCGCCGGTATACCATAATTTCACGCTGGACGAGGACTTCACCGAGCATCGTGCCGTCACACAGCGCACCGCTTCGGATGATTCTTCCGCGGCTTCTGCTCCGGAGCACGAAAAATCCGCCCAGCCGGGCGGTAACCGCCGTCCGCCTCAGCAGCGCGGCCAGCGTAATTATCACCACGGCGGCAATCATAACCGCAGATTCCACAACAACCCCCGCGGCGGCAATGACGCAGGCGGCAAACCCCAGAATACCGAACGCAAACCACGCCCCGAACGTCCGGGCCGCCCACAGAAACCCACTGAATAATATCGGATCGCCTGAGCCGTATGGCGGCTTGGGCGATTTTCATGATTGATCCCTTGACAGCATCGTGAAATTATGCTATCGTATTTGGGGGGTCAGCCCGATCAACAGACGCTCTTTGAAAGGAGTCCTTCAGATATGCAGTTCCATTCGATTCCGCGCTTTCTCCGAAAGACCGTTCCATGCTCCCTCGCCCTCTGTATGAGCATTCTCTGTCTGACCGCCTGCGGAACACAAGGCGATGATTCCGAAATCTCTCAGGATCAGCTTCCCTATGGCGCAACCCTTACGCTCAATCATTCCAACGAAATCTCCGTCCAGCATGATAAACGCTATCTGGATGACGCACTCGTCTCTAAGATTTCCGACTTCTATTATGCGATCCAGACACAGGACACCGCATTATTCCAGTCTGTCCAGCTCCCGATCTATCACGATTATATGTTAAGCGTCCTCAATGACGGTCAGTTCACGGATGCCGATATTCTGAACTTCGCTTATCAGACTGACCTGACTGCCGAGGATAAAACGGAATATGACTTCTCGCTGATTGATATTACCGACGCAAAAAAAGGTACCGTCTATTCCGAAAGCGCAAATGTCATTGCAATGATCGACTCGCTTTGTACAGAACAGAAGATCCCGAAAATGTCTCAGGATATTGACGCCGCCTATGAGCTTTCCATCGCGCGGTTCCTCACCGAAAAGGATTCCGGTATCCGCCATGAAACCGGTGTGATGCTCACGGAAGAAACGATTGTTACCCTCCGCTATCAGGGCGAATGGTATATTATGTTTGATTGAGAAAGCAGGAGAGATATGATGAAAAAATTATGGGCTTATTTCTGTGCGGCAGCCGTACTGCTCTGCGGCTGTGAGCAGAAGGAACAACCGCAGCAGGATACTGATGACGCTGCTGCCTCCATGACCGGAGAAATGGTGATCGCGGCACCCGAAGAAGGCTTTGATATGAACTATGCAAACTGCATCCGGGATTACTTCGAAGCCATCGAGCAAAAACAATTCGAGGGCTACAAAAAGACGGTCTATCCCCCGTATCAGGAAGCCTTCGGCGCATACCTCGAAAGCAACGATTCCAGTTTAGAAGAAGTCTTCCATACGCTCTGTACAGAATTTGACGAGGACGGATACGATAGCTGGCACCTCACAAGACTTGAGGCCGGGTATCGTGAAAACGAGGATATCGACAACTTCTTTTCTACCTATGAGAGTGCCGGACTGTTTGACGCGGAATTCTCTGATGCGGCACGCGAAGACGCCGCCGAAATCCGGGATGTCGAATTTACACTCTATGCACTCTATGAAGGCGACGAGGAAGCGGTTCCCGTTGTCCAGAAACAGGAAATGATTGTCATCCGCACCAACGACGACAAGTATTATCTCTTTGGCTGAAGAAATCCCCGTCTGCCATCCCCATAACAAGGATGGCGGTCGGGGGATTTGTCATAGTACATAAAACTGCGAACGGGAAATCCGGAGAATCGAAGCGGAGATTGCCGCGCAGTCCGCGCACAGCTCCTCACATCCTGCCTGCTGTAATGCCGGAAGCCGTGCAATCAGCGTATCTGCTTCTTCGAGTTCTGTGGTCGGGATAAAGAGCCGAAGCACCAGATACGTATGCCTCCAACGGTTTTGCAGCGTTTCGATGTTTGTTCCGATCACCGCGCTGTCCATATCCGACTGTTCGGACACGGCAACCGCTTCGACTGCGTTTAAAATCCGGCGGCATTCGCGTGCTACCGTCAGGTGAGATACCGCAAGGAGAATCACGATGGCAGATAAAACCGCGGCGGCAATTTTCATTCTTGTCGGCTTCATCGCATCCCATCCTTCCGCACCAGACATTTTACCCCGTTCCCGTCCACCGTCAGCAAAAAGATATCCGCCACCGTCATCTTTTTCTTTTTCAGCAGCTTTTCGAGCATGGAGTCCGAAAATCCGGCAGCTGCCATCCCCTCCCGACTAACGCGGCCGTCCGCAACCAGAACCTCCGGCGGATTCGTATCCTCCCCGACACATTCCATATCGCCGCAGGTTACAGGGCGGAATTCCGGTTTCAGGTAAACCGATACCGTACCATTCGTTTCCACGATTGCCGACTGTACCTCCGTTACATCAAAGGTACCGCCCGTCCGGAGTGCCGTCATCAGGTCATCGAGCGAGAACCGAAGATTTGCCATCGCCTGCTGGTCAATTTCCCCGTTCCGGATCACAAGCTGCGGACTTCCCGAAATCAGCCGCCGCAGTCGTTTGTTATGCAGTGACGCATACGAGAGCAATACCTCCGCACATACAATCGTCAGCACCGTCACAAGCCCCGGAAGCAGCGGAAATTCCTGATTCTCCAGCGGCAGGGTTGTAATATTCGAAATCAGGATCGTCACCACCAGCTCCGAGGGCTGAAGCTCGCCGATCTGGCGTTTCCCCATCAGTCTTACCGAAAAAATTACCGTCAGGTATAAAATCAATGCGCGCAGAAATCCTACAATCATCCGATTTCCTCCCTTCTTCCGCCAGTATCTCCCAAGGAGGCCCGGAATATGCACGCATACAGAAAAAACACTCGCAATCCGTAACAGACTGCGAGTGTTTTTGATAAATAAAATAAATTACGCGTTGAGAAGCTTCATCAGCTGAGACTTCTTACGAGCTGCACAGTTCTTGTGAAGCAGGCCCTTTGCACAAGCCTGATCGACACGCTTGATTGCATAACGGACAACAGCTTCCTTATCCTTACCGCCAACAAAGTTCGCCTTCTTGATTGCGGTCTTCAGAGCGGAACGAGTTGCACGGTTACGAGCAGCGCGAGCAGCATTGATCTTGTCTCTCTTCTCAGGGGTCGGACGCTTTTTCGGTGCGTTCACTTTTGCGTTTGCCATGTTGGTTTACTCCTTTTTTCTCGAATGTTCAGAAATAGAATAATTTCGGAAAAGCGGCATACAGTAATGCAAACCGGTTATGGCGGGGCCGACTTGCCGTTTGCGGGTGGGGACCGCTATCTTGCGATGCTGCAAAACCATATATTATTGTACCATCATTTCCAGAAAATTGCAAGCGGTCGGGCAGAAATATTTTGACGATTTTTCTGCAAAGTTTTCAGCAGTTTGCACAATGAACAGGAGGTTGCTGCGGTATGCAGACCAGAACAGATCTTGCCCTCGAACAGGCGGGAAATATCAAAAACAGCGAGGGAATTACCATTTCAGAGCGCGGAAGCGTATTTCATATTACCGAAATCATGATCGACAGTGATGCACACGGAACGCCCATCGGCAGACCCAAGGGACGCTACCTTACCCTCGAAGGCGAACGCCTCAGCCATTTTTCCGAGCGATACCGTGAACAGGTCGAGGAGCTCGCAGACGAACTGCGGAATTTTCTCCCCGACGGCGATATTCTCGTCGTAGGCCTCGGAAACAGCGACATTACCCCCGATGCCCTCGGCCCCGATGTCGCAGGAAAACTCCTCGCGACACGCCATCTCCGAACCGAACTTGCCGCGGATGATCCCGATACCGACTTTCTCCGCGGGCTTCGTCCGGTGAGCGTCCTCGCGAACGGTGTTCTCGGTCAGACCGGAATCGAAACCGCCGAGCTGATTCACGCACTCCGCGATACCGTCCATCCGCAGGCTGTCATCGCCATCGACGCACTCGCCTGTTCCGATCTCCACCGCCTCGGTACCACGATTCAGGTTTCTGATGCAGGCATCTCTCCGGGAAGCGGTGTCCGGAATAGTCGTGCAGAGCTTTCCGATCGTACCCTCGGGATTCCCGTCATCGCCATCGGCGTTCCGACCGTTGTGGATATGCATACGATTGTTTCGCAGTATACCGGCGAAGCCCTTCGGGATACAAACCATGCACTTCCGAATATGATGGTGACGCCGCGCGATATCGACAAGCTCCTTTCTCACGCATCTGCGATGATAGCGGCAGCACTCAATCTCGCCCTTCATCCCCAGTTCCGCTTTGAGGATGTGGAAGCACTTTCCTGAGCCGGAAAAGATTCCCTTTCGCATTTTCCGATTTTCCGCATATACTAAGAGCAACAGCAGCGATGCACTCCGATATGATACGAGGGTGACAGATGCTTCACGCAGCCGCGTCGGATCTCTGTCCATATGAACAGCTCTCGGATCCGGGAGCTGGTTTAGCGGCTGTTTTGATAGCGGCGGCGGCAAGTGGATTTGCTGCCGCCGATTTTGGTATAGTGCCGCTCCCCCCTTATTTTTCGGCACACTGCCCGAATAACACCACCCGATTCCTATGAAAATACGGAAAAACGGTAGGGAAACACAGGAATTTCGGACAGGGACTTGACAAAGGCGGAAAACTATGCTATAATCTCTTTCAGCACATGGTGTGCTGAAACCTGTGCCGATACTTACAAGACTCGCACCCCAAAGCCCAAACAGAAAGGAACGCGTCCCCATCACAAAGGACATGAACGACAACATATGGATGAAAAAGAACGAAAGCTGATTCGCGACGAACGCTCCGAGGAAATTATCCGTATCACCGAACAGCTCGCGATGCAGGAGGGCGCACATAACGTCACCGTCCGTAAAATTATCCGTCAGCTCGGAACAACGAATCGTGTATTTTATAACCGCTTCCGGAACTGCGACGAAGTATTGCAGATCGTCTATGAAAATGCAGTGCTGAAAATGCGGAGCTGTTTCCAGATCGAATATACCACGCGCGAAAGCTTCTTCGAGGCTGCCACCGAACTGGCAGTACAGGTGCTCATCAGTACCTATGATGTCAAGCACAATTTCAGCCAGTATATGTTCGAGCACGATTCCCTCACCGAAAGCAACCGACTCTGGTGGATGCGCGAGGTCACGCATATCCTCGAACACGCCAAACAGCTCGGATATATTGAAGAAACCCTCGATTCCGAAGCGCTCAGCCACTCCATCTGGTGCTTCTGCCGCGGATTCAATGCCGACGCAATCGGCAGAAAGCTCTCGAAAGAAGATGCGGTAAAAATTTTCCGTCTGGGCTTCGGCTGCTTTATGCATGGAGTTCAGAAAACGAAAACCTGATTCCGACCGGTAACCCCTCGGCCCCATGGTTTTCGTTCTCCTTTTTGTCAGCACACCGTGTGCTGACACACCGAAAAATACTTTTCATATTTTTCAAATATTTACGCAAAAAACTTCAGCACAGATTGTGCTGAAAAAATAAATGAGCACATTGTGTGCTGAAAGGATAACCGGATGAGTATTCAGATTATCGGAACCGGTTCATATATACCGGAACGTGTTGTGACAAACGACGAGCTGTCTGCGCTGGTGGAAACGAACGACGAATGGATCCAGCAGCGCGTCGGTATCGCCGAGCGTCATGTATCAGTCAACGAAACTGCCGCAGATATGGCGATTCAGGCAGCAAACCGTGCGCTCGAAGCTGCGGGATGCAGCGGCGGGGACATCGACCTCATTATCGCTGCAACCATGTCCTCGGATACCGCCTGCCCGACGGTTGCAAGTACCGTTCAGGCAGCAATCGGTGCAAGCTGTCCGGCGTTCGATGTCAATTCCTGCTGCAGCGGATTCTTATTCGGACTCGATATCGCAATCTCCTATATGCAGCGCGGCGGAATGCAGCGCATTCTCGTCCTCGGTGCAGAACGCATGAGCAAAATCATTGACTGGAGCGACCGTTCGACCTGTGTCATCTTCGGTGACGGTGCCGGCGCAGCAGTCCTCGCGCCCGGAAAGGAACCTGTCGTATCCCGTATCTATACCAGCGGTGACCGCGATGTGATTTATGTCCCGACCCACAGCGGCGCATCGCCCTTCTTCAAAAAGGAAAAAGAACCTCCGTTTGTCAACATGAACGGACAGGAAACCTTTAAATTTGCGGTCAATCGTATGACCGAGGATATGCGCTATGCGGTGGAACAATACGGTGTTTCGCTTGAAGATATCGCATGGTTCGTACCCCATCAGGCAAATCGCCGTATCATTGATTTCGCATCCAAGCGGCTGGGTGTGCCGAAGGAGAAGTTCTTCGTGAATATTGATACCGTCGGCAATACCTCCGCGGCAAGCGTTCCGATTGCACTCGACGCGCTCCTGCGGAGCGGTAAGGCAAAACACGGCGACCTGATTGCTATGTCTGCATTTGGCGGTGGACTTTCCAGCGCCGTTTGTATAATCAAATACTAATTTTAATTTTTGGAGGATCTTATTATGACAATCGAAAAAGTAATCGAAGCTCTGGCTGACCATCTCGAAATGGACGCATCCGAAATTACTGCGGAAACTACATTCGCAGATCTGGGTGTGGACTCCCTCGACGCTGTTGAAATCCTGATGGAAATGGAAGATGTATTCGGCGTAGAGATCGTTGCCGGTGAAGCAGGCACTTCCGTCAAAGAGCTGGCTGCATACATCGACGCAAAGGCAAACGCATGATTGTATCACCGATTTGCGAGCTGCTCGGAATCCGCTACCCCGTCTTCCAGGGCGGTATGGCACATATCTCCGACGCAGCGCTGGCAGCGGCAGTTTCCGAAAGCGGCGGACTGGGTATCCTTTCTGCCGCCGCAGGCGACCCGCAATGGCTGGCAGAACAAATTGACCTGATCCGCGAAAAGACCGATAAACCCTTCGGCGTCAATCTGATGCTGCACGGTGAACGTGTCGCGGAAATGGCACAGGTCATTGCAGACAAAAAAGTACCGGTTGTCACAACCGGTGCAGGAAATCCCGGTTCGTATGTCCCGATGTGGAAGGAAGCCGGCGTGAAGGTCATCCCTGTGGTTGCTTCCGTTGCGCTCGCAAAGCTGATGGAACGTGCCGGTGCGGCTGCGATCATCGCAGAAGGCGGTGAATCCGGCGGCCATGTCGGCGAACTGACAACGATGGCTCTCGTTCCGCAGGTTTGTGACGCGGTTTCAATTCCGGTCATCGCAGCAGGCGGTATCGGTGACGGCCGCGGTATGGCAGCAGCGATGATGCTGGGCGCCTGCGGCGTTCAGGTCGGTACGCGCTTCCTCCTCGCAACAGAATGCGCGATTCCGCAGATTTATAGGGATAAGCTCATCAAAGCCAATGATATTTCCACGATCGTCACCGGCAAGCGGCTCGGCCACCCCGTCCGCAGCCTGAAGACAAAATTCTCGCGGGAATATGCAAAGCTCGAATATACGTCCATTCCAGATGATGAACTCGAACAGCTCGCTGTCGGTACACTCCGGGCAGCTGTACGGGATGGCGATGAAAAGCGGGGATGCTTCCTCGCCGGTCAGATTGCAGGTATGCTCTCTGAAGAACAGTCCGCTTCCGATATCATTCTCGATATCGTGAACGGTGCGGAATGTCATTTGAAACGAGGTATCACATGGGTAAAATAGCATTTGTATTCTCCGGACAGGGTGCACAATATGTCGGCATGGGACAGTCGCTCTATGAGAATTCTGCCGCCGCGAAAGCACTCTACGATATGGCGGAGCAGTCCCGTCCGGGTACGATGGAACAGTCCTTTTCCGGTACGCCCGAAGCATTGAAGGAAACCCGCAACACCCAGCCCTGCTTATACTTAGTCGATCTTTCCGCCGCCCTTGCACTCGAAGAACAGGGTGTGAAAGCGGATGGTGTCGCAGGCTTTTCGCTCGGTGAAGTAGCCGCGCTCGCTTTCGCAGGCGCATATTCCCATCAGGACGGCTTCTCCATCGTGACAAAGCGCGGTCTGCTGATGGATGAAGCCGCAAAAGCTGCCGATACCGCAATGTGTGCGGTGCTGCGCGCGGATCGTTCGCTGATCGAGCAGACTGCCGCGGAATTTCCGGCGCTTTATGCCGTGAATTTCAACTGTCCCGGTCAGATCGTTGTATCCGGTCTGAAATCCAGCATGACAGCATTCACTGCCCGTATGGCAGAACGCGGTGGAAAATGTGTTCCCCTCGCGGTCAGCGCCGCATTCCATTCCCCCTTTATGGCGAATGCGTCCGAACAGTTCCGTACTGTACTCGATTCGTTCGAGGTGACCGCACCGAAGCTTCCGGTTTATGCAAACCTGACCGCAATGCCCTATGGCGAAGCGGAGACCGTTCGCGATACCTTGGCACGCCAGATGCAAAGTCCGGTCCAGTGGCAGTCCGCCATTGAACAGATGCTTGCGGACGGATATACCGATTTCATCGAGGTCGGTGCCGGAAAAACACTCTGCGGACTGATCCGGAAAATTTCGAAGGACACCCGCGTATATTCCGTTGAAAATGCGGAAACGCTCGCAAAAACTGTCGAGGAGGTAACTGCCAATGCAGAACGGTAAAACAGCAATCGTTACCGGTGCATCCGGCGGAATCGGTGCTGCCATCGTCCGGAAGCTTGCCGCTGACGGCTACAATGTCGCGATTTTATATGGCGGAAACCGTGAAAAAGCAGAAGCCGTCCGTCAGGATATCTGTGACAATACCGATGTCCGTGCAGAAATCTATGCCTGTGACGTCGCGGACGCAGCACAGTGTAAAGCTGTGGTCGCAGAAATTATCGCCGCGTTCGGCAGCATCGAGGTGCTCGTCAATAACGCCGGCATCACAAGAGATAATCTGATTCTCACTATGCGTGAGGAAGAATTTGACGCAGTCATCAATACCAACTTAAAAGGCTGCTTCCATATGATTCAAAGCTGCTGCAAGCATTTTCTCCGAAAGAAATATGGAAAAATTATTAATATCGCATCTGTTTCGGGTCTTCTCGGTACCGCCGGTCAGGCAAACTATGCCGCATCCAAAGCCGGTCTGATTGCCATGACCAAAACCGCGGCGCGTGAGCTCGCAGGAAAAAATATCTGCTGCAACGCGGTCGCGCCGGGCTTTATCGAAACGGCAATGACCCAGGACCTGAAGAATCGGGAACAGTATCTGAACAGCATTCCGCTCAAGCGCGCCGGTCAGCCGGAAGATGTCGCGAATACCGTGGCATTCTTAGCAAGCGACGCATCGGATTATATCACAGGCACTGTGATTCGCGTGGACGGCGGTCTCGCAATCTAAACGCAAATAAGGGAGTAGTATGCAGATGAGAAGAGTAGTTGTAACAGGACTCGGTGCGGTAACCCCCATCGGCTGTGATATGACGGAATATTGGAATGCGCTTTGCAGCGGAACCTGCGGCATTGCGCCGATTACACGCTTTGATACCACGGATTTCCGCGCAAAGCTTGCGGCTGAGGTCAAGAATTTCGACCCGCTGCTCTATATGGATAAGGCGGATGTCCGACGCAATGACCGCTTCGTTCAGTTCGCCATCGCGGCGGCTGCACAGGCAATGACGGACGCTGCGCCGGCAACACCCTTTGCATCCGAACGCATGGGCGTTATCTTCGGTTCGGGTATCGGCGGATTCGAAACATTTCTGGATGAACATTCGAAGTTTTTACAGCGCGGCCCGTCGCGTGTATCTCCGCTGTTTATCACCAAGATGATTTCCAATATGGCTGCGGGCAATATCGCGATCCGCTTCGGTGCAAAAGGCTCCTGTCTCTCGCTGACAACAGCCTGTGCGACCGGTACCAACTGTATCGGTGAGGCTTATCGCATGATTCGGGACGGCTATCTCGATACCATCATTACCGGCGGCGTTGACGCGTCTATTACACCGCTTGCGGTTGCCGGCTTTACCAACTGCATGGCACTCTCCGAAAGCACCGATCCGAATGCCGCTTCAATCCCCTTTGATCGCCGCCGCGGCGGTTTCATCATGGGCGAGGGCGCGGGTGCGCTCATCTTAGAGGAGTATGAACAGGCTGTCGCAAGAGGCGCGAAGATTTATGCTGAGGTCTGCGGCTATGGCACCACCTGTGACGCATACCATGTCACTGCCATCGAAGAATCTGCCGTCAATCCCGCAAGAGCAATTGCGGACTGTCTCGGCGAAGAAGGAAAGGCTGTGCCGGCTGACCGGATCTATGTGAATGCACACGGTACCGGTACCCCCCTCAATGACAAAACCGAAACACAGGCACTCAAGAATGTATTCGGCGACGCCGCTTATCAGCTCCATATCAGCTCCACAAAGTCTATGACCGGACATCTCCTCGGTGCCGCAGGCGCAATCGAAGCCATTGCTGCCGTCCTCGCACTCAAGGAGAATATCGTTCCCCCGACCATCAATTATCAGGAACCCGATCCGGACTGCGACCTGAACTATACGCCCAATACCGCACAGAAAACACCGCTGGATCTTGCGATCTCCACTTCGCTGGGCTTCGGCGGCCATAACGCCTGTGTCGGATTCCGTAAGATCTGAGGCACACGCTATGAACAGAGAAGAACTGATGAATATCCTCCCCCACCGCAGCAGTATGCTGCTGCTGGATGAGGCTGAGGTCATTGACGGCGTATCCTATGCGAAACGCAAAATTGTCGGAGATGAATGGTTTTTAGACGGCCACTTCCCCGATCATCCGGTTGTACCGGGTGTTGTACTCTGCGAAATGCTCGCACAGTCGGTTTGTGTATGTCTCGACGGCACCGCTGCGCCTGATATGCATACACTGCTGACGGGGCTCGAAAAAGTTCGCTTCCGTCATCCCGTTGTACCGGGTGATGTATTTGAAATGAAAAGTGAGATTGTCCGTGCAAAAGCCCCGTTCTATTTCGCGAAGGGCGAGGGCTTTGTCAACGGAAAACGCTGTGTATCAGCCGAATTCTCCTTTGCGCTGATGCAAAAGGAAACGGAGTAAGCATATATGAATCTGAAAGAAAGCCTGAGCAGTCTGCTCCCGAACTCCAATGCTGCCGCAGAACCCGAAACCCGTACCTGTAAACACTGCAATACCGAAACAGACTACGATACGCTGCGTGCAAATGATATGATCTGTCCGTCCTGCGGAATGTATTTCCGTATGCGTGCAGGTGAACGACTGGACTCTGTGCTCGATAAGGGCAGCTTTTCCGAAATTGATAAGAACATGAAAAGCACCGACCCCATCGCTTTCCCCAATTATGCCCAGAAGCTTGAATGTGCAAAGAAAAACACAAACCTCAAGGAAGCTGTTGTTTGCGGAACGGGAAAAATCGACGGCATCCGCTGTGCAATCTTTGTCATGGATTCTGCCTTTATGATGGGAAGCATGGGTACGGTTGTCGGCGAGAAAATCACCCGACTCTTTGAAAAAGCACTCGAAATGCAGCTTCCTGTTGTCGGATTTATCACCTCCGGCGGTGCCAGAATGCAGGAGGGTATCCTCTCCCTGATGCAGATGGCAAAGGTCAGCGGCGCTGTCAAACGCCACAGTGAAGCCGGCAACTTCTATCTTCCTGTTCTCACCGATCCCACCACCGGCGGTATTACTGCAAGCTTTGCGATGCAGGGCGATGTCATTCTCGCGGAACCCAAAGCACTCATCGGCTTTGCCGGTCAGCGCGTCATCGAACAAACCACCGGCGAAAAGCTTCCTGCCGGCTTCCAGCGTGCCGAATTCCTGCTGGAGCATGGCTTTGTGGACATGATCGAGGAACGTCCGCGCCTGAAATATACACTTGCGAGACTGCTCCGCCTCCATCGGAAGCATGATACGCTGATGCGGCAGGAAAGGAGAAAAACCGTATGAGTAAAACAGCATATGAACGCGTACAGGCGGCACGAAACGGAAAGCGTCCGACCGGCGGATATTATATCGACCGTATGATTGACGGATTTATCGAGCTCCACGGCGACAGACGCTATCGCGATGATGCCGCAATCATCAGCGGCGTCGGCTGGATCGGAAATTTCCCCGTTACTGTCATCGCCATGGAACGCGGAAATACGATCGAAGACCGTATGCGCCGCAATTTCGGCTGTCCTTCTCCCGAAGGCTATCGGAAAGCACTCCGTCTGATGAAGCTCTCGGAGAAATTCAACCGTCCGATCCTCTGTTTCATCGGAAGCTCCGGTGCTTACTGCGGGATGGAAGCGGAACAGCGCGGTCAGGGAGAAGCCATTGCAGAAAATCTCTATGAGATGATGGGCTTAAAGGTGCCGATTATTTCTGTTGTCATCGGAGAAGGCGGAAGCGGCGGCGCACTTGCACTCGGCGTCTGCGATACTGCGATTATGCTTGAAAATGCAGTATATTCCGTGATTTCGCCCGAAGGCTGCGCAAGTATTCTCTGGAAAGATGCATCCAAAGCCGCGGAAGCTGCGGAAGCACTCAAGCTCACTTCCTATGACCTGCTGAATTTCGAGGTTGTCGAGCACATTGTCAAGGAACAAAACCGTACAGAAAAGGAAATCTGTGATGATTTAAAGAAGCTTCTGATTTCGGAGCTGGAACAGAAAGCTGCACTCCCTACCGAGGCACTTCTCTCCGGCCGCTATCAGAAATTCCGTAAAATCGGTGCATAAGTTTATATTTTTCACATAGTCAAGGGGGGGAAGTGAGAGCGGTGCTCGAACACTCCCCCCTTTCTTTTTTATATTCGTGAAAATAACCAAGGGGGACACCCATAGGGGAGGAAAGAGCGCTCCCGCGCATTCTCTCACACCCCAAGGCAATAAATTGCCCTTGGTTTGCCCCTTTCGTTTTATCCAAGCACGATAAATCATTCACAGAAGAAAACCAAAAGAATACAGAAAAACCGTGAGAACATCCCTCAAATCCTCCCCCTGCCCTTGGTTGTCTCCTTTCTTTTTATATTCGAATAAATAACCAAGGGGGAAAACCATAGGGTCAAGGGGGAGACGTGAGAGCCGCGCTCGAACACTCCCCCTTACCCTTGGTTTGCCCCTTTCGTTTTATCCCGGCACGAAAACAATGCTAAGAAGATAAACATATGAATACAGGAAACCGTGAGAACATCCCTCAAACTCTCCCCCTTACCCTTGGTTTGCCCCTTTCGTTTTATCCTGGCACGAAAACAAATCTAGGAAGATAAACATATGAACACCCCAAAACCACAAAAACCTCCCTCGAACACCATCCCACCCTCTTTTGCGGCATATACCCGAAAGTATGGGAAAGATCAGCAAAAATGCTGGACAAGCAAAGAAAACTATGGTATAATACGAGAGAAACCTTTTTCCTGTCGGCTGCATATCATAAATTCAGACAGGATGCTATCAAACGAAGGGACTGGATGACATATGCCGGAATATTACGAAGACCGTATCGCAGAACTGGAATATCGCTTACAGGAGCTTGAAACGCTTGTAACACCCATGGCGTCAAGACTGCGGCAGGCAGAAGAAAATGCCAGAGCGGCAATGAAGCTTCTGCTGGAGCTCCAGGGTCAGTTTGATCATGTACTCGATAGCTGTGCCGAACAGCGTACACAGCTCAATCAGTTTTCCCACGATATGAATGATGTCATCGCGGATATCGGCACCCTTTTCGAAGCCTTCGAGGGCCGGCTCTCCCATCAGCCCCCCAAACCCTATCGACATCACAATTCCGGCCGTTCCCATGATGATTATGCCGAGATATATGATGATTACGAAAATGATGATGAGGGCTACGAGGATTATGAGGAATATGCCGATGACGAGCGGGATTACGAGGATGAAACTGCTGCACAGACAGCCGAATCCGATCAGTCCTCCACATTTGACCATATCCGCCGCCGCTTCACCAGATTTTTCCCCTAACAGATAAACACCGCAGCATCGGAATAAAAAAGCAGGAACACGTTCTCTTTTCAAAGTCAAAAAAGAGGATGCTGTTCCTGCCGATCTTTTGTCGGGGCATTTATTTTCCGAGGCAGATGCCAACGGAAGCTTTTTGGAGGTGCATATGCAAGCAACATTTCGACATACCAGATTCGCCGCATATATCGGATATATCACACAGGCGATCGTCAATAATCTGGCACCGCTGCTGTTCGTGACATTCTCCCGCGAATTCGGGCTGTCGCTCGATCAGATCAGTCTGCTGATTACACTGAATTTCACCGTTCAGATTCTTACGGATCTTGTAACAATCAAGCTGCTCCGCCGTATCGGCTATCGGAGTGCGTGCGTCGCGGCACATATCTTCGCTGCGGCAGGACTCGTCGGATATTCCATACTCCCCTATCTCCTTCCGCCTTACATCGGGCTTGCGCTTTCAGGAATACTTTGTGCCATCGGCGGCGGACTGGACGAGGTTGTGATCTCGCCCGTCGTCGAAGCACTTCCCGGTGATGAAAAAGCCTCGACGATGAGCCTTCTCCATTCTTTCTACTGCTGGGGTCAGATGCTTGTCGTCATCGGCTCAACCCTCTTCTTCCTCATCTTCGGACTCGGTGCATGGCGGTATCTGCCATGTATCTGGGCGGTCATTCCGGCGCTGGACGCGGCTTTGTTCCGCATCGTCCCGATCCGCACGCTCGAAGAAGAAGGCGGCTGTATTCCCCTGCGTGAGCTCGTCAAAAACCGCACCTTTCTCCTGATGTGCATCGTCATGGTCTGTTCGGGGGCAAGTGAGCTTTCGATGTCGCAATGGGCGTCACTGTTCGCGGAGGAAGGCCTTCATGTCTCAAAAACAATCGGCGACCTGCTGGGACCCTGTACCTTTGCGGCACTCATGGGCACGGCACGCATGATCTACAGCTTCTTCGGAAAACATATGGAATTACAGCGCGTGATTGTATGGAGCGGTATGCTCTGTGTGGGATGTTATCTCGCGGCAACACTGATTCCGAATCCGATTGCGGCACTGTTAAGCTGTGCGGTCTGCGGCTTTGCGGTCGGCATCATGTGGCCGGGTACCTACTCGCTCTCCGCACAGCGGATTCCCAACGGCGGCGCGGCAATGTTCGCACTCCTCGCTTTTGCCGGTGATATCGGATGTGCGTCCGGCCCGACAATCGCAGGCCTTGTGGGAGATGCCGCAGGTTCCATCCGGATCGGACTGCTGACCGCAGTCATCTTTCCGCTGGGGCTGGTGATTTGTCTACTGACATTAAAACGCCGCAGAACCGATCGCATGACCTGATATTTCCCGTTCCGGATCTGCCGCACCATTTTCAGCCAAGTGACATATGCTGTATTACGGATCGTTTGACTGCGTTCCGGAATCTTGAAAGAAAAGAGTGAGCATATGATTATTGATGCAAGTCTCGGCAGAAATAACAGCTGTGGCTGCGGGTGCGATTGCGGCTGCGGCGCCTATCCGACCTGTCCCACTACACGCCCGGACTGCGGTACCGGTGGAAACAACGCACCGGACGCTTTCACCGTCCAGCTTGCGACTGCGGTCACGGCACTCCCCGACGGTGCGGCACTCCCCCTCAGCGGGACTGTCCGGATCAGCGGAAACGGATTGTCGTATGACAGCGCAAATTGTGCGGTCGTCATCAACGAAGCCGGCGTCTACCATTTTTCATGGGATGTTCTGACACAGTCCACGTCCGAAGAACTGCCGATCGTGATTGCACTCCAGTCGCTCGATGACGCAACCGTTCTGGCATATTCCGGCACAGCCGCAGCGGATGCCGCAGGCAGCACCCTCGTCAGCGGTGAAACAACTGCGACCCTTGCGGCAGGTACCGCATGGGTGCTCGTCAACCGCTCCGGTGCCGCAATCAATCTGCCTGCTGCCGGTACGCCTCCGACCGCCTTTACCGCACAGCTTACCGTCACAGAAGTCTGACGCCAATCGGGAATCTCCGCTTCGGGGATTCCCCTTTTTTATGAAGCAAATATGATTTTATTTCATCAAACCAGTTACTCAAATTACTTAAATCACTTAAATCATGTAATTGCGCAAAGGATGCCGACAGCGAAAGTTTCCGATTTGGACAGTTCGACAACACAGGCAAAATATTACAAAAACGAAGCAATTTATCCCCTTTTAAAACTTAAATTATATTGTTATAATCAACTTGGATGGTTATCTGTCTAAATTTCAAATTGAATAAGGGGGAAATTTTATGCCGAAAACCAGTACATTTTCTCGCGTCGGCGGACTCCTCGCAGCAGCATCACTGGTGCTTTCACAGCTCACAGTCCTGCCGGCATCCGCAGTCGCCACCTTTACCGTAGACGATATTTCTGAATGTAATTATGTTTACGAAGTCAATTCTCAGGTCACAACCAATGACGCATCCGAAACCAACGGGCTTCCGACTTCCTGTGAGCTGTCATGCTCGGAAATCGGTGTACCGGGCGGAGAAATCGTCTCCGAGGTCTGGGTCAGCTACACCGGTGAGGCCGGCAGCAAGATCATGCCCGCAATCGGCTACTATGCCGAAGGATTCAACGAGAACGACTGGTACTCCGATTCGCTCATCATCGCAGAGGGCGAAGGTGTTATCGTATTCGAAATCCCGGAGGAATGGCCGCTGCCCGATCAGTTCATGATCCAGCAGTGGTGGGGCGATATCGACACCTTTACCATCAATTCCGTCGGCATCAAAACCGGTAAATCCGCAAACCTCGGTACCGTTACCAGACTCGGCGACTGCAATGCCGATAAATCCGTTACGATCGCCGACGCCGTCATGCTCCTCGGCTTCCTCAGCGCAAACAAAGAACTCACCAATGCGGCAAACGCTGACCTCGATAAGAATAATGCCATTACCGCATCGGACTTCTCGCTTTTAAAACGGAAGCTCCTCAATCCCTCCGTAGTGGATGATTCGCTGACCGCAATGGAATTCGTTTCCAATATCAAGGTCGGCTGGAGCCTCGGAAATACCCTGGATGCCACCAGCACCACCGCGACCACTCCGTATGCCTATGAAACGGCATGGGGCTGTCCGTATACCACGAAGGCAATGATTGACGCGGTGAAGAAAGCCGGCTTCAATACCGTGCGTGTACCGGTCACCTGGGACGGAAAAATGGGTGCGGCACCCGATTATCTCGTGACCGAAGAATGGATGAACCGTGTACAGGAAGTCGTCGATTATGTCATCGACAATGATATGTACTGCATCCTCAACTCCCACCACGATACCGCTTGGCAGTCTCCGGTCAAGGATAATATGGAACGCGCCAATGCACAGCTCTCCGCACTCTGGACCCAGATCGCAACCCGTTTTGCAGATTATGACCAGCACCTCATCTTCGAAACCCTGAATGAACCCCGTCTCGTCGGCACCGATGTCGAATGGACCGGCGGCAACGCAGAAGCACGCGAATGCATCAACCAGATGAACGCGACCGCACTGAAGGCAATCCGTGATGTCGGCGGCAACAATACCGCTCGCTTCGTCATGATTCCGCCTTATGCAGCAGCACCCGATGATGTCACACTCAATGACCTCGCAATTCCGGAGGATGACCATATCATCGTTTCCGTCCATGCATACAGACCCTATGATTTCGCCCTCAATACCAAAGGCGGCTCGACATGGGATGAATCCGACGGCTCCTATGAGCTCCATCAGTTCATGAAGGGACTCCAGACCCGCTTTATCAGCAAGGGCATTCCGGTCATTATCGGTGAATTCGGTGCACTCAATAAGGATAATGAGTCCGAACGTGCAGAATGGGTGGAATACTACCTCAAGGCTGCGGATTCCTACGGTATTCCGTGTGTCTGGTGGGACAACAACGCTTACAACGGAAGCGGCGAAAACTTCGGTCTTGTCAACCGCAACACGCTGAGCGTACAATATCCCGACCTGATGGCGGCAATCCTCCGCGGTGTAGAAAATCGCTGAACGCCCGCAAACCGCGGCACTTTCTCACATCCAAAAGATATCCGGCTTCGTTTTCATACGGAGCCGGACACTTTTTATCAGACTGTGGCTTGCCAAATCTCCGACTTTGTGGTATAATAACAGCAATCCAATCTATTTTATCCATCCGGAGTGTAGGCATATGAAAATTCGAAAAAATATATCGCTGCCGCTGCTGGCAGCTTGTTTTCTGATGGGCTGTACGAGCCGGAGCAATCCCGCGCCGCAGCCGGAAACAACTACCCCTGCTGTCACAAATACGACAGCGGCAAAACCGGAGACAATGACACCCAAAGAGCTTCCGGTGCTTTCTATCGTCACGATCAATACAGACCCGAACGCCTTGGATTTTGTGACGAAGCCTGTCGCTCGCCATGTATCCGAACAGATTGCAACATGGACGCCGAATTATGTGATGCCGCCGGAGCCGTACTACGAAACCTGCCGCATTACGCTGACGGATACGGACGGAACTGTGCTGACAGACGGCGCACAAGCCGATGTCAAGGTGCGCGGAAATTGGACGACAACCTATGATAAAAAAGGGCTCCGCATCAAGTTCCCCCAAAAACAAAATCTGCTTGGGCTGAATGACAATGCCGCAGCAAAAAACTGGCTTCTGATGGCGGAATATAAGGATGCGTCAATGCTCCGCAACCGAACCGCCCTGACGATTGCACGGGAACTCCTCGCGGAAGACGGCTTATATGCCGCAGACACCGGACTCGTGGAAGTCGAAATCAACGGAGAATACTGGGGCGTCTATCTCCTCACGGAACAGCAGCAGATTCAGGAAAACCGTGTCGCAATCACCGAAGCCGCAAAAGATGATACCGGAACCGATATCGGCTATTTTATGGAGATGGACGGCTATTTCACAAACGAACCGCCGCTGCAGCAATTCCATGTCGATTATGCGGAGAACGCCCCCCTCACGCCCTTCGATGGAACCGGCGGAAGCGGAAAAACAATCACTGCGCTCAAGGATTCCGACTATGACCGGAAAAAAGATATCGGCATCACCATCAAAAGCGATATCTATTCACAACAACAGCATGATTTTATCGCGTCCTTCGTGAACCATGTCTATGATATTATGTACGCGGCGGCTTATGAGGATACGGCATATGTCTTCAGCGCCGATTATTCCGAGATCCGGAAGACAACAGAGCTGACGCCGAGAGAAGCCGTTGAACAGGTGGTTGATATCCGTTCACTGGTGGATTTATATATCATGAGCGAGCTGACCTGTGACGCAGATATCTACTGGTCAAGCTTCTTCCTGAGTGCAGATTTCGGAATCGGCGGAAATAAAAAGCTGACGTTCACCGCGCCGTGGGATTTCGACTCCGCAATGGGCAACAAAGACCGCTGTGCGGACGGAACCGGATTTTATGCCGCGAATATCGTCCCCGATGTCAACGGCAATGAATACGAAACCGTCAATCCGTGGCTTACCGTCCTCATCTACGAGGACTGGATGCAGGAAATGATCCGTGAAAAGTGGACTGCCGCCTATGACAGCGGTATCTTCTCCCGTGCACAGGAACAGCTGGAATCCGACTATATCGGAAAAGCCGCGGCATTTGAACGCAATTACGAAAAATGGGACAATATCCGGAAAAATGATTCGTTCCGGATGGAGCTTTCGAAAGAAGCCGCCGGCTGCCGCACCCATCAGGAAGCCGCAGAATTTCTTGCCGGATGGCTTACGCGGCGTATCACATTCTTAAACGAACACTGGCATCTATAATCCCCACCCGAAATATCACAAAACCCGTCCGCAGCATAGAGTTTCATGCTGCGGACGGGTTTTCTTTGGCGCACCGCTGATATGATCAGGATTCAAGGGGAAGCTTTACGGAAAATATATTGGTGCGATCGGCACTTTCCGCCCAGATTTTTCCGCTATGGGTATGCACGATCTGCACTGCAATCGAAAGCCCAAGCCCATAACTGTGGTTCATACTGCGTGCCTTGTCGATGCGGTAGAAGCGGCGGAAGATATTCTTCAAATCCGATTTGCTGATCGTATCCCCACGGCTTGTGACGGAGAAGATACAGGCATTGCACTGACGCTTCAGCAGGAGCCGGACCACCGACTGCGGATCGGAATATTTCATGGCGTTATCGAGGAGAATGTCAATCAGCCGCAAAAGCTGCTGCGGACTGCCGCTGATATGGATGCCATCCTCGATATATGCGTCGATCGAAAGTCCGCGTTCATAATACAGCGGCTCAAAGGGAAGGACTGCTTCGGATAACAAGCGGCTGAAATCCACATCCTCCCGAACAATTCTTTCGGTATTGCTGTCGCTTCGCGCAAGCTCCAGCAGGCTTTCCGTCAGCCCCTTCATCTGTTTCGACATCGTAAGAATACTTTCCGAAAACTGCATCCGTTTCTCCTCGGAATGGGCGCCGTCCAGCAGCATCTCCGCATTCGTCATAATCACAGTCAGCGGTGTTTTCAGCTCATGCGAGGCGTCGGCAACAAATTGTTTTTGCTGGTTCCATGCCGTTTCCACAGGCCTTACCGTCCACTTCGCAAGCAGAATGCTGATAAAGAAGAATACGCCGAAGCTCAATCCTGCAATCAGCGCACAGGTTCTTGCAAGGCGGAAAAAGGTTTTCTGTTCATCCGAAATATCCGCGAACACAACTGATTTCCCCATCGGGCCCGGTGCTGTATGAAACCGAAGACCATATGCTTTCAGCACACCTGTTTCCGATTCGGCGGACTGTGCCGCATTGTAAAGCGTTTCCAGCAGCGCTTCATCGGAGAAATCCACCACTTCCTGACCGATCGCCAGATATTTCCCGTCACGCATCTGCTGAACGGAAAATACCGACGGCGGCATCCGGTCTTCCGGCAGCTTATCCGGTCTTCCGTGCTGCTTGGGCATCATGGATACAGAGCGCAGAAGCTGGATATTCTCCTGTTCCATATCGGCTTTCGTAAAAAACAGAATCAGCCCGAAAATCACCGAAAGCATGACCGTTACAATCAGCATATTCACGATGATAAAATTCCGTCTGAGCCGTTTAATCATGATCGTCCGCCTCCAGATGGTAGCCGAGTCTTCGGATGGCTTCGATCCGGATATCCGAGCCGATGCTCGCAAGCTTCTTCCGAAGAAATCCGACATACACCTCGACATGATTCTCCACAGCATTCGAATCATATCCCCAGACCTTCGTCAGCAGCGTTTCTTTCGACACATTCTTCTCTCTTGCGGTCATCAGTACCCGCATCACATCAAATTCCCGTGCGGAAAGCCTGACGCTCTTTGTGCCGCAGATCAGCTTCCCTGATTCCAGATCAAGCGCCGTATTGCCATAGTTCAGTTCATTGACCTGTGCACCCTGTCGGCGCAGCAGCGCGTTGATACAGGCAAGCAGCTCCCGCGAATCAAAGGGCTTTGTGAGGTAATAATCCGCGCCGGCATTCAAGCCCTCAATCCGATCCTCCAGCCCTGATTTTGCGGTCAGCATCAGAATCGGCGTTGTACAGCGATTGGCACGCACGCGGCGTGCCACCTCATAGCCGTCCATCTCCGGCATCATGACATCCAGAATCAACAGGTCATATACTCCAAGCTCCGCATATTCCTGCCCGCTTCTTCCGTCATGTACCGCCTCCGCTTCAAAGCCCTTGGACTCCAGCAGGTTGCAGAGCGATTCCGCCAGCAGCTTTTCATCTTCTACAATCAAGATTTTCATGGTATTCACCTCTCGTTTTACTATTATCGTACACATCTTCCCTGAAACGAAGCTGAAAGACGGTTTGAAATACCTTTCAGCTTTCTTTCACATTCCTTTCATATCGCAAAACGCCCTTTTCAGCCCGGATTCAGTTGCGGATGGTACAATCAAACCATAGAAACGAGGTGATAGAAAATGGATGCACATCCCCGACATGAATGGAAGCACGAAATCAATTACGCCGATATGCTGGTGCTGCGTCAGCGGCTTTCTGCGGTGATGCAGCCCGATCCGTATGCCCCAAACGGAAGATATGAAATCCGAAGTCTCTATTTCGACAGCCCTTCCGATAAAGCCCTGCGCGAGAAGCTCGACGGCATCAACCGCCGCGAAAAATTCCGTATCCGCTATTATAACCATGACCGCTCGTTCATACGGCTCGAAAAGAAATCCAAATTCAGCGGTCTTGGCAGAAAGGATTCCTGTATCCTCACCGCACAGCAGGCACAGGCAATCGTAAACGGTACATACGACCGGATCTCCGACAGCGACCCCCCCCTTTTACAGGAACTCTATGGAAAAATGACAACAGAGGGACTAAGGCCCAGAACCATCGTAGACTATACGCGTGAGCCATTCCTCTTTCCTGCCGGTAATGTACGCGTCACACTCGACTACAATATCCGCACAGGACTGCTCTGTACCGATTTTCTGAATCCCGACTGTATCACAATTCCTACCGGCGACACCCCCATCATACTGGAAGTCAAATGGGACGCGTTCCTCCCCGCAGTCATTCGGGATCTCATACAGCTTGAAGGCAGACATACTTCTGCCTTTTCCAAATACGCCGTCTGCCGCAGATACGGCTGAACCAATCATCAAAGGAGTCTGATCTTATGAATTTCAACGATATTTTTAAATCCAGCTTTCTCGAAACCATGACCAGCGTCAGCATTCTCGATATGGCAATCGCACTGGTGCTGGCGTTCGGGCTCGGACTTTTCATCTTCCTGATCTATAAAAAGACCTTTCAGGGTGTGATGTATTCTTCGAGCTTCGGCGTCACTCTGATTGCACTGACGATGATTACAACGGTGGTCATTCTTGCGGTCACAAGCAATGTCGTACTCTCGCTCGGTATGGTAGGTGCGCTCTCTATCGTCCGTTTCCGAACGGCAATCAAGGAGCCGCTGGATATCGCATTCTTATTCTGGGCAATCGGTGTCGGAATCGTACTCGCCGCCGGCATGATTCCGCTCGCAGTCTTCGGAAGCGTCCTCATCGGCGTCATCCTCCTCCTTTTCGTCAACAAAAAATCCCACTCGCATCCCTATATCGCAGTCATCCGCTGTACAGATCATGATGCCGAACTGCAGGCGAAACAATTCCTCGAACAGAAAACCGAACGTGCTGTAGTCAAGAGCAAGTCCGCACAAAAAGGTGAAATCGAGCTGAATATGGAAATCCGCCTAAAGGATGACAATACCGATTTTATCAATGTGCTGGCGGATATGCAGGGTGTCAGGAGCGCGGTTCTCGTCAGCTATAACGGCGATTATATGGGTTAAGGTGATACGATGGCAACACATAAATATATCGACCGCATCTGCGTGCTGGGGGTTGTATTCTGTATTCTGCTGACCATCCTTTTTATGAACGGAGAATCGCTCGGTATGGTGCCGTCCGTCAGCGCCGCAGGCTATGAAAGCCGGCTCTTCGATACCAGCCGCGTCCATCATCTCGATCTCGTGATCGATGACTGGGACGGCTTCCTCAATACGGCGCAATCCGAAGAATATACCGAATGTACGCTCGTCATCGACGGAGAAGCCTATCAAAATATTGCAATCCGCGGAAAGGGAAATACCTCGCTGCGCAATGTGGCTTCGATGGACAGCAGCCGTTACAGCTTCAAAATCGAATTCGACCACTATGACAGCAGCTTCAGCTATTACGGACTGGATAAGCTGAGCCTCAATAACATCATTCAGGACAATACCTACATGAAGGATTACCTGACCTATCGGATGATGAATGCATTCGGCGTGAGCGCACCCCTTTGCAGCTATGTCTATCTCACCGTCAACGGCGCGGACTGGGGGCTGTATCTTGCCGCAGAAGGCGTCGAGGATGCATTTCTGCGCAGGAATTACGGGAATGCACACGGCGAGCTTTATAAACCCGACAGCGTAAGCTTCGGCGGCGGCAGAGGCAACGGACGAGCGTTCGATTTCCAGAAATTCATGGACAGTACCGAAGCCGATACGACCGAAAATGCATACAGTACTGCACCAACCGACCGCCGCGGCAAATGGAACCACGGCGGCTTCGGACAGTTCCCACCCTCTGATGTACCGTCCGATATCCCGCAAGCACCGGATGGAAGTGAATGGACTGAATTCCCGCAGGACAAGACAAGTATCGGCGGAAAAGGAATGTTCGGCGGCGGTATGGGCGGTATGGGAAGTGATGATGTCAAGCTCAAGTATACCGATGACAGCTATGACAGCTATTCCAATATCTTTGAAAACGCCAAAACCGATATCACCGATGCCGATAAAGACCGACTGATTGCCGCACTCAAATCTCTCAGCGAACAGTCCGATCTCGAAAATGTTGTCGCGGTCGAATCGGTCATCCGCTATTTTGTTGTCCATAACTACGTCTGCAACGGCGACAGCTATACCGGATCTATGATCCATAACTACTATCTTTACGAAGAAAACGGCAGACTGTCGATGATTCCGTGGGACTATAATCTCGCGTTCGGCAGCTTCCAGTCCTCGGATGCCGCCGCACAGGTCAATGCACCCATTGATTCGCCGGTTTCGGGTGATATCACCGACCGACCGATGATAAGCTGGATTTTCGGAAGCGATGCCTATACCGCACAGTACCATCAGTATTTCAGCGAATTTCTGGATACAGTCGATATCACGGCAATCATCGACGAAACCACAGAACTGATTGCGGAATACGTAGAAAAGGATCCGACAAAATTCTGTACCTACGAAGAATTCCAAAAAGGCGCGGCGGCAATCCGGACATTCTGTACCCTTCGGACACAAAGCGTTCGCGGTCAGCTTGACGGCACCATTCCCGCAACCGCCGAAGGACAGACTGCTGACCGTTCCGCACTGGTTGATGCGTCCGGACTGACACTCGCGGATATGGGTACGATGCAGCACGGCGGCGGAAATAAAGATCAGCGGAATCCGGAAAATATCCCCCCACAGCAAACCCCAATCCCAGAACTGAACGGTGAAATCCAGAAAACCGCACACTTCCTGACAGCCGCTCCGTTCCCCTCTGCCAATGACGGCAATATGCCGCCGATGGGAGAGATGCCGCCGGGCGGCGGTATGGGCGGAATGAACGGCATCCAGCCGCCGGATGGTTTCACGGGTGAGATGCCGGCGAACGGATATCGCGGAGAAATGCCCGATTTTAACGGTATGGAATTTCCGACAGAGGAAGCAGGCGGTGATGCGAATGCACAAGCGCCAACACCCGGAAATGGTCAGCTTCCCGATTCCGGCAATCCGCAGATGCCGCAGGATACATCCCAACCGCAAACCAATACTTCCGGTGCCTATCTTCTCCTTTTCGCCTCCGTCATCATTCTCGGCGGCGGACTGCTCTTTGCGTGGAAATTCAAACGATAATTCAATCATAGCCAAGCCGTCCCTCAAAAAACTGCCGCCCCATTCAGAGCTGCTTCGCAGGATAAAGCCATTCCTGTGGGGGCAAATTCATTCCAAACGTCCAATAAAAAACAAAGCCCAAATTATAAAATAGCATTGACAATCCCATTCAAATCGACTATAATAATATGCAGCTACACTTGTTATCAGGAAATTGCTGTGGATACCGATCACGCAGTATCCGCTACTTGGAGGTTGAAAATGAAATTAGAAAAGGCTGTTTTGAAAAGATTTATGGGAAATCGTTCGATACTCGGCTGGTATCACTGGGCAAAAGCACAAAAGCATATTCTCTTTGGCAAGCATAATCTTTCGTTCGGGGACAGATTGTGGTGCTGGCGGTACGGATTTCATACGGGCGATCTGAATCTTTACGGCAGAGAAAACCTGAAGAAGAATTATAAGGATTATCTTTCGGCACGCGATTATTATCGTCTTCATCCGCTCAACGGTGAATATTCATTCTGGATTGATGATAAGATGACGATGAAATATATCCTTTCCAAGTATAATGAATACCTTCCCGAATACTATTTCCAGCTCGATAAAAACAGCATTCTGAAGCTGGTAGATTGTCCGAAAGAAAAGAACGCCGATTACGAAAGCATTGTCGCGCTTCTTCGAGAAAAAAGAATACTTGCCTGTAAAAGATTATTCGGAGCTTGCGGCATCGGATTCTATCGGCTGGAATTTGACGGAACGGATTATATGATTACCGGAAAAAAGGTAAGCGAGGATGAATTGATTCAGTTCCTGAAAGGGCTGTATTCCTATCTGATTCTTGAATATATCGTAAATCACAAGGACATCCGCAATATCTGGAAAGATGCGACCAATACCATGCGTGTGCTGATCGCAAACTGCAATGGAGAACTGGTTGTCATGCGTTCGTTTATTCGCTTCGGCAACAAGAAAAGTAATGGTGTGGATAATGCACACGCGGGCGGAATCGAAGCCATTATTGACGAAGACACTGGAAAAATCCTCTTCACTCAGGCACAAGACGTAACGGGTGCGGCAACCAGAATTACACATCATCCGGATTCAGGCGTATCCTTTGATATTCAGATTCCGCGCTGGAATACCATCATCGAAACATTGAAAAAAATCTGTCTGACTTATCCTCAGCTGCGTTACTGGGGCTTTGATGTTGCCGTCACAGACGAATCCTTCAAGATTATCGAAATCAATTCCCTTTCCGGCTTAATGGCAGCACAAAGCAAAGAGCCGCTCCTGAAGGATCCGAAGACAAGAAAGGTTTATGAATTCTTCGGATTGAAGATGAAAGAATAAAAACAGATTCCGTTTTATCAAAAAGCCGCTTCCTTCCGAAGCGGCTTTTTACGCATATTATACGGACTGCTGCGGCAGCGGTTTTGGGCGGCGAATTACGGCACAGAGAAATGCAGTCACGAGACCGGCCGTCAGAATCGTCAGGATATCCGCCAAAGAAACAGAACTTGTGCCGATACCGTGGAACAAATCGCCGTGTCCCAGTACATAAAGCTTTCCGTCCAGCAGAATCAGCTCCCCGATATACATGAATGTTGTCGTCAGCATCGCAGCAACGGACGGCACGACAATACATACCCATTTCCGCTTTTCCAGAAGATATGACCCGACATACATTCCCAATGTCACCCCAAGCAGGATAAAAAAGATGACCATCAAAATCGCAGACAGCGGTGATACCGTCAGTGAACCGTCGCGCCAGAATGCCGTAAAGCACGCGAGAATACAAAGTCCGAGGAACATTGCGGTACAGACCGACTGTATGACCAGTGCTTTCCGGCGCTTTTGTTCTCCCGTATGAACCATCTGTCCGAAGCCATAGATGCTGTTGAGAATCGCGAGGATCAGGATAATGGATATGAGGTAGAAATGCAGCTTGAAGGCAGGATTATAGTTTCCGGTCAGCACATCAATGGCAGTCAGATCACGCTGAGGAATTGATCTCTGGATACAGGAAAACATCTGCCACGCACCGAGGGAATAACGACTGCTATCCTGCTTTACAAAACAAATTGCTTCGAACAGCCATTCAAATGCGAAAAACACCGCAATCGCGATCAGATAGCCACTCCGCACAGTAAAACGCTTACGACGCGGAATCAGATGCGGCATCAGCAATACCCCCGTCAGCACAGCGAGGGAAATCGGCGCATAGGGGATAATATACTTCGGATAGTCCGCCTGGTCAATTGCGCCGAGCCGGATCATATCCACTACCACGCGGATTCCCATCAGCAGCGGATAAAAGGATGCGATCAGCACCCCGATCAAGGTCCACAAAGAATAACGGCGCATAGTTTTTTCTTTTTGCATGACAAATCCTCCTGTTTTTGATACCGTCCGGCATCGCACGCAAACACAGCACGGAACCGGACGTCTTTATTATACGATATTTTCTGTAATTTGTCAATCATATTATCTTTTTTACGCATTTCAGGAGCAGCGATACAGATTGACTTTTTCGGATTCCTGTGATATGATAAAGCCATCCATCCAATCCAAAGGAGTGAAGAATCACAATGCACGTACTCGATCTCATCAGCAGCCGGCACAGCTACCGCGGAACCTATCGGGACATTCCGGTTCCGAAAGCAGATTTATTAAAAATCATGCAGGCAGGGCTGGACGCGCCATCGGGCTGCAACAAACAAACCACAAGTCTGATTGCAGTCGATGACAAAGGGCTTCTCGAAAAGCTTCATCAGGTCATTCAGCCTGCGGCAGGAGAAACCGCACCTGCCATGATCTGTGTACTGACAAAAAGAATCTATGCCTATCGGGATAAATGCTTCGCGGTTCAGGACTATTCTGCCGCAATCGAAAATATGCTGCTCGCAATCGTCGCACTCGGCTACCAGAGCTGCTGGTACGAAGGGCATATCACAGACGAAGACCGTATCGGAGAGCAGATGGCACAGATTCTGAATGTTCCGCCGGAATATGAGCTGGTCTGTTTTCTTCCTGTCGGGATTGCCAAAGATCAGCCCTCCGCACCGCCGAAATATCCGTTTGAACAGCGGGCATGGCTCAACGGCTTCGGAAATCACGCGTAAAACGCGTAAGATGAAAAATCCCCGAACAATCAGACATCTTCTGACTGTTCGGGGATTGTTTATGCGATCACTCGTATTATTCCGCAATCCACGTAATATCAATGGATTTCGAGATATTTCGGGTCGGATTCTTTAACGCGCAGGCGAGATGATCCGCTTCGGCGCCGCGTGCTTTCGCAAGCAGCATTACCGACTCGGATTCGGAGAATTCATAGTTCACCGTTTCCATGCCAATCAGCTTCTGACCGAGTGCCTCCGCAATCAGCTCCGCCTTATGTCGGGAGTCCGCGACGGCGGCTTTCATCACTTCACGCTCTTTTTCTGCAATTCCGCTGAGATCCGTTTCCACATGATATTCCACATCCGCCAGTGATTCCAGCAGCGTTGTAATCCGTTCCAGAAGCGGTATTTCTGCCGCGATCGTAAGCGATACACGCTTCATATAACGGTATGCGGCATTCTCGCCGTAGGACTGTTCGGTATTCTCCGCGTCCCATGTCATTTCGTTCGGGGCAATCCCAAGCGTTTCCTGCATCTTCATCAGGAATTCTTCGGTCTTGCGTTTGCCTGCCGCAAGCGCCTCTCCGGATGATTTGTCTGCACTCTTCATCGTAATCCGGATACGGAAAATATCCACGGGATAATCAAAGCTTGCGCTGCCTTTTACATTCAGTTTGCTCATGATAGCCCTCCTGTTTTGATATATTCTTTCTCTCCGCCGCTCTCACAAATCTGCGGACAATGCAATCATACCATACTCCTCCGGCTTTGTCAACTCCAATGCAATATTTCAAAAACATCTTGCATTTTCTTTGGAATCGTGATATAATTATTAGAATATAACAATTGAAATGAGGGAAAACGGATGATTGGCTTTTACAATTATACCGTCTTTTTAACATATCTCGGATTTGCGTGCGGCGTCTGCGGCATCTATTTCGCCGCGACTGCGAAAACACACGCCGCGATTCTTGCACTTCTCCTCGCCGGACTCTGTGATATGTTTGATGGGAAAATCGCCAAAACGAAAACTGACCGCACAGAACAGGAAAAGAAATTCGGAATCCAGATTGATTCGCTTTCGGATATGGTCTGTTTCGGGATTCTGCCGCCGATGATCGCTTTCAGCGCAGGTCTCCATTCCGCACCACAGTTCGCAGTATTGATCTGTTTCAGCCTCGCCGCACTCATCCGCCTTGCATACTTTAATGTCACGGAAGAAGAACGCCAGCAGAAGACTTCTGAAACCAGAAAAATGTACGAGGGGCTTCCCGTTACCTCTACTGCACTCCTGATTCCCCTGCTCTTCTGTTTCCGGAACGATCTCGGTGCCGCATTCCCATACGTCGCAACGGTTGTATATGCGATGATCGGCGCGGCATTCCTCATTCGCTTCCGCCTGAAAAAACCAAAGCTGCGTGCGATGCTCCTTTTTATCCTCGTCGGTGCACTGGAGCTGCTGCTGCTCTTTATCAAATTCCGCTCCCATCAGAATGCCTGAATCATTCCGCTGTCGGAAAGGAGGACGCCCAAATGTCAAAACAACAACCCGTCACAATTCGTGACCGCGCAGGCATACCGATTGCGGATTCCTGTGAAAAACAAGGTAAGCTGCTGGCATGGCTCTACGGCTCATCCATCGGTCAGAATGCACTCAGAATCCTGACAAAACCGCTGGTATCGGATGTTGTGGGAGAGCTTCTGGAACACCCCCTTTCGACTGCTGCAATCCCATTCTTTGTGAAATCCAAGCAGATTCCGATGCAGGATTATCTCCCCGAAAAATACCGCAGCTTCAATGCATTTTTCACCCGAACCGCAAGACCCGGCGCACGCCCTGTCAACCAGTCGCCCGAACTGCTCATAAGCCCCTGCGACGCAAAGCTCACAGTTTTGCCGATTACCGAGGGACTGCGCTTTACGGTAAAGGGAACGGAATATGCACTCCCGCGGTTTCTCGGCTGTAAAAAGCTTGCGAATCGCTTTGCCGGCGGCTGGTGCATGATTTTCCGACTGACGCCAGACGACTACCACCGCTACTGCTATCCCGATGATGCACGCGTCGGCACAACCCGCTATATCGAGGGAATGCTCCATACCGTCAATCCCGTATCTTCGGACTATGTAAAGGTATATCACGAAAATACCCGGACGATCACGATGCTCTGTACCGAACACTTCGGACATATGCTCCAGATTGAAGTCGGCGCGATGCTTGTCGGACGAATCGTCAACCATCCCCATACGCCGGAGGTCAAGCGCGGCGAGGAAAAAGGATATTTCGCATTCGGCGGCTCTACGGTTGTGCTGCTGGCGGAGGCGGATACGATCGCGCCTGACGCACAGATTCTGAAAAATTCCGAAGAACACTGTGAAACAATCGTCCGCTACGGCGAACCGATTGCTTCCAGCCTTTCCCATTCATAATCAAACGCTCCCGATTGCAGACTATGCAAAAGGGAGCGTGATTTTTTTGCTGATTTTCGGAATTCTTATCGCGGCATTGTCCGGAATCCTGATGAGCGTCCAGGGCGTCTGCAATGCGAATGTATCGCAGCAGGCAGGGCTTTGGGTCACGGGAACTTTCGTTTCCTTCACCGCCGCTGCAGTCTGTCTGACGCTATGGTTTCTCACAGGAAGAACCGGCGATTTTTCTGTACTTCTCGGAATCCGGCCGCGATATCTGCTTTTAGGCGGCGTATTCGGCGCATTCATTACCGGCACGGTGGTTTATGCAATTGCAAAGCTCGGTACGGCAAAAGCGGAACTGATCATCGTGATCGCACAGCTCATCGCCGCCTATGTGCTGAGTATTACGGGCTGGCTCAGCGCCAATCAGGAACCCTTTGCATGGCAAAAGGTTTTCGCACTTGCTGTTTCTCTCGCAGGTGTGATCTGGTATAGCCTTTAAGATGCCGGCAAATGGAATTTTGTCCGTAAAAACACCCTATGCGTTTTCGCATAGGGTGCAATTCATATCCGCTTTATTTCGGAAGCTCAACCCGAATCGGGGAAGGTTCCAGCTGAAGCGCATTGTCGATTTCGGCATACACGCTGTACAAATCATACACACAGGTTTCAAGTGCACTGCAAATATGATCATCGAGTCCCAGCGCGTCCCGCAGCGCATTCATTGTCATACGCTCCGAAACATCTTCAAAATGGTCACAAATCGCAATCGAATACAATTCCATATAGACCTTACGCTTTGTGACATCATCCAGATTGCCCAAGGTGTTGCGTGCAGCATTGCAGGCAGCTGCGTCATATGTAAAGTCCGGAATATCCAGCTCGCGCTGATACTGTTCCAGCAGGTCATCCTCCTCTACACTCACAATGCCGTCATCTTCAATCATCTCGGAAGCAAGCGTTAAAAATGCTTCCGCTTCAATTCTGCCAAGTTCCTGTAAAAACATCACGAAACTCCCTTCATTTCATTTTGTGCAGCAATTCCTGCACTCCGGTTATCAGTATACCATAATTTCGTAAAAAAAGCAAGAGATTTCACAAATTATTCAAAGAATCTTCGCGCATTTCTCTGACTGCGGGACAAAGACTCCTCTTAGATGAGCTTTGCGATCATCCGAAGAATCAGCATCGTATCTGCCGCATTCAGAAGTCCGTCCCGATTACAGTCTGCCGCGCGTTTTCCGGGATCCGAAAGCACAATCTCTGAATCCTCTGCCGCATAGCGTGCGAGCAGAATCACATCCGAAATATCAACCGAACCGTCCGTATTGACATCGCCTGTTTTTACTGTTTCCTCCGGCTTCACGGTCGATTCTGTGGCTGAGGTCGTGGTCATTGAGGTCGTCGTCGCAGTGGTGGTTTCCATCGGAAGTTCCCCGATACGGATCACTGCACAGTCATCAATCGAGCCGTAGCCATTCGGTGCACTCGAAAACCGTACATGAAATCCAATCGTATCGCCTGCATTGGCCGTCACACGGAGGGTTTTCTTCTCCCAGTTCGACCAGCCGGTGCAGCTTCCGCTGTACCCTTCTCTTTGCGTACCGTTGATTGCTGCATAAAACCGGTATTCACTCTCGACGTCCCCCTGTATATGCATCGAAATCTCGTAGATTCCGTCTTTTTGCACCTTGCAGTCCGTATACAGTTCCGAATCCCGAAAGCCCTGCTCGGTATACCAATGTACCGCACAGTCACCGCTTCTCGGATCTTCCTTCCGTACATCCACATGGCCGTCCTTCGCGGTATTCACAAGCCCCCAGCCGCTTGGAGTATCTGTCCAGCCGCCGTTCGATTCAAAGGACGGATTGTTCAGGAGATTTCGCGCTTCCTCCGGATCACTGCCCGATTCACCCGTAATTTTCCGGAAGACATACAGTGAATCGAGTGGGGTACCGTCTTTTGCGAACAGCGCCTGATTGTCCACAGAAGTTCCGCCGTAATATTTCGCGTCCGGATCATATTCCATCGCCGCTTTCGTTGCCCAGCCCGAACCGTCCCGCTCCCACAGCATCCGGTTATTGTCATAATTCTCACCGACGCCAAGCCATGCAGGCTCCCAGTAAAACACACCAATCCCTTTCCCGCCTGATATATTCGCGACTGCGGAAAACAGATCCTCTAAGAAACGCGTCTGACCTGAAACGCTGATCGGATAGCTGACATAGCTTCCAAGATCGCTGGTTCCGGAAATTGTATTCGCGAAGCAATCGCTGTCCTCGCTCGTATAAAGCCATGAGGTTTCTGCAACCATGACTTCCTTTCCGTAATTCCCCGCAATCGTGCTGAGTGTATTCGTCAGGTTCGTGAGCGTACCATGCCAGTAGGGATAGTAGGAGGTCGCAAAAACATCATAATCAACCTGCGCATCGCGGAGGGATTTGGCAATATAGGAATAGTTGTCGGACTTTTCGGGATTCGTGAAGTGGAGGACGACTTTCGTACTCCGGCTATATTCACGTACCGCCTTCGCGCCGGCATTCATAAGAGAACCGAGTGCTGACCAACCCTCTGCGCTCCAATTATAGTCTGCGAGATGGACGCCGCACATTCCGGTTGTCGTTTCATTTCCGACCTGTACCATCGGGATATTGACGCCTGTTTCATCAAGCTTCCGGAGAGTATCTGCTGTAAACCGGTAAATTGCATCCGCTTTCTGGGAGACATTGTAATGGTCCCATGCCTTCGGTGCTTTTTGCTTGGCAGGATCCGCCCAGAAATCGGAATAATGGAAATCCACCAGCATCGACAGCCCTGCTGCCTGACAGCGTTTCGCGATTGCAACCGCGCATTCTGTATCACAGTTTCCGCCGCCATAGCTGGTTCCATCCGCCGCAGAAGTCGGCTCGTTCCAGATCCGGACACGGATTGTATTCACACCGGCATCTGCCAGTGTTTCAAAAATATCAGCCGGATTGCCTTGTTTATCACGAAATACGACACCGCTTTGTTCGAGCGATATGACAGAAGATATGTCCACGCCGGCATATGTCAGATCTGACGCGTCCGCAGCCGATACGCGCGGTATATTTCCATGCAAAGAAATTGCTGCTGCACAAAAAATCGCAGCAAGCCGATGAAACAGATTCATAGTTCAAGCCCCCGTTCCGACAATCCGTCGTTTTCTGCACTTATCATACCACAATTTCCGCGCCTTTGCAATAACATATTGTCACATACGGGTAACAAATGCTCCTCTTTTCGCTCAGCGGCTCGGCACACGATAATAATAGAGCAGGTAGTGGCGGAGTGTACGCCGCGCCCGCGTCAGCGTTCGGGAAACGGTGCTTTCGGTCACGCCGCAGCGTTCCCCCACCTCACGCATCGTCAGCCCATCCCGATAATAGAGCAGAAAATATTCTCTCTGGCGTGCGGACAATTCATTCTTCCACGCAAATCCGATCGCTCGCCGCAGTCGGACAGTTTCGGGTGTATCCTCCGGTTCGGGGCGGAATTCCTCACAAAGCTTTGCGATCCAGCGCGGATCAAACGCAAGGCTCGCTTCTGAAACACGCCGTTGTTTTCCATATTGATGTCGCCGCTGACTCATACCTGCACCTCCTGTAAGACATACGGTTCGATGCTGCGGATTGCCGCACGCAGCTCGTAGTATTCTGCCGTCAGCAGGTCTATCCGCCGTTTCAGAATCTCCTTTTGCATGGAGGGCTGTGAAAAGAATTTTCGGGGCGTATCCTTTTTCAGCATCCCGCGGAGCATATCTCTCCGCGCCAAAAGTTCTGCGGCGGCTGCTTCATAGTTTTCTTTCATGCTGGAAAATGTTCCGTTCATCCATACTCCTCCTATTCCGATCTGTCAGATTTCTAAAAAAGAACATTCGTTCTATATTTACAGTCTACCAGATTTTAGCGTGAAAGTCAAGAGGAGGCGGATGGGATGTGCAGAATCTTACACATCCCCCGAAAACAAAAAAGAACGCCACCCCAACCGAATGGTCGGGGCGGCATCCAAAAAGGAAAGAGATATGAAGTTAAAGCGTAATCAGTCTTGCAATCGCCTTCAAGATCATCAGAGCATCGTCTGCACCGACCTTGTTGTCGTCATTGCAATCAGCATTCAGCTTACCGGTAAAGGTAAGAGATACTGCCTTATCTTCAGCACCGATACGGGAAACGAGGATGACGTCGGAGATATCGACAACACCATCGCAGTTTGCGTCGCCGAGCTTAGACGGCTGCGGTGCAGGTGTAGTAGAAGTTGTGGTAGTGGTGGTCTTCGAAGTGGTGGTGGTGGTGGTAGTAGTGGTGGTGG
>JAFXIC010000033.1 GCA_017533485.1 Oscillospiraceae bacterium
AAGAAAAGAGGGAGTGTTCGAACTTTGTTCTCACGTCTCCTCACATACCCACGGGCAATCAATTGTCCACTGTTTTTCCCCTTTCAAACCCCTTTCCGTTACCCATCCCCCTCTATTCGCTATAAAGTCCGCCATTCTATCATTTTCCTAAAATGGGATTCCAAAGGGATAGTATCCCTTTGGCGGGGCTTGGGGCAGCGCCCCATTATCAATCCATCGAAGATACTTAAAAACGCAGATCTCCGAAGGAACGGAAATCTGCGTTTTGTTGTTTTGTTCAGCGGTATCTTGGGGGACCGACACGGAGTGCCTTGGTGCTTTTCCGGATTTTTGAAATATCAGCCGGATCAATCCATTCTTCCGTAAATCCGCACCCTGCACAGACATACCGATGCACCATAATATTGGAGAACGGTCCCATGGCAATATTATTTCCGGAACCGTAAGCGCCCATATATCCATTGATGCGGTAAATTTCGGTACAGCCGCATTTCGGGCAGGAGGCTGTGTACATCATGACTGGGGATTCTCCTCTGTTACAATGCTCTTGAGTGCGCCTGCAAGCCCGGCAAGACCCTGAATATCACTGGGGATGATGAGCTTGGTGGCTCTGCCGTCCGCAGCCTTACCGAAGGCTTCGAGCGATTTGAGCTGAATGACCTGCTGGTTCGGGGCGACAGCATTGAGTTTTTCAATACTTTCTGCAAGTGCCTGCTGGGTTTTCTGGATTGCCTCAGCCTCACCCTCTGCTTCGAGGATTTTCTGCTGGCGTACAGCCTCAGCGCGGAGGATCTGGGACTCTTTATCTGCTTCCGCACGAAGAATCTTGGATTCCTTTTCACCCTCTGCAACAAGGATTGCGGACTTCTTTTCACCCTCAGCCTGAAGGATTTTTTCACGGCGTTCACGCTCTGCCTTCATCTGCTTTTCCATTGCGTCCTGAATTTCACGCGGCGGGAGGATATTCTTGAGCTCAACACGATTGACCTTGATACCCCAGCGGTCAGTTGCCTGGTCAAGAATTGCGGTGATCTTGGTATTGATGACATCACGGGAGGTAAGGGTTGCGTCAAGTTCGAGTTCACCGATGATATTACGGAGTGTGGTAGCGGTGAGGTTCTCGATTGCAGCCATCGGGCGCTCGACACCATATGTGTATTGTTTTGCGTCAGTAATCTGGAAGAATACGACGGTATCAATCTGCATCGTAACATTATCCTTGGTGATCACAGGCTGCGGCTTGAAGTCAACAACCTGTTCCTTGATAGAAACAGTTCTTGCGATACGGTCGATAAAGGGAATCAGCGCATGAGGGCCGGTATGCCATTCCGCATGGAAGGATCCGAGTCGCTCAACGACATAGACCTTCGCCTGGGGAACGATTTTGATGTTTGCGATTGCAACGATAAAGAGAACGATGATAAGAACGAGAACTGTGATAAGCGCACCGTTGTTGACGAGCGCAAGCATTGCGAGAGAACTTGTCATAAGTTTTTCCTCCTAGATGGTATGTTTTTCATGTTTTGGGAATCTGTGTCTTTGCAAAAAAGGGTGTCTGGCTCAGGATACTTTGGCGGCGGTCTGTTTGGAATGAACCACCAGCTTTGCACCGTCAATCTGGGAAATGATGACGACACTATCTTTCGGGATCACATCGCCCATCTCCGAAACTGCAATCCAATCGACGCCATTGACGCGGACGCGGCCGGTACCGAGCGCAGGATTGATTTCTTCGATGACCTGTGCCGACGCACCGATATCGCGCTGTGCATTCATCACTGCGACATTTTTGACCTTTAAGCCGCGCAGCAGCGGGCGTGTCAGCAGCAGGAGCAGGAACGAAGCGAGAACGAAGATCGCGAACTGCGCCGTAAATCCCAGCCCGCAAAGCGCAGCGATGACAGCGGCGAGTGCACCGACTGCGAACCAGATGGTAATGAGCTGCATGGTTGTACATTCGGCGATTGCGGCGAGGATAAATATGATCCCCCAGAAGATCAGATATTTCACCATAGAACATTGCCTCCTTTCCGAGTGGATGATGCCGATTGGCAGGGTAACTGTTTATGTGAAACTATGGTTATATTATATCACAATCCGACTGCAATTGCAACATACAAATTCAAACAAAATCGGGCGCAGGTGTCAGATTTTTAAAATTTCATGGCATTTCCTCCGTTTTTCTAATTGAAATCAGCGCTTTATACCGTTTTTCATCCGATGTGTTTCTGAATGAGAATGCATGAAAAACGATGTATTTCCGAAACAATGAAATTTATGCTCATTTTCGGATAATGGGAGAAAAAGCGGGTATACTGGTACTATGTTCGATCGGCTCCGCGGAGCTTGCGGGAAAACCGATGGGACATGAAATCTGCATCTAAGAGGAGCTGTTGTTATGAACCGGAAGAAGAACCCGAATATTCACTGTACCGTAGACCAGTGCCGTCATCATATGTGCACCGAGAGCTATTGTACCCTCGACATGGTGAACATCGGTACGCATGAAAGCAATCCGAGCGTAAAGGAATGCGTGGATTGTGATTCATTCGAAAAGCGTTCGGGCTGCTGCGAGTAAATTCGAAGCAGCATCGGAACAAAGGGGCTTTGGCATTCCAAAAAGCCCCTTGTACATCCTGCACAAAAGACGCTGTGAAGATACAGCAAAACGACTAAATTTCCGGATATCGCTTGAAGAATGAAGGGTTTTGCGGTATAATAGGAATATCCCAAGCGATAGAAAGGAGAGTCTATCTGATGTCTGATAAAACGATTACGTTTTCCATTACCGAAGAAAAAGAGCTTGAAATGAAGCGTACCCTGCAAAAAGTCTATGACGCGCTTGTTGAGAAGGGCTATAATCCCATCAATCAGATCGTAGGGTATATTCTGTCCGAAGATCCAACATACATAACCGTGCACAAAAATGCACGCAGTATGATCCGGCATCTCGACCGTGACGAGCTGATGCAGGTATTGGTGAAATCCTATCTCTCCGAATAATTGATTTTCGTGAAAAAGGGAATCAGCCGAGGATGGCTGATTCCTTTTTGATATCCGGATCATGCGGAAATAGTGCTGAAAAGGCACGAAACAAACGATATCCAATTTATAGGATACGCTGAATCTGAGGGAAAATGCTTTACATTTGATATCCTTTCTGATACTATATGAAAGTAAAATGTACCGCGTGACGCGATACAAATGAGAATGAAATGAGGATATGAATCATGAAAAAAAGACGCATCTTTGGAAAGCTCCTGACCGGTATGATGGCAGCGGCAATGCTCTTCAGCCTCAGCGGCTGCGGCGGCAATTCCGGCGCAGAAAATCCGCCCACAGAGCCGGAAACCTCCAATAGCGGAGAAGACCTTTCTCTGGAGAATGTGAAGAATGCCGGAAAGCTGGTTCTCGGTCTGGACGCAACCTTCGAGCCGATGGGTTATACCGATGAAAACGATGCGATCGTCGGCTTCGATATCGACCTTGCAGAAGAAGTCTGTAAGCGTATGGGCGTTGAGCTTGTGAAGCAGCCGATTAACTGGGATACCAAGGAAGAAGACCTTGATACCGGAAGAATCGACTGTATCTGGAACGGAATGTCCGTGAATCCCTCCCGTCAGGAAAAGATGAACCTTTCCGAAGCATACATGAGAAATTCGATGGTCTTTGTCGTACCTGCCGACAGCGATGCGCAGACAATGGCAGACCTCTCCGATCGGAAAATCGGCGTCCAGAACGGTTCGACTGCACAGGAAATCCTCGAAGCCTCCGAAATCGGTTCCTCTATCACCATGCAGACCCTCGCAACCAATGTCGATGCACTGCTTCAGATGGACAGCGGTCTGCTGGATGCAGTATTCCTCGATTCTGTTGTCGCAGAGTATAAGATGACTGCGGACGGAAAGGACTGGCGGATTCTGCCCGATGGTCTGGAGGAAGAAGAATATGCCATCGGCTTCCGTAAGAATGACCAGGCGCTCCGCGATGAAGTCCAGAAGATTCTGAGTGAGATGAAAGCGGACGGTGCGGTGGAGAGGATTTCGACCAAATGGTTCGGCTCGGATGTGACAACCATCAAATAAGAAAAGAAATTGAAAAAACCCCTCGAATGTGATTGCATTCGGGGGGCTTTTGTGTTATAATGGAAATATCTTTGTGAAAAGGAAGGGCTGAACGATGTCAACCTCAGAAATTGGAAAAGTATTCCTGATCCTCCTGAAATATTTGCTGCCGACGCTGAAGGTATTCGGCATGACGCTTTTATTCTCGATTCCGCTCGGTATGATTGCCGCACTGCTGAAGATGTGCAAAATCAAGCCGATTTCGTGGCTGATGAATATCTATATTATGATTATGCGCGGTACGCCGCTGATGCTTCAGGTGATTGTCGCGTATTTCGCAATTCCGATGCTGACAGCAAATGATACGACGCCGCAATGGATTCAGAATCTGCTGTCGAATGTGGATATTAAGGGCGATGCCTATATGTTCCGGTCGGTGCTGGTCGCGTTTTCCCTCAATTACGCTGCATATTTTGCTGAAATCTTCCGCGGCGGCATCGAATCCATCCCGAAAGGTCAGTATGAAGCAGCGGCATGTCTGGGCTTTACGAAAACACAGACCTTCTTCCGGATTGTCCTTCCGCAGGTCTTTAAACGTGTACTTCCGGCGAGTACCAACGAGATTATTACCCTCGTGAAGGATACATCCCTTGCAAATGTTGTCGCATATGCCGAGATTACGATGAAAGCCAAGCAGCAGATGCAGATTTACAGCTCCCTGACGCCGCTTGTGCTTGCAGGCGCATTCTATTTCGTGCTCGCAATGATTATCTCCATGCTTTCTTCGATGCTGGAGAAGAAGCTGAACTATTATAAATAAGGAGGGCTGTCGGAAATGGCAATGCTGGAAGTCAAGAATTTATGTAAACGGTTCGGCAGCCTTGAGGTGCTGAAAGATATTTCCTTTGATGTGGAACAGGGGAATGTCATTGCAATTATCGGCCCGTCAGGAAGCGGAAAATCAACCTTGCTGCGCTGTGTGAATCAGCTGGAGCGTGCAGACGGCGGAACGGTAAAGGTCTGCGGACTGGATATGCTGGAGCAAAAGGATGGAAAGACAATCTATGCTTCGGCAAAAACCTTGCAGGAAATCCGGCTGAAAATCGGGCTGGTGTTCCAGAATTTCAATCTCTTTCCGCATTTTTCTGTTCTTCGGAATATTACCGAGGCGCCGATTCATGTCTTAAACCAAAATCGTGCGGACGCGGAGAAAAATGCCATGCAGCTGCTCGAAAAGATGGGGCTTGCCGCGAAAGCGGACGCATATCCCTGTGAGCTTTCGGGCGGCCAGCAGCAGCGTGTATCAATTGCGCGTGCACTCGCGCTCAAACCGGAAATTCTGTTTTTTGATGAGCCGACCTCCGCACTCGACCCTGAGCTGACGGGCGAAATCCTGAAAGTCATCAAGTCGCTTGCCAAGGAAGGGATGACGATGGTGATTGTGACGCATGAGATGGCATTTGCCAGAGATGTCGCGGACCATGTCATATTCATGGAAAACGGCGTGATTGTCGAGGAGGGCGCACCCTCTCTGCTCTTTGGCGATCAGGCTTCGGAGCGCACCAAACAGTTCTTGCAGCGGTTTAGTGAGGGCTGAGCAGAGGCGTCGTGAAAATACACAAAAAACCGGCGGGATGGAATCCGAAAATCTCTGCCGGTTTTTTCAGAAAATCTGATATGCACTTGAAAAAATTTGCAGAATGTGGTATAATATATTGTACTTCGCACGGAAGGCGCTGCCTGCCCGGTTCGGACATCTCGTCCGCTGCAGGTTCTCCCTGTGCCGTCCGGAGGAACATAAACCAAATTTTCTATTTATAGGAGGATTACTCATATGGGCGTTGTATCTATGAAACAGCTCCTCGAAGCAGGTGTCCACTTCGGTCACCAGACCAGACGTTGGAACCCGAAAATGGCTCCGTATATCTTCACGGAGCGCAACGGCATCTACATCATCGACCTTCAGAAGACGGTTCGTAAGCTGGAAGATGCATATTCTTTCATCCGCGACCTGTCCGCACAGGGCAAGTCCGTTCTCTTCGTCGGTACGAAGAAGCAGGCTGCTGATTCCATCCGTGAGGAAGCAGTTCGCTCCGGTTCCTACTTCGTCAATGCTCGCTGGCTGGGCGGCATGATGACCAACTACAAGACCATCCAGCAGAGAATTAAGCGCCTCGAACAGCTCCACGCAATGGAAGCTGACGGCACATTTGCTCTGCTCCCGAAGAAGGAAGTTGCAAAGCTTTCCCTCGAAATCGAAAAGCTCGAAAAGTTCCTCGGCGGTATCAAGGGCATGGATAAGCTCCCGGGCGCACTCTTCATCGTTGACCCGCGCAAGGAGAAGATTGCTGTTTCCGAAGCAAAGAAGCTCTGTATCCCGATCGTTGCAATCGTTGACACCAACTGTGATCCGGATGATGTTGACTACGTAATCCCCGGCAACGATGACGCAATCCGTGCAGTAAAGCTCATCGCCGGCACAATTGCAAATGCAGTCATCGAAGGCCGTCAGGGTGCTGACGCTGCTGCACAGGAAGATGCTGCTCCGGCAGAAGAAGCTGCATCGGAAGCTGCTGCTGAATAATTCAATCATTCATCAGGCGTGAATATGCGCCGATTATCTTGAAACGGAGGATTCCTATCATGGCTAATTTTACCGCAAAAGACGTAAATGATCTGCGTAAGTCCACCGGCGTAGGCCTCATGGACTGCAAGAAGGCTCTGACCGAGGCTGACGGCGATGTCGAAAAGGCAATCGTGATTCTGCGTGAAAAGGGTCTTGCAAACCAGGCAAAGAAGGCTGACCGTATCGCAGCTGAGGGTGCTGTTGTTGCAGTCACCAATGCTGACAATACTGTTGGTGCAATCGTTGAAGTCAACTCTGAGACTGACTTCGTTGCACAGAACGAAGAGTTCACCGCTTTCTGTGAGGGCGTCGCTCAGACCATCCTCAGCGAGAATCCGGCTGACCTCGATGCACTCAAGGCTGCAAAGTTCAATGGCACCGAGATGACCGTTAAGGAAGCACTCGATGAGATCTTCCTGAAGTTCCGCGAGAATCTCCAGATCCGCCGCTTTGCGCGTGTTGAGGGTACTGTAAAAGAGTATGTCCACTTCAATAAGAAGGAAGGCGTTCTCGTTGCTGCTACCTGCTCTGCCGGTGCAACTGCTGATGTTCTCGAGTGCCTCAATGATGTTGCACTCCAGGCTGACGCAATGAAGGCTACCTACCTCACCAAGGAAGAGGTTCCTGCTGATATCATCGAGCAGGAGAAGAAGATCGTCATGGCTCAGATGGCTGATGATCCCAAGATGGCAAACAAGCCGGAAGCTGTTCTCGCAAAGATTGCTGAGGGTAAGCTTGGCGTTTACTACCGCGACAACTGCCTGCTCTGTCAGGAATATGTCAAGGGCGAGGGTGAGACCATCGAGCAGTATGTCAAGGCTTGCGGCAAGAAGGCAGGCGCTGACATCACCATCAATCGCTTCGTTCGCTTCATCTGCGGCGAGGGCATTGAGAAGCGTGTGGATGATTTCGCTGGTGAAATCGCATCTATGCTGAAATAATCCGGCATTCCCTATGAACTGAAGATCCCCCGATTACTGCAAGTCAGGCGGCAGTCATCGGGGGATTCGTGTTTTAACCGGTATATATCAAATCTCCCGCAGCAGAAATGAGATCTGTTGCGGGAGATTTTGTTTTTTGGTGAATCAGAATGCGATGCGTTCGCTGATATAGGAAAGAAGCTCGGAAATCGGAATACGAACCTGCTCCATGGTGTCACGGTCACGGACTGTGACGCAGCCATCGTTTTCTGCGGTATCAAAGTCATAGGTGATGCAGAAAGGCGTACCGATTTCGTCTTCCCGACGATAACGCTTGCCGATGGAACCGGTATCATCAAAGTCTACCATGAAATGCTTCGAGAGGACATCGTATACTTCGGTACGAGCCTTTTCGGAGAGCTTTTTGGAGAGCGGGAGGACTGCACACTTAAACGGTGCGAGCGCGGGATGGAAGCGCATAACAGTACGCTTATCCTCTTTTCCGTTTGCGGAGAGATCTTCCTCGTCGTATGCTTCGGTGAGGACAGAAAGGAAGAGACGCTCTACGCCCAGCGACGGCTCGATGACATAGGGGATATATTTCTCGTTTGTTTCCGGATCGAAGTATTCAAGAGACTTACCGGAAGTATTGATATGCTGGGTCAGGTCATAGTCAGTACGGTCAGCAACACCCCAGAGCTCGCCCCAGCCGAACGGGAAGAGATATTCGAAGTCAGTGGTTGCCTTCGAATAGAAGCAAAGCTCCTCAGGAGAGTGGTCACGCAGACGGATATTCTCCTCTTTGAGACCGATGTCGAGGAGGAACTGGCGGCAGTTTGCACGCCATGTCTGGAACCATTCGAGGTCTGTGCCGGGCTTGCAGAAGAACTCCAGCTCCATCTGTTCAAACTCACGCACACGGAAGATAAAGTTTCCGGGGGTGATTTCATTTCGGAAGGACTTACCGATCTGACCGACGCCGAACGGCACCTTTTTACGGGTGGTACGCTGGATATTTGCAAAGTTGACGAAGATACCCTGTGCGGTTTCGGGGCGGAGATAGAGCTCAGACTTACTGTCCTCGGTAACGCCCTGGAAGGTCTTGAACATCAGGTTGAACTGACGGATATCGGTGAAATTCGCCTTACCGCAGTTGGGACAGGTAATTCCCTTTTCGCGGATGAAATCCATCATCTGCTCGTTTGTCCAGCCTGCAACATTGGTACCGTCAAAATCCTCGATGAGGTTATCGGCACGGTGACGGGTCTTACATTCCTTACAGTCCATCAGCGGATCAGAGAAGCCGCCGATATGGCCGGAAGCGACCCAGGTCTGGGGGTTCATGAGGATGGCGCTGTCGAGACCGACGTTATACGGGCATTCCTGAACGAAACGCTTCCACCATGCTTTTTTGACATTGTTTTTCAGCTCGACGCCGAGGGGGCCGTAATCCCATGTATTCGCAAGACCGCCGTAGATTTCGGAGCCTGCATACACGAAGCCTCTGCCCTGACAAAGCGCAACGAGCTGTTCCATTTTTTTCTCGGTATTTTTCATTTCGGTGATTAACCGCCTTTCATTAGTCTATCTCTTATATTATATCGTTCTTTTGTCGAATTGTCAAGCAGTTTTCGCATCACACGCGACATTTCGCAATAAAAAATCCGACCGCATTTTCAAGCGGCCGGAGCGGAGATTATGAGGTTGCGGTACAGCCATCCCAGTCCTTTTTCCCACGGAAAAGACGGTTGGAAATCAGGAGTCCGATCGTTGCAAATAATAAGCCGAAGCAGATTCCGGCGAGCACATCGGTTGGGTAATGGACATAGAGATACATACGGGAGAATGCAATCAGGGAAGCGAGAATAAGTGCAGGAATGCCCCATTTCCGTTTCCAGAAACAGATTGCGGTGGCTGCGGCAAAAGAAGCCTGTGTATGGCCGGAAGGGAAGGAGTAGTCATGCGGCGGCTTGACCAAAAGGAGCGCACGCATCGCTTCGTTGACATCATAGGGGCGGATTCTGGCGATCAGCGGCTTTAGAATCACATTTCCGCAGAGCAGACAGAGGATCAAACCGATTGCTGCAACGTGTGCATATTTACGGGTTCTTTTGGGGATAAAGCCGAGAAGCGTCAGTGCGATCCAGAACCATCCGCCGTTTCCGAGGAATGTGACCGCGGGGAGCAGCGTATCCAGAAAATCACAGCGCAGATTGGCTTGGATCCAGTCGAGAAAAGCAAATTCCCAGTCCATTTCATACATCCTTTCGATTTCATCATAGATCAGGCATCTTTTCCATTATATCAGAGTTCGGGAATCTTGTCGAGAAACGGCGATGTTTTGTAATCATTTTGTAACCACAAGCAATCGGATTCCCCAAAGCAGCAGCAATGCCGGAATACCGCCGATGGCACTGAGGGAAATCGTACCGAGGGTGAGGGGCGGCTGATATCCGAGGAAAGTTCCGTAGTGATGCCAGAGAAAGAGACCGATGATACCGCTTGCGCTGCCGACAAGAAGGGAAAGAACGGGATGCTTCTGTCGGCGATACATGACCAGCATCCAGATACACCAGACGCCGAAGATGAGATCCCGTATCAGTCGGGGTGTCAGGAACTGTTTCAGCTCGTCCATATCCATTTCCACCTCAAAGCATAATATAACCGAGTGCCAGCAGCAGTTTCCGATCACAGCTCTCTTTGGATGCCAGCCAGAGAAAGATCAGCAGCAGCAGGGTATCTCCGTCAATCTGTCTGAGGATGGCGGAAAGGGGAGAAGTATCCGGGGAAGGCTTCGGAACGGGCTGAGGCTTGGAAGGGATGTGCGCGGATTTCGCAGGCAGTGGGATTTTCGGCGGTGGTGTGGGATGATCCGGACGCGGCGGCGGACAGCTTTTTTCGTGCTTTGGCACCGGATGGGGGGAAGGAAAGGGGTAGCCATATGCCATATCATCGCCTCCTCTCAAAAGCCTGCGAGCAGATCATCGAGCATTCCCTGTTCTTTGAGTGCGGAAGCCGCCGAATAAATCCGAAGAAGCTTGATTGCGCGGTCTACACGTTCCTTGCGGGATGGACTGAGATGTGGTTTGAGTGCGAGGAGGAGTGTAATATTCTTATCGTCTTCCGCTGAGGACATGACCTGTCGGAGCGCAAAGAGCTTGGAAAGATCAGGAAGCGGCGGCTGCGGCGCAGATACGGTTGGCGCAGATGGCTCCTGTGGGGGCGTGGAGGAAGACAAAGGAACGGAATCGGAGTTTTCGCGGAGCATTGCGGAAAGCTCCTGAATATTCTGCATGGCTTCGGGGTCGGAGAGCAAAGCCTGAATTTTCTCCATCATATCATCCATATGCGACCCTGCCCTCCTTTCGGTAGAAATTATGACTGTGACAGCTTTTCGTAGAGTGCTTTTGCCTGTTTACTGTTCATGATCTGATCGAGCAGCTGGGGATGATTTAAGACCTGCTGGAAGGTCGCGGCATCCTGGGGCTTCATCGCGGCGAGTGCACGATCAAATTTTCCGTTCTGGATATCCTGACGGAGTGTTTCGGGGGGGACACCCAATTTTGTGCTGACAGCATTCAAAAGCTCGGAAAACTTCTTGGAATCCTTCGGGATTTGCATTGCATCATAGCTCCTTTCGGGGGGGGCGTGAGGTTGACATCTGTTCTATTTCTATGCTATAATCAGAGAAAACAGAACGAAAGGATGAAAAACTCATGCAGATTCTTGTGCTGTCCGATACACACGGACGCTCCGAGGTTCTCAGCCGTATTCTGCTCCTCCACCCCGATGCTGAACTGATTATACATTGCGGTGACGGGGAGGCAGAGCTGGATGAATTTATCGGAAATCATCCTGACTGGGCATATAAGATTTACCATGTCCGCGGAAACTGTGATTATAATTCGAGAAGTCCGCGCAGTCTGACGCTGGATTTGCCGCATGGTCATCGTCTGCTGGCGGTGCACGGCAATTATCTCGAATATGGAAATTTCATGGAAAATCTCGCAAAAGCGGCGAAAGAGGAGGGTGCGGATCTTGCACTCTTCGGCCATTTTCATAAACGCTGCGATCATATGCTCCATGATATCCGGCTGTTCAGCCCGGGGAGTGCGGCAAAACCGAGAGATGGATTACCGGCGTCTTACGGGCTGATCGACATTTTCGAGAACGGAATTCTGACATCTCACGCTGAGGTTCCTCGTACATAACCATTCTATGCGTCATCGGAATTTCTGTGCACGCGAAAGCTTTAGGAACATGAAAAATCGTAAGGTCAGATAAATCACGCGATATCGTAAAGAACCATCCCTGCTGAAATGGCGGGGATGGTTCTTTATCCATCAAAAGGAAGAAGGCGTGTTCGGGCGGACTGCGAAAACAACGCCGTCAGATATCGTTCGGTATCCAGCCCATTCGCCGTACTGCTGAACGGACATTCCGTTTGCCTGACGCGATACATCTGAGCTGACTATTCACGCACAGAGGAAATATACGGATGATTTGACGCTCAGGAATCAGCGGTCAGAGTAAGAGAAAGCCTCGCCGGAATTCCGGTGAGGCTTTGTTCATATACTGATATGCTTAGATCAGTTTCGCGATTTTCTTTAGAATTATTACGGTATCTGCGGCATTGATTGTACCATCGTTGTTGACGTCCGCATTTTCCTCATGATAATTCGACATATCCATAGTTGTATCCTCAGCGACTATACGTGCGAGGAAGATTGCGTCGGAAATATCGAGGATGCCGTCGCCATTGACATCACCGGATGCGGTTTGGATCATTTGTGCAGATGTGGTTTCGGTTGTTGTGGATTCCGTGGGGGTTGTTTCCATGCTTGTGGATTCTGCGGCTGCTGTTGTTTCTGTCGTTGTTTCGATGACAGTCGTTTCCGTGGATTCCGTTGTGGTTTCGGTGATTGCGGTTGTCGTTTCAGGTAATTGGTCGAGCGCGATAAACTCTATCTGATTGTCTTCGGCATATTTTTGTGCTGTGGAATTGCTGTATCCATAGATGATTATATTGGAAAAGCGTTCAATTGCGCGAAAGGCAAACCGACATTCCGGATTATAGATCGTGATGCTGTTTAAAGCGGTGCAGGCGTCGAATGCATCCTCACCGATTATGTTCACATTTTTGGAAAGTGTTATGGAAGTCAGTTTCTTACATTCCCGGAATGCGTGATCGCCGATGCTTGTAACAGTTTCGGGGATTGTGATGTCTTCGAGATTCGGACAGTCCGAGAACAAAGAAGGCGCGATGCAGGGAATGGTATCGGGAAGGTCAACGCTTGTGAGTGCATCGCATTCCGCGAATGCACCAGCGCCAATGCTTTTCACACTATCCGGAATTGTAATGGAAGTGATACCGGCGCAACATCCGAATGCGCTTGCGCCAATGCTTGTGATGGTATCGGGGATTGTGATTTCAGTCAGTGCCGCGCAGGAAGAAAATGTCCGGGGTTCAATCGTCGTGATGGTATCGGGGATTGTGATTTCAGTTAATGATAAACAGCCGTCAAACGCAGAAGCACCGATACTGGTGACAGCTTCCGGCATAGCGAATGCAGTTAATTGCATACACACACCGAAAGCATTGGCTCCGATACGCTGGATGCTGTTCGGCACATGGATTTCTGTCATAGTGTCACAATAATAAAATGCATAGTTTCCGATTTCAGTGACCGTATCGGGGAGTGAAATTTTTGTTAATTCCGCTGCGTACTCAAAAGCGTGTCCTCCAATGGTCTTAATGCCGTCGGGAATGACAACTTCGCCGATGCAGTTTTTACCGTCTACTACAATATCATTGACGATGACGAGCGGATCTTCGCTTTGTTTTGCGGCGAGCCACGGCGTTTCAAGAAATGCTCTGTCACCGATGCTTGTGATATTTTCCGAAAACGAAACGGATGTTAAGTTCCGACAGCTTCGGAATGCATCGTCTCCGATTTCTGTGATGGTACTTGGCATGGTGACAGCAGTAACGCGGGTGCTGTAGTAAAAAGCGTAGCCGGCGATCGAACGGACACCTTCGGGGATAACAGCATGTCCCTGATACGCCTGACCATCCACCAGGATGTGATTGACAATGACGAGCGGATTTTCTTTTTGTTGTGCTGCGACCCACGGCGTATAGAAGAACACACAATTTCCGATTTCGGTCACAGATGTGGGAATCTCAATTTTCTCCAGGCAGATGGAGTTATAGAATACACCGTCTTCGAGTTCGGTGATACTTTCCGGAATGATGATTTCGGTTAAGGCGTCACACTGTGAAAACGCATAGGTCCCGATTTTGCTGACATGATCGGGGAGATCAATCGCCTCTAATGATCGGCATCTCTGAAACGCCGATGCGCCGATGCTTGTGACATCATCCGTAATCTCAATTTCTTTTAGTTCTTTGCAATTCTGAAATGCATATGTGCCGATATGGCTGACGCCGTCTTCAATCACAACGGAAGCAATCTCATCACGGATTGGATACCAGGGTGCGCTTTTTTCGGACCAGTCCGCCATCATACCGTCTCCGCGAATGGTGAGCGTACCCGCTTCATCCAGTTCCCATGTGAGATTTGAGTCTTTTGTACCGCAGCTGCCGGATGTCGCGGTATCTTCCGCCGCTGCACGCAGAATGCAGGTTGAAAAATTGTTCTCCGGCAAAGCCGTGATACCGGAGGAAACGAGCAGTACGCCCGCAGTTACAATTGCAAAGTTTTGCTTGATATTCAAAAACAATCCATCCTTTCTGCCGAAATAATATCCCATAAACCTACGTTATTTCGGCTTTATAATCATATCACAGTTTACCGAAAGATTCAAATTGGCGGCAGAACGAAATATGGCTGTCATTTTCGAAAAACCACGGTTTTTCTTTCGTTTTCATCAGAATGCTTCTATTTCCATATATCTGCGATTTGACTAATTATTCCATCGCAATTCTTAGAGCTATTATGAATTACCGAAATTTCCCGTTCTCTTTCCGATCGCCGCATCATCAAAAAACTTTGGGAACTGCAAATTTTATCTTGTATTTCCATAATATTTGTGTTATACTGAATATGAGTTTGCAACCCGTGGATCATATGCAATGAGAAAGGATGGAATCGAACATGAAAAAGCTGGTAGCTTATCTGACTGCGGCATCTCTGATGTTTTCGTCTCTCTCGCTTCCGATTTTTGCGGAGGATACTGCGGAGACCGATAATCCGCCGGAGCCGACGCTGGAGGAACGGATTGCGGAGGGGATTTCGGTATATGAGCAGGAGTTGGCATATCAATACACAGTACCGCTTGCGCCGATTGAAGAAACACTTGCGCTTTGGGATGAATATATCGAATATTTTAATAATCGGTATTATGGCGGTTTGAGTGCAGATGCTGCAATGAAAGAATTGCTGGAAATTGCACGTTCATCCGATTCTTTCGAGGGAAAAACTACCGAAGAGACAACCTATACAACGACACAGTCTACAGAGGATTTATCAGTCGATAACCCGAAACAGATTAATAAAAAATATATTGCCCAGGAGTTTCATGATGCAGTCAAGGCTGTAATGCCGGAAAATGAGTATCAGAGACTGGTAGAAGATCCGGATTCCTATACGCTTTATTATCTGGATGGAAATCTAATTGTTGCTGCAAAAATCGTACATGGCGTCTCTATCGCATATGATGTTCTGAACTTGCTCTCCACTGGAATTGTTGCAGTTCAGAACATGGATATTTCGGGGATTTTGCAAGAGTTGGACATAGCCATCATGGGTATTTATCAACCGAGCGGAGCAGATGCAATCAAACGACTCTATAATCTTTTCTTTTTAGTGAATGAACGAAACCGCGAACTTTTGCAAATTGAACAGGAAATGACGGAAATGGGACTTTGGAATGTGATTCCAGAAGAGATTCAGATTCCGGATACATCTGAGAGTCATTTTGATTATAGTCCGGAATCCGTCAATTCGATTCTAGGTGGTGCGGACGGTGTTTCGGATGAGGACTTGCGTGCATGGTATAATGCACTTCCGAAATTGATTCATGATCTGGGTTCGGACGATGACCTCTATCGGATTGTGGAATCAGATGAGCCAGTGTTCGCGATCATCTCGGAAAGCGGTAAGGGCGAGTCCGGTGATGATACGCTGTTGCTGGATTATGAAGTTACAAGAGACCATCTGCAATTTCTGCGGCTTAGTGGTGATTTGTATATAAACGATCCGACCAATGAGGTCTATCTGTTGATAACCGGCTATTTTTCTGATGCGAATAAGCGAGTCGAAACAATCCGCTTCCGTAACGGGGATGAGATGAAATATGCAGATGTCTGTGATATTGCCAATTCTCAGCGCGGAACTGAGAAAGATGATGTGATTATAGGTTATCCTGAAACCAATCATATTTGGGGTAATGGCGGAAATGATACCCTCTATGGAAATAAGAATGTAGATTATCTACTTGGCGGAGGCGGCGATGATATTCTGACACTGGATGACAGCTGTCTTGGCAAGCTCTTTGGTGTCGGCGGCAATAATTTTGTCTACGGAATGGATGGAAATGATACTGTGATCCTCGATAATGGAAACGACTTCATCTGGGGCGGAAAAGGTGACGATATCATCCGCAGCGGCGCCGGTAATGACATCATTTACTATGAGCTGGGTGACGGAAACGATACGGTTGATGATTCGCGCGGAGAATCTACCCTTCCGTATGAGGGACAGGATGTCCTTTACCTGAGTGAAGGTATCCTGCCGGAGGAAGTCAGTGTGACGCTTTCCCCGAATACCAAAATCTTCTATCTCCATATCAACAAAACCGGCGATATCATTACGCTTCCTGGCAATCTGATTTCCGGTATCACACCGGTATTCCCGATTGAAGAAATCCGGTTTGCGGACGGCACACTCTGGACACGGAACGATCTGCTCGAATGTGCACGCTTCTTCTACGGCACAGAGCAGGACGATACGCTGGAATGCTATCTCGACAGCAATGCAGAATTCTACGGCAATGACGGAAACGATACTATGATCGGAAAAGACGGAAATGACAGCTTCTACGGCGGCAAGGGTGATGATTACCTGCGCGGCGGTAACGGCGATGATACCTTCTACTATGAGTTGGGCGACGGAAACGATACGATTGATATGGGCAACGGAAAATCAAGTTATCCGCAGAACGGTTATAATGTGCTTTGTCTGGGAGAAGGGATTCTTCCGGAAGATATCGTGATTGAGCGGTCGTATAACAATTATTCCTATACGCTCTGGCTGACAAAAACAAACGAATCCATTACGATGACCGGCAATGTCATATCGGGCATTACGAATTATTTCCCGATCAAAGAAATCCGGTTTGCGGACGGAACAATCTGGAAACGCACCGATCTGGAAGCGAATTATGTGAAATGGATTCGCGGCACAGACGGAAATGATACCGTAAGGGATTCTACGGATAATGATACGGTATACTGCGGAAAGGGCAATGACTGGATTGACGGCGGTGAGGGAGATGACCTCTATATCTACGAAACCGGCGATGGACGCGATTCGATTTGTGACAGCTCCATCTGGGGAAATGGTCATAATACACTCCGCTTTGGAGAAGGCATTACAGCAGAAGACCTGTATATTGAAACCGTAAAGGTCAGATCGGAGAAGTTCAGCAGACTGTATGTCAGGGATCGCGCTTCATTTGTAGAGCTTCGTGGTGTTGCGGATATTCTCCTTGCGGACGGCACGATGATGACCGTTTCAGAAGCGGCAGAGCTGCTGAAACCGGCTGCGGAGCTGACATCCGAGCTGACAGGAGACCTGAGCTGTGACGGCGCACTGACAGGCGATGATGTCCGACTCTTTCTGGAGCATCTCACGGGAGAAAGCACACTCAGATATTGGGAGACTGCGGATCTGAATGCGGACGGTGTACTGAATGCATTGGATCTGACCGTCCTCAAACAGCTGATATGTGCGGCAGCTTCCTGATTGCGGTGCTTACCGTATGCGGAGAAGACGACACTGTAAAATCATAGTCCGATATAGCAAAAGCTCCCCATTGCGGGAGCTTTTGCTTGGCTTACCGTTATTCGTAAGGCAATAGAATATGTGTGCAATATTTGGAATTGGGAACGTGCTTTTTTCGATAATGTTTATCTCAGGTGCCTCAATATTCTTGAAGAAAAATAAGGGAGTAGATCATGTTTCAAACCAAGAAAATCGCACATCATCTTGACAGTATTTCTGCTGATCAGTTTACACCGTTTGAGCATCTGCTGTATGACTATCTGCATGGAGAATTGAATGCAAGACTTTCGCAGATGCACATCAGCAAATTGAAATACCATATTGATTGGTTGGATGACTACAGGTGTATTGCGGTTGACGGTGAATGTAATCAGCTTTTCATCAATATACAAATCGAATCATCTGAATTCTCCATCGCATACGATGCAGATGAACCCGACGACTACATATCCCATACACTGCATGAGAAAGAACAATTCTATCAGACAGTGGAAGCAGCAGTCAATGAAATATTACGGAGTTAAGCATATGACAATTATAAATTGGATGATTGCAATTATAACTGGTTTCATAGGATGTTTGTGCGTCTGTGCGAATTGGTTTGGAATCATTCGCTGGTTCATTTGCCAAAAAAGTTATTCTCAAATTATGTTTGTGGGTGGAATACTGCTTTGTATTTGCCTATGGAATACACTATGGAATCGCTTCTGGTATTTCGGCCTTTTAATTGATCCGGGAGTATGGATTGGAATTTATAGCCTACCAGCACTTTTCAAAGGAATTAAAAAATAATTGTTGCAACGAAGCGAGATATATGTACAAGCCGTAATCGGAGAGCACTCCAATTACGGCTTTCTCTATTTGATACAGAATAAAAATCATGCCCACCGTTGGTATGCGGTGAGCATGATTGTTTTATTTGGGTGGATTGGACGGATACTATGCAGCATCGTCTGGGTGTCGCATATCGGTTTGATATTGGAATCATAGATTATGTTTCCGGAGCATCGCCGTTTCCGTTATCCGCCGGGGGTGGGGGCGGAGGCGGCGGTGCTGTGGATGCAGACGTTGTCGGCGGTGCAGTAGAAGGAGAGGTTGCCGGAGGTTCCGGCGTTGTCGACTGTGTGGACGCGGACGTACTCGAACCACTGGTTGCAGACGGCGTTGTTTTGGTACTTCCGGATGCACTGCTGCCTGTGCCGGAGCCGGTACCACTCTTCGTTGTGGTGGTAGAGGTGCCGGAGGTTGTCGATGTGGATTTTGTTGTGCTGGAATCGGAGCCTTGTACATAGTATACGATGATCGTATAATCCTTCTGGAGGTCGATTGCGGATCCGACGCCGGGATCTACGCCGCAGACAAACCCCTTTTTGTATGTGCTGTCTTTCCGAGCACGATAGATAACCTTCTGGTCGAGCTTGCTGCCCTCGCCGGTACCGGATGTGGTTGTTGTGGTGGTAGTGGATTTTTTCTTTTTCTGTACATCCTCAACCGCCTCGACAAATCCCATTTCATGGAGTTTTCCGAGATATGCCTGAAGCTGGAAGCCTTCGAAGTCGGGGATATTTTTCTTTGAGGAACCGAGGCTGACCTTAACCTGAACGGTGCTTCCGCTCATGAATCCGTCGCCTTCTTTGAGATCCTGATCGAAAATAATATCCTTATCGTATTCATCGTTATATTCGTATACGGGTTCGAGATCGAGCCAGCCTGCCATCTGACTTTTTTTGACGCGGAAATTCATGCCGACGAGATTGGGCATCACGCTGTCATATCTTGTCGGCTGGGTGGAATCATCGGTGCCGACGGGAATGATATTGGTGGCGTTGGTGGTTGTGTCAGCATAATTGGGGAGCGTCTGGTTTTTATTGCTTGGGAATTGTTCTTGGAAGGCGATGAGCACAATCGCGAAAATCACGAGCACAAGAATCGCAATGAGAATGGACACACGGATTTTATCCATCAGTGTAACCATCGAATTTTCCTGTTCGACAACCGTAACGGATTGTTTTTGGGGGCGAGGTTTTTTCTGGGGGTTTTTCTTGGCTGCCGGCTGTGAAGCAGAGGATTTGACGGGGACTTTCTTGGTTGCCTGGACACCCGAAGCAGAAGAAGCGGATTTTTTCGGACTTGCAGGGGTTGCCGCAACAGCTTTTCGGGGTGTCGGCGTGACAGCAGGTGCTGTGTCCTCGGCATCTCCGCTTTCAAAGAGAATGGTTACGAGGTCAGTGATGGTACGGATACGCTGGTTGCTGTCGAGCGCAAGTCCCTTCATAATTCCGTCGGAAACATTCTTCGGCACATGAGGATTGAGGTCATGGGGCGGAATGATGTTGTCATAATTCTGGCGGGTATTGGCATCGGTTGCGCGGCATCCGGTCAGAATCCGATAGAGTACGGCACAAATGCCGTATACATCCGTCCAGGTACCCTGCTGACGGTTTGCGAAATACTGTTCGGGAGCGGCATAGCCCTCGTAGAGTTCATCATCGAGCTCGCTGTCATTGGTGCGCACAGCCGAGATACAGAAGTTTGTGAGCTTGATATCGCCTTTATCGGTGACAAAGATGGTTTCGGGGCTGATACCTCTGTGGAGGACGCCTGCATTATGCAGGATGCTGAGGGTTGTAAAGAGGGGCGGGAACATTCTGCTGACGGTACGCCAGCTCAGTTCTCCGGCATTTTCCTTGAGATAATCGAGGAGATTTCTTCCCTCGATGAATTCATAAACCGCGTAGGTGGTATTATTGGCGGCAAAGAGGTCGAGTGCAGGATTGAGGTGGACAAGGCTGCGCTGACGGGCGAGGGATTTATTGAGTTCGGTATACTCCGCCATCAGAGACTTATACTGTGCGAGGTGGTTATAGTCCACGTTCACCAGACAGGAGTCCTTTACACGTTCACAGAGCTGAACGGGGAGGTATTCACGGACTGCGACCTTACAGCCGATATTGGTATCATAGGCGAGATAGGTAATGCCCTCGCCATTGGAATCGAGAACCTTTCCGACTACATAGCGTTCATGCAGCTTGGAACCGGGTTTCAATGCATTTGGCATGACAGATGCCGTTGCGTTATGGTAGCCGCAGTGCGGACATTCCTCGTTCTGAGGATTCGGCAGCATACAGCCGTAACACAGTTTCAATTCGCCCATAGCGTCAACTCCTTTGTCGCTGCGCGCCGAACTGCTCCGGGCAATGGGGAAGCAGGGCGGTGGGATGCGCAGACTGAAACGATATGATTTTCCATATATCATTTTATCAGGATTTTACGATGCTGTCAATCATTTTGAGCCCAAAACACTGTTTTGCTTTCAAATTGTATCTAGTTTGTAATGATTCCTGTGGAATTCACCAAAATCTGAATATGATTTACGGAAAATTTATTCACTCCATGCTGGTGCGGAGGATCGCGGTCAGGAAATCAACGCGGCGGTCATCCTGCTGGAGGAGGGTTTCGGATTTATCCCATGTTGCGGTAATAATATACGCGGAGAGGTTATTGGTTTCCGCGTCTTCAAAGCAGTAGCGGTATTCGCGAGTCTGGGAGAAATCGGAATTGTAGTGGATACAGTAGGGCTTCAGTCCGAGTACATCCTCAAAGCTTGCGATATTGGAATCGGAAGCGATCTGAGTAATATCGAGATAAGCCTTCCGCTTGGTGCCGTAGGGGGTGCTTTCGAGCACGGTATAGTCATAGAACCAGACCTCCGAGAGCACATCCTCATTGGTACGGCAGATAATATTCCATTCCGGTACATGAACGCCCTGGACGACAGCCTCTTTCCGGCTGGTGACACAGGCAGCAAACGGCTGGAGCATCTGGTCAATGGCTGCATAATCGGACTGATTGAGAAGCGAGACATTCTTCGCATTTTTCTGGGTATCCTGCATACTGCTTCCGATACAGTCCGCGAGATTTTTTGCGAAGCGTTTTCCGTCATTCTTACGCTTTGAGATAAATACCACAAGCGATACGATCAAAATGACAGCAATCAGGGCGACTAAAATGATAAGGAAATATTTTCCCGCCGCTGCACGTTTTTTCTGCTTGCCGGAGGGTGTGGTATTCTTGGATTTTCTGGGATGATTGGAGGGGACTTCGGGCGTTTCACGGAGCATACCGTTTGCATAGTAGTCTTCCGTCGAGAATTCATCCTGATACTGTTTGCCTGCCATATTGATTCATCCTTTCCATTTTATCATGATGTATTTACGGTGCGAGGGAAATGAGTCCTGCGTCGAGCATTGTCTGTGCCGCCGTCAGAACGCCGATTTTTCCGCTTGTATAGGTAAGACCGCCCTGGAGATAGACGGCATATGGTTCACGGATGGGTGCGTCGGCGGAGAGCTCGATGGACGCACCGTTTGTGAATGCGCCTGCCGCCATGATGATCTTACTCTCGTAGCCTGCCATATCCCATGGTTCGGGGGTTACGAAGGAGTCAACGGGTGAGCCTGCCTGAATACCCTTACAGAACGCACAGACTGCATCTTCGGAGCCGAGCTGGATGACGGTAATGATATCGCCGGCAGTCCGTTCTTTTCCGGGGAGCACAGTAAAGCCGAGTCTGCGGAATAATTCGGCAGCAAACGCACCGGTTTTCTTGGCATTTGCGACAACCTCCGGTGCAAAGAACAATCCGAGATACATTTCTCTGGAGTGAGTCAGCGAGCAGCCGATTTCCTTACCGCCGCCGACACAGGTCAACCGACACGCACACTGTTCGATGAGATCTGCTCTGCCGGCGATATAGCCGCCGGTCTGTGCGATACCGCCGCCGGCATTCTTGATGAGAGAGCCGATGGCAACGTCTGCGCCGACCTCGGTCGGTTCCTCATAATCCACGAATTCGCCGTAGCAGTTATCGAGCATAATGATGGCATCGGGGCGTGTCTGACGGATGAGGGAAACAGCCGCCCGGATTTCCGCGATGGTGAGTGCGGGACGCAGGGAATAGCCGCGGGAACGCTGGAGATAGACAACCTTAGCATTTTGAATGGCAGCGGGGATGGCGTCAAAATCGAGGGTGCCGTCTGATCTGAGGTCACATTTTTCATAGCGGATGCCGTAGTCGGCGAGTGAGCCATAGCCTTCGCCGCGGATACCGATGACTTCCTCGAGCGTATCATATGGTGCGCCGGTAATCGAAACCATCAGGTCGCCCGGACGGAGCACACCAAAGAGTGCCGTTGAAAGCGTATGGGTACCGGAAACGAACTGATGGCGGACGAGCGCATCCTCTGTACCGAAGACGCGTGCCCAGACGCGGTCGAGGGTATCTCTGCCGACATCATCGTGACCGTATCCGTTGGAGCCTGCAAAGCAGGCAGCGCTGACGTGTTCCTCCTGAAGTGCACGCAGCACCTTTGCGCTGCAATGTTCTGCGATGCGGTCAATTTCTTTGAACTGTGCGCTTGCAGCCTGCTGAGCTTCTTCGGCGAGCGCGAGAAGTTTTTGGTCAATCCGGAAATACTGGTCAACCATAAATTAAAGTGCCTCCTTTTGTTTTGCATTCGGTTCGGAGTCGAGCTGTTCCCAGACATATTCCGTTCCGACGAGTGAAAATCCGATTTCCTGATAAAAGCTGGCACGAAGATCGAGTGCATAGAGGATGCCATCCTTGCCCTGTTCCGAGAGATTTCCGGCGATCCAGCGGAGAAAATCTCTGGCGTAGCCTTTTCCGCGTGCGGCAGCTTTCGTGGCGACCTGTCCGATCAGCACATGGTTTTCGTAATCGTAGACAGCCGTTGCCGCAGTCACGCCGAAATAAGTATAACAGCTGCGGAGTCCGCGGCGAACCATGTGTGAGGTATCGGTGAGCCAGATATCATAGCCGATGAGATTCGGAAAGCCTTCGGAAAGGATCTGATATACATCATCGAGCTTTGGATTGGTATTGATTTGCGTGCGGTCAAAGACCGGCGAAAGGGGATAGGGTCTGAGGGCGAAGATCGAACGGCGAAGCGTCTGATATTCGGATAATCTCAGTCCCATCAGCAGGGATTGATTGCCTTCGACGCGAAACGGCTGATGCATCTCGATAAAGAGCGTCAGTTCCCGATGGGTATCCTCATATTCCGAGAAATCATCCTGTGTGCTGATGAGGAGGGTACTGTTCTGGAGCATCAGGTATGCAGTTGCGCCGTGGTCAGTGAGACGGAAGAAGCGGCAGAATGAATAGCCGATGCCGTAGCCTTCCAGACAGGAGAGCATTTTTCTGCCGTAATGGCAGACGCGGAGCATCTCACGGTCGATGAGGGAGATGGATTGGATTTCAGCAATCATCGTCGGAATCTCCTATGTTCTGAATCATTGGGATCAGGGCGGCAGCGAGCTGCTCACAAGCCTCCGCGTCGGACAGCTTGACGACAGATACGGGGGAATGGAGATAGCGGCAGGGGATGCTGACCGCGAGAACGCGGACACCGCCTGCAGCAGACTGAATCGCACCGGCATCATTTCCGCCGGCGATTCTGGTTTTTGTTTGCCAGGGGATACCGAGCTGCTGTGCGGTATCGGCAGCTTTTTGGTAAAGCGCTGCGTCATAAATCGTTCTGCCGTCCATAAAGCTGATGACGGCGCCGTTTCCGAGCTGACAGACAGCGTTTGTGCCTTTACAGCCTGCGACATCCGCGGCGGTTGTGGCTTCGATGACGACAGCAAATTCCGGGGCTGCGGTATTTGCGGCAACGCCTGCGCCGCGCAGCCCGACTTCTTCCTGTACAACGAATGCAAAATCCGTATCATAGGGTAAATCCTGACGGATCAGGGAAAGCAGCAGCGCACATCCGAATCGGTCATCGAGTGCCTTGGCAGCGATACAGCCGTCACCGAATGTACGGTATTCCGGAAGAAAATAGATGACATCGCCGCGCCGGACGTGTGTTTGCGCATCGGCTTTGGATGCGGCACCGATATCGACATGAAGCGCCGACATTCTGACGGATTGTTTTTTTTCTTCTGAAGATAAGTGGTGGATCGGCTTTGTGCCGATGACGCCGGGGATTTTCTTCTGACCGACAAGCACCTGTCTGCCGATGACTGCCGCCGCGCTCACGCCGCCGACCATGTCAAATTTCAGAGAACCGTCCTCGGTGATATCGGTTACCATCAGTGCGACCTCGTCCATATGAGCGGAAAACAGCAGTTTATGGTTCGCGGGTGCGGCACCTTGTTTACGGACGAGAATATTGCCCAGCCTGTCCACCTGCGGCGCCAGACCGAGCGCAAGCAGCTCCTTTACAATATAATCCCGTACCGCCTGTTCTCTGCCGGATGTGCCGCAGAGCTGACAGAGTGTTTTCAGTTCATTTGTATTCATACTCTGCCGCACTCCTTTGCAAACGCGGATAACAGCTCCGCAGTATATTCGACATCTTTCAGGGAAATGACCTCAACAGGTGTATGCATATACCGCTGGGGGATGGAAACCGTCGCGGTTTTCGCACCGCCATTGGGTGTGATCGCAAGAATATCGGCGTCCGTGCCGGTAGATTCGGGCATCACTTCAACCTGATAGGGGATATTGGCGGATTCGGCGAGATCCATCAGTTTTTGTGACATCGCAGCGTCAAGTACCGAAGAAATCCCGATCGCAGGCCCGCCGCCGAGTTGATAGCAGTCCGTTCCGTTGTCTGCTGCGGAAGCCGCGAAGGTTACGTCCACGGCAATGGCATATTCGGGCTGTTCGAGTGTCGCAGCCATTCTCGCACCTCTATGGCCGCTTCGTTCTTCCTGTGTGCTGCAAACAATTGTGACATTACAAGGGAGTTTCGGTTCTTCCGCCAGCATTTTTGCTGCAAGTATCAGCGCGCCGATACCGCAGCGGTCATCGAGTGCCGCGCCTGTCACACGATCGGCTTCCAGTGCCTTACAGCAGGTATCGAAATAGACTGCATCACCGATGCGCACCTTACCTTTGAGCGCCTCAGCGGAGGAATATCCCGTATCGACACAAAGCTGTTCCATATCGGGGACAGCCTGTTCGCCGTGGAGGAGGTGGGGCGGAAGGATGGAGATGACACCATACATTGGTTCAGTTCCCATGATCTGAACCGCCTGGCCGAGGAGGAGTCTGCGGTCGATGCCGCCGACATTGCCGATACGGAGGAAGCCGTCCTCGGTGAGATCCGTGACAAAGAAACCGACCTGATCGATGTGTGCACAGAGCAGGAGCGTCGGGCGATCCGGATTCTTTTGCCCATGGATATGTCCGATCACTTCCCCGTCCTTGCAGATACAGTCGGGGGCATAGGGACGCAGCATTTCACAGACTTTTTTTGCTGCGGAATGCTCTCTGCCCGATACACCGCGCAGGTCAGCGAGTGTTTGAATCAAGGAAAAAGTCGTCATAAAACGAGTCACACTTTCTACACAAAATGAGATAGCAATACATCTTATATTATACCAAATCCCGTCACAAAATGCAAGATGCGGATTCGCTTTTGTATTATCCGACAAACAGGATGAAAGAGTTTCGTGTAAAATGATGAAATCCAGCCGAAATGTCCGTCATGCGTTCTGTGATTTGACTTTCGGAGCGGATTATGGTATACTGAGCTTCAGGCAACACCGCACAAAGTCCGCCTGACGGCTCTGTGCGTTATTGCCTTAAACATGATAATGGGAGGGCATTGGAATGGAATTGATTTTACGTGATACGATTGCAGAATTTTCGAATACAGGTGTTATATCCCGCCAGCTTCTCAATCCCGATAATTCTTCGAGTACGCGTGTTACCATGACCGAAGTGCATCTTGCATCGGGCGCCTGTCAGCCGCGGCATACGCACGAAACATCCGAACAGATCTGGTATGCGACGAAGGGCAGCGGAACACTTCTGCTGGCGGACGATCGGGAACAGCCATTTCACGCAGGCGATGTTGTACGGTTTGCGGAAGGGGATGTCCATGGTCTTCGCAATGACGGCGAGGCGGAGTTTGTATATATTTCTGTGACGACACCGCCGATTCATTTTGGTTATGCATACCGGAACCGGTCAGAAAAAAGATGAATAAAAGAAAAAGCTCCTGCTGAACGAATCAGCAGGAGTTTTCCCTATATATAGGGGAAGTGGAGGAAATAAATCGTGTATCGTAGAAGCCGGTTTCAGATCAGCTTTGCGATGCGTTTGATAATCAGTGTGGCATCCAGTGCGTTCACTTTTCCGTCACCGTTGACATCGGCACGCTCCTTCAGCGCGGAAGTGTCAATCGCACGCTGGGGGAGGAACTGATTGAGATCGAGAGAGGTGTCCTCCGCGGCAATGCGGCAGAGCAGAATGACATCCGAGATATCTGTGCTGTTGTCCGCATTGATATCACCCGCGTCTTCCGGAATCGTCAGCGGTGCAGTGGTTGTGGTGGTGGTAGTCGCGGTTGCGTTGTGTATGGATTCAATCAGACTGGAGCAATACGGACAGTCATCGCCGCCGGTGATATGTGTGGTGGTAGTTGTGGTCGTTGTTGTGCCGAAATAGTCCGATGTGATCTGCGGTGCATGGATAGAGAATTGGAGCGGCGCGATTTCCTTGTTCCATTCAGGAATGGTGTAATCGACATATACGTATACGGCGTATTCATTCTTACCGGTATAGTAGTATGGATAGCCGGTTTCGATTTTGGAAATCTTATGGCTGACATCATGATGAATGATATTGAAGCGGCGTTCTTCGACGAGTACGATGTCGAGCGGGTGTTCATTAAAATCGAGCGGTTCGCCGCCGATGAACCAGAGATCGGGTTCTGTGCGGAATTCGAGACGCACATCCATGAGTGCATTCGTACCGCGGTAGTTGCCATTTTCATCCCAGACGGGGATAGTGGCTTCGCTGACGCAGGTTGTTTCGACCGTTCCTTCCTGATATTCCGGATACTGGGAGGGATCGAGGGTAACAACCGGAACGATGTAGGGGATGGTGGTCATGGATGTTGTTGCGGTTGTGGTCGGGGTCGTCGGGATTGTTGTGGTCATGATAAAGTCATCGGGCGCGGTCGTAACCATCGGGAGCGATTCATCGACGTCGACCGTAAAGCTGATGCAGCTTACGGATAAGTCGCATTCGGTGAAATCATAAGTTGTGGAAAGTTCGATGGTGTAGGTGCCGGGGGTGTAGGGATCATAATCTGTCCATACATCAACCATACCTGTGACATCATGATGCCATGTGTTAAAGCGGCGCTGTTCGACGACAACGAGCTTCATATCAGTCAGATCGAGCTTTTCGCCGACAGCATAGGTCATCTTCGGCTTTTTTTCGAGATAGAGATAGGCGTCAAAGATTGCATTGGTACCGCGGTAGCGGCCGTCCTCATCCCATACCGGAATATCGGAATCGCTGACGCAGGTTGTTGTGACGCCGGTGGAAGGTGCCGTCTCAAACGGCGGATAATCCGGTATGCAGTTGTTTGTGTCATAGGTGGTGCTGATACCGCTCAGGGATTCAAAGTAGCTGGAACAGCCGGGACAGCAGCCATAATCGTATGGGTCTGTTGTGATGGTCGTCATCCATGTTGTGGATTGGACAGGACTCGAAGTGGTTGTGGATAAGGCGGAGGCAGATACTGCAAAGGCAGAAGTGCCGATGCAGAGTGCCGCAGCAAATCCGAGACAAAGCTTGTAGGGTTTCATAAGACATCCTCCTTTAAATATGTTGTTTGGCATTGCGTGAAGTGGTTTTTCGCTTCTAACCATATAGACGGGATTTTCCATTGTTGCGTCACATATTTTTAAAAATTTTTTTGGCGCGTATTTTCGTGAAAAATATGTCAGGCTGAAAAATATTTCCGCTTCTGTTTTAATAGACGGAAATTTTTTGAGATGCGTCACATATTTTCCGAAAAATTTTTCTTCCTGTTTTTATCGTACCACAGTTTGCGTTTCATTGCAAGGCTTTTCGATAAAAATTCCCCCGATGCCATAAAACGGCATCGGGGGAAGCGGAAGGTTTCGATATTATCAGGCTTTCCAGCTCTGGATAGATTCCAGTACCTTAGAAAGCTTTTCTTCTGCCTTTGCGAGTTTCTCGCGCTCTGCGGCAATGAGATGTGCCGGAGCTTTTTCGCAGAATCCGGGGTTATTGAGCTTGCCCTGAATGAAGCTGATGTCCTTACGAACCTTGGCTTCTTCCTTTTCGAGTCTTGCGATTTCCTTTTCGATATCAACAAGCTGTTCCATGGGGATAAAGATACGTGCCGCATCCGTGACGACAGTGAGTGCATTCTTGAACTGATAATTCTGACCGAACTCCAGCTCGGACGCCGAAACCATATTCTCGAAGAACATGGAACAGGAGGAGAATACATCGACTTCCAGTGTTTCGAAATAGAGCTTTGCCTTTACAGAATTGGGAACATTCAGCTCGGTACGGCTCATACGGATTGCCTTGATCGCAGCGATGACCTTTTCGAAATCGGAAGCTGTTGCAGAGAAATCGAGGGCTTCGGAATAGGTCGGGAATTCTTCGAGCATAATCATGCTTTCGCCGTCTGTGAGCACCTGCCAGATTTCCTCGGTGATAAACGGCATGAACGGGTGGAGCAGCTTGAGCATACCGCGGAGGACATAGACCAGTACCTGTTCCGCGTCAGCCTTGCTCTGACCGCCGGCACGCATTCTGGGCTTTGTCAGCTCGATATACCAGTCACAGTATACATCCCAGATGAAATCATAGAGCTTTGTGGAAGCGACGCCAAGCTCATAGTGGTCGAGGTTGTCGTTCACATCCTTTGCGAGCTGATTGAACTTCGAGATAATCCACTTATCTTCGATCGCAAGCTTTTCGGGGATTCCGGTGAACTTGAAATCATCCGGAAGATTCATCATAACGAAACGGGATGCATTCCAGAGCTTATTGGCAAAATTACGTGCAGCCTTTACCTTATCGTCGGTAAAGCGCATATCATTTCCGGGAGAGTTTCCGGTTGCGAGCATAAAGCGGAGGGCGTCCGCACCGAAGTTATCAATAATTTCGAGCGGGTCGATACCGTTTCCGAGGGACTTGGACATTTTTCTGCCCTGTGCGTCACGAACAAGACCGTGGATCAGGACAGTCTTGAACGGAACCTCATCCATATGTTCCAGACCGGCAACGATCATTCTGGAGACCCAGAAGGTGATAATATCATATCCGGTTACGAGGGTATCGGTGGGATAGAAGTAGCGGAGATCATCTGTCTTTTCCGGCCAGCCCAGTGTAGAGAACGGCCAGAGTGCGGAGGAGAACCAGGTATCGAGTGTATCGGGATCCTGACGCATTTCCTTTCCGCATTTCGGACAGACAGCCTTTGTGTCCTTTGTAACGACGAGCTCGCCGCAGTCATCACAGTAGAAGGCAGGAATCTGATGCCCCCACCAGAGCTGACGGGAGATACACCAGTCACGGATATCTTCCATCCAGTTGAAATAGAGCTTATCGAAGCGTTCGGGGACGAACTTGATTTTTCCTTCGCGCACTGCATTGATTGCCGGCTTCGCCAGCTCGTCCATCTTCACGAACCACTGGAGTGAAACTCTCGGCTCGACGGTTGTGCCGCAGCGATAGCAGGTTCCGACATTATGTGCGTGGGGTTCGACCTTGATGAGGAAGCCGCCGGCTTCGAGGTCAGCCACAATGGCTTTTCTCGCTTCATATCTGTCCATACCGGCATATTTCGGGTAATCCTCGGTAATTTTTGCGTCATCGGTCATGACGTTCAGCACCGGAAGATTGTGGCGCTGACCAACCATAAAGTCGTTGGGGTCATGTGCGGGGGTAATTTTTACAACACCCGTACCGAATTCCATATCGACATATGCATCGGCAACCACAGGAATTTCACGTCCGACGAGGGGAAGAATGAGCTTTTTGCCGACTGCATTCTTGTAGCGTTCGTCCTTGGGGTTGACAGCAACCGCCGTATCGCCCAGCAGGGTTTCGGGACGCGTTGTCGCAAGCTCCAGATAGCCTGAACCATCTGCGAACGGATAGCGGAGATGCCAGAAATGGCCTTCCTGTTCCTCATAGGTAACCTCGGCATTGGAAATCGAGGTGAGGCAGTGCGGACACCAGTTGATGATACGCTCGCCGCGGTAGATCAGTCCTTTTTCATAATACTTGACAAAGACTTCCTTAACGGCTTCGGAACAGCCCTCGTCCATTGTGAAGCGTTCGCGCTCCCAGTCACAGGAGGAACCGAGCTTCATGAGCTGCTGGTCGATTCTTCCGGCATATTTTTCTTTCCATGCCCATGCACGCTCCATGAAACCATCTCTGCCGATATCATCTTTTGTGATACCTTCCTCGCGCATTGCGGCAACGATTTTGGCTTCGGTTGCGATTGCGGCATGGTCGGTACCGGGGAGCCAGTGGGTAGAATATCCGCTCATGCGCTTCCAGCGGATGAGGATATCCTGTAAGGTTTCGTCGAGGGCATGGCCCATATGCAGCTGACCTGTGACATTGGGCGGCGGGATCACGATGGTATAGGGGATTTTTTTCGGATCAACCTCTGCGTGGAAGCAGCGCTTTTCCATCCATCCCTGATAGATCCGGTCTTCAAACGAACTGGGGTCATAGTTTTTGGCAAGTTCTTTTGCCATAGGGAATCACTCCTTTTCATAGATTTCCGATAGAAACAAAAACGTCCTGAACATAGGACAAATCGTCTATGTTCAGGACGAAGCTTTACGAATTGTAAAGTCCGCGGTACCACCTGAATTCAGCGGCTGCATATTTTTTTGCAGTCTGCTGCACTCTGCGGCAGCAAGAAAACTACTGCCTGTCCGCTCACGAGGGACGCCCGTCAAACAGTTGTCCGCAGTCGGTCAAAGGGGATGGAGGATGACCGGCTTCGGCTTTTCCATTCGCAGCTCGGAACGCGACTTCACAGCCTGCACGGGAATGCTTTCACCAACCGCATTCTCTCTTGACCATGCCACAGCAGCTACTACTCGTTCGTCATAGCATTTTTCAGATATCGTTATTATAACAGAGATTTCAGATGCCGTCAAGCTGTTTTGAGAAATTCGGCTTTCTGCACAAAAACAAGGCTGCCCGTTTTGAGCAGCCTTGCAGTTTATTTGATTATGCCTTTGCGATGGAGATGGTCATTGTGCCGTCAGCGGTTTCCACTTCGGAAGTTGCCGCAGGCGCTGTGACATCACCCATGGTTGCGAGTGTTTCCTTGCAGATATATTCCTCGAACATCTTGGGATAATTGCCGTCAATCCGGAGGATGATGCGGTCGGAAATCTCACAGCCGCTCTGTTTTCTTGCATCCTGGATATTACGGACAAGCTCTCTTGCGATGCCTTCGGCTTTCAGCTCCTCGGTAATGGTGAGGTCGAGGGAAACGACAACGCCGTGCTCGCTCATCACATGACCGCCATCCTTTGCCTGATAGGTGACAAGGATAATTGACGGGTCGAAGGATTCTTCCGTGCCGTCGATTTCGAGGATTGCGGCATCATCGGTCAGTCTGAACTTACCGGATTTAATCGCCTTGATGAGAACCGGAACGCGGCTGCCGTAGTGTGTACGGATCGCCATGAAATCGGGTGCATAGCTGACGGAAGCGATCTCGGATACATCATCGACAATCTCAACCGTCTTGACATTCAGTTCTTCTGCGATGACATCGGTGAAATCGCGTACAACTGCCGCAGCTTCCTTTGAAGCGAGTGCAACGCGCAGGGTAGAAAGCGGCTGACGGTTCTTGATGCGGTTTTTATTTCTCAGCGAGTGGCTGAGGGAGATAACATTCTGTACCAGACCGATCTGACCGAGGAGTTCCGTGTTCTCGTAGCAGCCGCAGATTTCGGGCCATTCTGCGAGGTGAACGGATTCCTTGCCGGTGAGGGTGCGGTAAACGAATTCTGACATGACCGGAGCGACCGGAGCCATGAGCTTACAGGTGCTGACGAGGACATAGAGGAGGGTGTCGTAAGCATTCTTCTTATCCTCGGTCATGCCTTCGCCCCAGAAGCGTCTGCGGCTGCGGCGGATATACCAGTTGGTCATGCCGTCGATCAGAGCTGCGAGTGCATCGACATAGCGGTTGACCTGATAATCGTTCATATTCTCGGTAATGGTCTTGCGGGTCTGGTAGAGGAGTGCGAGCATCCATTTATCGAGCTGGTTTTCGGACTTCGGTGCCGGAAGGGAATCCGGACCATAGCCGTCGATATTGGCATAGGAAATATAGAAGTTGCAGGCATTCCAGAACGGGAGGAGAATCTGCTGGAGGGAATCCTGGAGACCGGATTCATCGAACTGGAGATCGCCGATGAGCATTGCGCCCGACTGATACATATAGAGACGGAAAGCGTCAGTGCCGTACTTCTTCATCAGATCCATCGGGTCGGTATAGTTCTTGGAGGACTTGGAGAGCTTCTTGCCGTCCTTCGCGAGAACGGTACCGTGAACGACACAGTTGGAGAATGCGGGGCGGTCAAAGAGTGCGGTTGCGAGGACATGGAGATAGTAGAACCAGCAGCGGATCTGACCGGTATATTCGACGATGAAATCACAGGGGAAGTGGGATTCGAACCATTCTTTATTTTCGAACGGATAATGCTTTTGGGCGAACGGTACACAGCCCGATTCGAACCAGCAGTCGAGCACTTCCGGAATTCTGTGCATCGTATGGCCGCATTCGCAGGGGAAGGAAATCTCGTCTACATACTGACGGTGGAGGTTATCGAGGCGTACACCGCTCTTTTCCTCGATTTCATCAATACTGCCGAGCGCGATCCGCTTATGACATTCGTCACATTCCCAGATCGGAATCGGGGTGGACCAGTAGCGGTTTCTGGAGATATTCCAGTCGCGGGCATTTTCGAGCCATTTTCCGAATCTTCCGTTTTTGACGGTTTCGGGAACCCAGCGGACATCCTGATTGCGTGCAATGAGTCTGTTCTTGATTTTGTCGATATTGAAGTACCAGGCATTCATTGCCTTGTAGATGAGAGGCTGCTTGCAGCGCCAGCAGTGGGGGTAGTTATGCTCGATGGTACCGTCAGCAACCGCCTTGCCTGCATCGTAGAGGAAGCGGATGATTGCCGGGTTCATCTCGATGACATTCTTGGTGTTTTCGGGGTCATAGAAATCGGTAATTTCTTCGGTGAAGCGGCCCTTTGCGTCAACCGGATTGACGAGCGGGATTCCCCATTTCTTACAGGTCCAGTAGTCATCCTCACCGAATGCCGGTGCGGTATGAACGATACCGACACCCTCGTCTGATCCGACATAATCTGCGGAAACGACCTTGAACGCGCCATTTTCCTTGAGTTCCGCGAAATAGGGGAACAGCGGCTCATAGGTTTTTCCGAGGAGATCCGTACCCTTGCATTCCTTCACGATCACAGGTTCTTTTCCGAAGACTTTCGGGAAGTTTCCGAGGACATTCTTACAAGCGATGTAGATACCGTCCTCGACCTCGACATAGGCATAGTCGAGCTGTTCGCCGACAGCGAGACAGAGGTTCGAAGGGAGTGTCCAGGGTGTGGTTGTCCAGGCGAGGAAATAAACGGTCTTTTCGTTGATGATCTCATCGGTTTTGAAGCGTGCGATAATCCATCTGTCCTGACGCGGGCGGGTGGAGTCGGATTCACGCGTATCGGAAATAGAGAGGGATGTTTCACATCTTGTGCAGTAGGGGGTGACGCGGTAATCCTGATAGATGAGGCCTTGGTCGTAGCACTGCTTGAATGCCCACATGACAGATTCCATGTAGGAGAGGTTCATCGTTTTATATGCGCCGTCGTAATCGACCCAGCGGCACATTTCTTCGACATATTCTTTCCAGGCTTCGTTGTTGCCGGAAACGATGTCGTGACAGGCGTCATTGAATTTTGCGATACCGATGGTACGTTCGATGGCAGTTTTATCGTCGATGCCGAGTGCTTTTTCAGCCTGTGTTTCGATGGGGAGACCGTGACAGTCCCAGCCCCAGACACGCGGAACGGAATAGCCCTGCATCGTCCAGTAACGGGCGATCATATCCTTGATAAAGGAGACGAGAACCGTACCATGATGGGGCTTACCGGTCGGGAACGGAGGGCCGTCATAGAACACGACCTCGTTATCGCCTTTTTCACGCACCGAGCGTTCAAAGACATTATTTTCCTTCCAAAGCGCGAGCATTTCGGATTGGATTTTCGGCAAATCGGGTTTGCCTGCGAGCGGCTGATAATGCATAGCAGTCATCTTCCTTTCATATCCTGCTGAATTTAGGCTCATAGATACAATTATTATAACATAACCGCGAAAGAATGTCAAGCCATAAATTTCAGCGGAAACGGGGCGGGAATCGGTTTGTCATCGGAATGTAAGATTCTGTAAGAAAATAGAAGTTGCAATAGAAAACGGAGTATGGTATAATGGTTATATTCTTTGCGTAATGCAGAGGCGAAACAAATTATCGAGAACAGGAGTGAACAAAACTTGTATCAGGAAACAAAGCTGCTTTCTCCGAAGGACGCTGCATATATGGTGCAGGAGATTCTGCACGAGGTACGAAAGGTTGTTGTTGGAAAGGACATCGTGATTTTAAAGGTGCTGCTGGCGATTCTGGCGAAAGGTCATGTGCTGCTGGAGGATATGCCGGGCGTTGGAAAAACAACGCTTGCACTTGCCTTCGCCAAGATTCTCGACCTTGATTACCATCGTCTTCAGCTGACGCCGGATGTATTGCCGACAGATATCACAGGCTTCTCGGTTTACCGGAAGGATTCCGGAAGCTTTGAATTTAAAAAGGGAATTGCTTTCTGCAATCTGCTTTTGGCGGACGAGATTAACCGTACATCGTCCAAAACACAGGCTGCATTGCTTGAGGTTATGGAGGAGAGCAGTGTGACGGTAGACGGAACGACATATCCGATGCCGACGCCTTACTGTGTGCTCGCGACACAGAATCCGATTGGCTGTGTCGGAACCCAGATGCTTCCCGAATCTCAGCTTGACCGCTTCATGCTTCAGCTTCATATCGGTTATCCTGATCTGGAGAGCGAGATTCAGATTATGCAGGCGCGCAGCAATACGAATCCGCTGGATGATGTGCGGCAGGTTGCAACGATTGATGATCTGCTTGCGCTGCAAAGCGTCGTGGAGAATGTTCATGTTGCGGAGTCGGTCTACCGGTATATCGCAACGCTTGCCGAATCGACCCGCCACCATGAGATGCTGCGGCTCGGCATTTCGCCGAGAGGATCGCTGGCATTGATTGCAGCTGCGAAAGCGGTTGCCGTAGTACGCGGCAGAGATTATGTGATTCCGGATGATATTTCGGTTGTGGTGCATGAGGTATTCGCCCACAGACTTGTACTGAGCTCCCGTGCGAGAATGGCAGGACTGAGTGCAGATGATATACTGGATGAGATTCTGGAGGCTGTCAGCATTCCGCCGCTGGAAAAGGACAAGAAGTCATGCTGATTCCGAAAATCCTGTATGCAGTATTGTTGTGCATTCTGGTCATCTTTTGGATTCTGTACCGTGGAACGCTCTCGCTGCAATTATTCATACTGGCTGCGGCGGTACCGTTTGTGATGCTGGGGATTGTGCTGATGCAGCGGTTTCTGTTGGATGCGGCTGTACGGCGAAGCAGTGCGGAAGTCCGGAAGGGGGATACCTTCCAATGGATTTTACAGCTTCGCAATCGTTCTCTGATACCGGTATCCAATGCGGAGGTACAGCTGGAATACGGTTCGAATCTGGAGGGCGCTGCGCATCGGATGAAGCTAGGGGTTTCGCTTCTGTCGCTGAACACCCAGAAAGTCAAGCTGACATTTCATGCCGGCACCTGTGGAATGATGGAAATGCGGCTTTGTTCGGTTAAAATTTATGATCCGTTGCGGCTGTTTTCCCAGACCATCCGCTTTCGGGCATCCGATACCTTTCTGGTCATGCCGGAATGTATGGAGCTGGAACTTACGGAACATCAGTTTTCGGAAGCGGCAGAGGAAGACAATCCGGAATATTCGAAGAATAAAAGCGGCGATGATCCGTCCGAAGTCTTTGAGATTCATGAATATCGTTCGGGGGATGCAGTTTCGCGGATTCACTGGAAATTAAGCTCCAAGCTGGACGAGCTGATGGTAAAGGCATACAGCCTTCCGATTCCGTCGAATACATTGCTGATGCCGGACTATCGGATGGTCGGGAACGGGGCTGACGGCTGTGCACGCCTCGATACGATGCTGTCGGCAGTCTATGCGGTGTCAAACGAGTTCCGGAGCCAGAGTCTGTCGCATAGTGCGCTCTGGTATCGGAATGCACAGAATGCCTTTGCCGTCTGTCAGCTGACAGAGCCGGAGGATACGGAAGAGATGCTGCGCCAGATCTTACAGAACACGCCCTCCGATTATGATCCGGAAGCGATGCTGGATGTGATCGAACAGGAGGTTCGTGCGGCAAGAATCATACTCTTTACGCCGAAGCTGGATGACCGGCTGATTGCGCTGCTGCCGCAGCTTTCGAACCACCGTGCGCTCACGGTATTTTATGTGATTTCGGGCGGGGAATCCGAAGAACTTCCCGCCGGTGCGGAAGGATATGACTGTGTTCCGGTTCGGATATTGTCCGAATCGCTGGAGGATGACAGCCACCCGGATCGGGAAGGAGAGGATGAATGTTGAAGCAGAAAACACTCAGACACGCCCTTCCGGAGAATGCTTCCGTACCGCTTCAGCTGCAGGACAAGATCTCTATGACCGTACAGCGTCGGTGGATGATTCCGAAACCGCTGATCCGGATCCTGATTGCGATGGTCGGCATATACAGCGCATGGATGACACTGTATGGGTTTTACCGGTTCCCGATGAACCTGCGGACAGTCAGTGCAGCCTGTATCGGTTTTGCGGTGCTGTTCGGTGCGATCTGTCACTTTCCGCGATGCCTGCGCGGGCTTGCCCAGATTCTTCTGCTGGGGCTGGAGGCAGCAATCTACCTGAAATGGGACGGATTTCTTGCAGGCTACCGCGCGGTCTATCGTACATTCTGGGAGCGGATCTGCAAACAGAAGCTGTCGGAAGTGAGCAATGCCCCCTGGGCGTCCGGCACGATGACGTCAACGGAGCTCTGGTCGGAAGAACAGTGTACGACATTTTTTATATGCTGTGTGATATTTCTTCTGGCGATGCTCGTGACATATTTTGTGAGTGTGCGGCCGAATTTTATCGTATGCTTTCTGGGAACATTTCCGTTTCTGGAATGCGGACTGCTGTTTGGATACCGGACGGATTCCATGTCTGTTTTCGGGCTGGCAGCATTCTGGATGGCGGTACTGGCGATACAGTGTGCAAGCGGAAAACGATCCGGAAAAGAGAAAGATGATCTGATCCGCGTCGGGACAAAACCGATTGCGGCTGAATCAGCAGCGTTCTGGATGCTGCTGCTCGCACTCATCGGCGGCAGCTGGATTGTCCGGAAAACTGCGGATTATGAGCGAAGCGAAGCGATTGACGCAAAACGACTGGAACTTCGTGCGACATTCTCCAATCTGTCGGTGAATTCGGTAACAGAGATGCTGAGCCAGATTCCGCTGCCGTTTGAATCAGCAATGCTGGTGGACGAAATCGACCTGTCTTCCCGCGGCAATCTTCAGTTTGACGGAGCGGATGTGCTGACGGTAGAAATAAACGGGCCGGTTCCGGTTGCGGATTTTTACCTGAAAGGGATCTGCCGCAGTACCTATACCGGAAGCGGATGGACGCTCGATAAAAAGGCGCTGCGTCAGCAAAAAGAGCTGTTTGAAGCGTTGGAGAAAAAGGGACGCCTTCCGCAGACGATGACGTATTATCAGCCTGTCGGCGAATCGGAATTGACGATGAAGATTGCGGCACTGCAATCGGAGCCGGTGAATTATCTGCCGTATTCCGCCGTCTATGAGGGGATAGACTGTACGCCGATTGACCGTGCTGTTTATGATAGTGAAATACGGTTGAAAAGCCAGAAGAATTATGAGATCATGCTGGATCGTGCGTATATTGCAAACGATGGCTGGGGCTTTGAAAAAGTGTCGCTGAGTCAGCAGAGCGTGCGTTCACCCGATCCCGATATGGCGGCTTACGAGGACTTTGCGCTTTCATACTATACGAAGCTGGACGAGCTGTCGCCGGAGCTTCAGACAGTCAGGGCGGATTTTCTCCGGAATCTCGAATACAGCGGCACCTATGGTTCTGTACTGGAATATATCCGCGAATATATCTGGGCACAGGCGGATTATACGCTGAATCCGGGAGATACGCCGGAAGGAAAGGATCTGGCGGCATATTTTCTGACGGAAAACCACGCAGGCTATTGTGCGCATTATGCAACAGCCGCGGCACTGCTTTGTCGGATGGCAGGCATTCCCGCACGATATTGTCAGGGGTATGTTGTCCATAAAACGGACCTCAACAATTCCAATTTTGATAAAGAAACCAACGGCTATCGGATTTCGGTTCCGAATTACCGTGCACACGCATGGGTAGAGATTTTTATTCCGATGTATGGCTGGCTGCCCTATGAGTTTACAGAGGGCGTGGAAGATTTCTGGTATTCGGCGGCTTTAGAGCCCGACTATCTTTCGAGTCTGACAGCGATGACCTCGACGACGCTGCTCAGTACCACGACGACTACGACAACAACGACCACGACAACAACGACCGTCACCTCTGCTTCGCAAAGCAGCAATCCGACATCCGGTCATGGAAATGGCACAGATGATCCGACACCTATGAAAAAGCCGCTGCTGACAGCAAAACAAAAAGCCGTTCTGACCGCAGTGCTCCTGTGCGCGGCAGGCATCTGGCTCTTATGGATGCTGTTTCGTCAGAATCATTATCGGATTGTGCGGAAGCGAAAGCATCAGATGTTTTCTGCACAGGCGAATGACGCGGCGAATACAAGCTATGCATTTTTGATGAAGCTGCTGCGGATGCAGGGCATCTCACAGGGCAATCGGACGCATGAAGCGTTTGCGGCGTATGCACAGCAAAAATGCGGTTTACTGCCGGAAGGCGCGATGGAAACGATTCTCTCGGTTCAGCAGGCGGTTATATTCGGAAACAGGGAAATTCCGCGTCAGGATGCCGAGAAGGTCGCAAAGCTTGTATCGGATTATGCGGCGGAGCTTTATGCGAAAGCAGCACCGCGTGAGCGGCTGAAACTTCGCTGGCTGTATCATATCGTTGCATAAGACATCAGAATCAAATCCGGCATTCTTTTTTGCTGCATCTGTATTTCTGAATATTTCAAAAAAATCAGCCGACTGTACTGGGGGGAACAGTCGGCTGATTTTGTTTATATCGGGGGGGTTAGCCGTCATGGGACGGTTCGGATGTTTTTTCCGGTTCTGCGGTTTGGGTTTGGGATTCTGCCGATGCAGACGTCGGAACGGGCAGCGGTGTTTTCGCCGCGGCTTCCGGTTCATCACTGATGGCGTTGATGGAACGGATACCGAGTACAAGTCCCTGATAGAGGAACTGGATGAGTATACCGCCGAGCATGGAGCAGGCAAAGATTTTAAAGATGACGGGTGTGAGATAATGGAGTCTGTCGGGGAAGGCATATTTTATGTTGTAGGGATCGTAGAACAGCTGATCGAAGACATAGGAAATCAAGTAGCATCCAAGTGTTGCGCTTCCGAAGGTTTTCAGCATCCCACAGACAAAGCGGTTGGAGATACGGATATCGAAAAGCAGCAGGAAAATACCGGTTGCAGTCAGACATACGGGGAACGAGCCGTAGTCATTGAAGTGTTTTGAATAGAAGATATAGTTGTTTGCGATATTCTGCGTGGAGTCACGGAATGACGAGAGACTGAGCCAGAGGAGTCCGCCTGCAATCATACCGACCGCAAGGAGCTTCGAAATCAGCTTCTTTTTCGGCGGATATTCCCGGAAGTAACAGCCGATGAGGTGGTAGGCGAAGGGGTAGACGCGAAGAAAATAGCCCGGGAAGACTTTGAATTCATAGAGATCACCGGCATAGAAGGTCTGGGAACAGATTGTGAGACACAGTACCGTCAGCACAAAAGCCAGATGATGCATTCGGGAGCGCAGTCCGTTCCATGCCATGTTGATAAAGGGGATGAGGAGGAAGATACAGAGATAATACTCCACATACCAGGCATACGGTGCATTGGTGAACATAAACATACCCTTGACAATTTCGGGGAACGTATAGGTTACGTGATCATGCACCGACTGGAAGATGATACAGATACAGCTTGCAATCAGGTAGACAAATAAAACCGGCAGCAGCCCCAGATAATATTTTTTGGAAAGCGTTTTATTCTTTGTGAGATAGCCCGTACACATCATAAAGAGCGGTACACAGGTATAGGAAAGCCACCGCATGGTAATTGCCGGTATTTCAATGGGGTCATTGGGGATAGAATAGCTATAATATCCGGTATTATAAAAGCTGTGGATGCCGATGACAAACAGTGCGGCAAGGATTTTTATAATGTCGATGCCGGCGAGACGTTTGGAATTTGATGCCATTTACACTCCTCCGTTTTTCATATGTTTTATATCATACCACAGCGGATGTACAAAGTCAATCCCCCGTGTTTTTCTTATGTATAGACGGAAAAACGAAACGCTGCGTCACATATTTTTTGAAAAATTTTTTTGTGTGCCGATGTGTGCCGAAATCCGCGAAAAGCTATTGACGAATGGCGGCGGATGTGGTATAATAACTCCGGAATATTGTATGGAAAGGATGGAGCCGGAATGGACGAAAAACAGTTCTATGAGCTTCCGACATTGGAAATTGTGACATTCGCGTCAGATGATATCCTGACGACCAGCGGAGAAGACGATATTGTTCTGCCGCCTGTGTGGTTTTAATCACTTCGCAGCGTGTCCGGAGATGATGGGCATATCCTTAGAATCTGATCGAATCATACAACGCATACAACGGATTCTTATCTGTACACCGACCGGTATAGATGAGAATCTTTTTTCCGCCTATATTATGTTTATGATATATGCAAAAACACAGAGAGGAAGTAATGAATTATGATGAACATGGATTTTGAACGCAAGCTTACAATCCCGATGGAAGTCAAGAAAATGTATCCGGTGAGCGCGGAAATGCAGAAGATTGTAGGAGCGCGTGCCAATGCACTGAAGGACATCTTCGAGGGGAGAGATTCCCGACTGGTGCTGATGATCGGACCCTGTTCGGCTGACCATGAGGACAGTGTACTGGACTATATCTCCCGACTCGTCAGGGTTCAGGAAAAGGTTGCGGATAAAATCCTGATTGTACCGCGAATCTATACGAATAAGCCCCGTACCACGGGTGCCGGCTATAAGGGCTTGCTGCATCAGCCCGATCCGCATGGAAAGCCGGATATGTTCAAGGGTATTCTTGCGACACGTTCTCTCCATATGCGTGCATTGCAGGAAACCGGTTTTTCCTGTGCAGACGAGATGCTGTATCCGGATAATTATAAGTATGTCGATGACCTGCTGGCATATGTTGCGGTGGGTGCACGTTCTGTCGAGAATCAGGAGCATCGTCTGGTTGCAAGCGGTATTTCGATTCCGGTTGGCATGAAGAACCCGACCGGCGGAGATTTGTCTGTTATGATGAATGCGATTACCGCCGCACAGCACGGTCATACCTTTATCTACCGCGGCTGGGAGGTTCATTCCCACGGCAATCCGCTTGCACACGCAATTCTGCGCGGCTATATGAATAAACACGGACAGTCGTTACCGAATTATCATTATGAGGATATCGCCCAGCTTGCCGCATTGTATGCTGCGGGTAATTATCAGAATCCTGCTGTTGTGATTGATACCAACCATGCCAATTCGGGTAAGAATCCGCTCGAACAGCCGCGTATTGCACTGGAAGTACTGGATGGCTGCCGCCGCAACAGCGAAATCCGTAAGCTTGTAAAGGGCTTTATGATCGAGAGCTATATCGAAGACGGTGCACAGAAGCCGGATGACAGCTGTTACGGAAAATCCATCACCGATCCTTGTCTTGGATGGGAGAAATCCGAGCGGCTGATCTATGATATCGCGGATCATATCGCATAAGAATCAAGAGAAAGGGAAACGATGAAGACTGTATTGCTGAGCGCAGACGGACCGTGGATGGCATATTCGGTACCGGATTGTGTCGCGGATCACCTGAAAGAATACTGCATTGAGTTTTGTGACGGCTGGCTGCGGACGAGTCCGGATGCCGCGAAATACCGCATGGATGATCTGATCCGTTATGATGAATCGGATTTCATCGAATACCTGAACCGTTGGCAGTTTCCGGAGGAGCCGTCGGAATTTCTGGAAAATCTGGGATTTCCGGATTCCGGGCGTGCGCTGCCGGAAGCATATCGGAATTGTCCGCGGTTCAATTTCTGATCCGGAGTTCTTTTTTATGAAGTGCAGACAAAAAGCGCCATAACACCTATGATAATTCATGCGTGTTATGGCGTTTTTGTGTTGGAATCCGAACCCGGAAATTATTTTTTACGTGTCAGTTTTCCGAGAATGATCGAGCCGATGAGGAGTAAAAGTGCGACGATACCGACAATTGTATAGAGTAAAACAGGTGCGTCGTCACCCAGCGGCATTGCAGCAATCAGAGCCAGCATGATAATATCACAACCTTTCCTAAGTAGTGTATCATATTCGGCGGGATTTGTCAATCAGATTTTTGAATGCTTGAAATCGGAGAAAGATTGTGTTATACTGGATATATAGAAATGTCGAAAGGAAGGTAACCTATGAAACAGATTTTTCCGGTCGCAGGTATGACTTGTTCGGCTTGTGCGGCAAGAATCGAACGAAAGCTTCGCAAACAGTCGGGTATCCTGACGGCGGATGTGAATTTTGCGATCGAACAGCTTACGGTTGAATATGACGAACAGGCGATTACGGAAGCACAGATTCGGGAATGCGTTGAAAAAATCGGATATCAGCTGCCGCTCCCGACCACGGAAAAACCAAAGCTTACGATGCATCAGAAGCTTTTGTACCGGCTGATCGGATCGCTCTGCTTTGCGGTACCGCTGCTGTTGATCAGTATGGGTCATATGGTCGGGCTGCCGCTGCCGCGTGCGGTATCTCCGGATGTGCATCCGCTTGCGTTTTCCTTGCTGCAGTTCTTTCTGACGATTCCGCCTGTGGTGCTGGGATTTCCGTTTTACCGTGCCGGAATCCGGAATCTGCTGGGACGGAGCCCGAATATGGACAGTCTGATTGCGGTCGGCACACTTTCCGCCCTGATTTACAGCCTGTATGCGGTGATTCGGATTGCCGGCGGTCAGACGGAATATGTGCATAGTCTGTATTTTGAATCGGCAGCCATGATTCTGACGCTGATTACACTCGGAAAGCTGCTCGAATCGAAGGCGAAATCCAAGTCTGCCGAAGCGATCAAAGCCCTTTCTTCCCTTGCACCAAAGCTTGCGAGTGTACTCGATCACGGAACGGAAATCCAGATGAAGCTGGAAATGGTTCGCGTTGGAATGATCTTGCTGGTACGTCCGGGCGAGAAAATTCCAACGGACGGTGTTGTGCTGGAGGGAAGCTCCTCATGCGATGAGTCGATGCTGACGGGAGAAAGCCTGCCGGTCGATAAACAGGAAGGGGATTCGGTAACCGGCGGTACCCTGAATGGCATGGGAATGCTGAAAATCCGCGCAGAAAAAGTCGGTGCGGATACTGCGCTTGCCCGTATGATCCAGATGGTCGAGGAAGCACAGGGCAGAAAAGCACCGATTTCCCGTCTGGCAGATCAGGTCGCGGCATATTTTGTGCCGACCGTCATCGTGCTGGCATTGCTGGGCGCAGGTATCTGGGCGATTTCTGGTGCGTCCGTACAGTTCGTACTTCAGATTTTTATTTCGGTTATGGTCATCGCTTGTCCTTGTGCGCTGGGGCTTGCGACGCCAACAGCCATTGTGACGGCAACCGGAAAAGGTGCGTCTATGGGCATACTGTTCCGGGGGGGCGATACCCTCGAACAGGCACGGCGTGTGGATACGATTGTCCTCGATAAAACGGGAACGCTGACCGAGGGAACACCATCCGTCGTTGGGGTATATCCGAAGAATATGGATGCGCGGCTGCTGATGCAGCTTCTGGCTTCTGCTGAGGCGGCATCGGAGCATCCGCTGGCAAAGGCAATCCGCAGCTATGCGGAGGAACAGGAGATCTCCTTTGCGGAATGCACGGATTTTCGTGCAGATACAGGTTTTGGTGTGTCGTGCAGTACGGACGGAAAAAAGCTTTTGGTCGGAAGTCCGCGTTATTTGCTGTCGCATGGGATTGCGGTGGATGAAACGCTGGTGACGGAAATCACATCCGCCGGTGCAACGCCGGTGCTGCTGGCAGCGGACGGTGCATTCTGCGGCGGTGCGGCAGTCGCTGATACGCTGCGAGCGGAAGCGGTGGAAGCTGTCCGGGCACTCAGAGAACAAGGGCTGAATGTTGTGATGCTGACGGGCGACCATCATCAGACGGCTGCTGCGATTGCAAAGAAAGCCGGAATTGACACCTTTGTCGCAGAAGTGCTTCCGAGCGGAAAAACCGAGGAAATTGCGAGGCTCCAGTCGGAAGGCAGATGCGTGATGATGGTGGGTGACGGTATGAATGACGCGCCCGCACTCGTACAGGCGGATATCGGAACAGCCATGGGCAGCGGTACAGATGTTGCGATGGAAAGTGCAGATATTGTGCTGATGCGATCGGATTTGCGGCTGCTGGCAGACGCGCTCGATCTCAGTAAACGGACCGTGCGGAACATTAAGGAGAATCTTTTCTGGGCATTCGGCTACAATTGTCTTGGGATTCCGATTGCGATGGGCGCATTATATCCCGCGTTCGGCATCCTTCTGAATCCGATGATCGGAGCGGCTTGCATGAGCTTCAGTTCGGTGTCGGTATTGCTGAATGCACTGCGGCTGAGGAGGTAAGACGGAATGCGGAAGTATTATGAATCGCTGACAAAGGAACTGGAAGCAGAGATTCTGGAAAACCGGAAGCTGGGTTGGACATCGCCCTATGCCTGTCGGAATGCGGATGTTCTCCGCCGGACAGAAAGAGAAAGTGATCGTCCGAAAATCTATCGTCCGCCGTTTTCGAAGGATGCCGATAAAATCCTGAACAGCCTTTTCTATAATCGCTATGCGGATAAAACGCAGGTATTTTCCTTTTACCGGAATGATGATTTATCGCGGCGTGCACTCCATGTTCAGCTTGTTTCCCGGATTGCACGCAATATCGGCGCGGTATTAGGACTCAATCTGGATCTGATAGAAGCGATTGCGATCGGACATGATATGGGGCATACGCCGTTTGGTCATGCCGGCGAACACGCGCTGCATGATCTGTATTATGCACGGACAGGCCGCTGCTTCCGCCATAATCTGCATGGTGTACGGGTACTGGATGAGATTGTGCGGTATAATATTTCGCTGCAAACGCTGGACGGGATTTTATGTCATAACGGAGAGCTGCCGAAAGAGAGTTATATGCCCCGGCCGATTGCATCCTTTGAAGAATTCGACAAAAGAACGGAAGCTTGTCTGTATGATGTGAATGGGGACGCGAAGCTGATTCCCTGTACCTTGGAGGGCTGTCTGGTACGAATCTGCGATATGCTGGCATATCTCGGAAAGGACAGACAGGATGCGCTGCGTGCACATCTGGTGGAATCGGAGTCAGTGTTTCCTGAAACAGAAATCGGAAGCACCAATGCGGAGATTATCAATAATCTGGAAGTGAACCTGATTGAGCAGAGCTACGGAAAGCCCTATTTACAGTTCGATGATGTGCATTTTCAGGCGATGCTCCGACTCAAGCAGGAGAATTATCGGAGTATTTACCTGCAGGAGCAGGTGCAGGTTCAGGTTCGGGAAAATGTGCTGCCGATGATGGCACAGATGTATGAACGGATTTATGATGACGCAGTCCATCACCGCAGAGATTCCTGTCTCTATCAGCATCATATTGCGCTCGTTGCAGAAAAACGCCAGTGGTATCGTGACGGAATTCCTTATGAGGAACAGGATCCCAACGACCTGACCGTAGATTTTATTGCCGCAATGACGGATGATTATTTTGTGGATTATTACGCCCATCTTTTCCCTGACAGCCGTTATCGGATTTCCTATGTCGGATATTTTGATACATAAAAAATGCCCGTATGACCTTGCGATCATACGGGCATTTGGTTTTGATCTGTCTATGCGCAGAGCAAAATTCCGGGAAGCGGTATTATTTGGAGGAAGATTTCTGGGAGAATGCGACCTTGAGTGCATCCGTAAAATCTTCGGTGAGATGGAAGACGCCGTCCTTATCCTCTTCGCCGACAACAGTAAGGGTTTTCGCGGGTGCCGAGCAGTGTTCAAAGACATATTCGATGGCATGGCGGTGTGCGGAGAAGTCCATCGCGGTAATATCGGTTGTACAGGCATTGACGAACGCATTGAAATAGCCGTCGAGATTGGAGGCGATACGCTCCGCCTTGCATTGGTTGATGAGGGAAGAGATTGCGATACCGATGATTGCGGTACGCTCGGATTCATTAAAGAATTTATTGCTGGTTAAGAGGGTTTCGAGCTGCGTGCTGTCAAGGTTCTGTGCGGTATCGCTGGGGCTGATGCCATAGTCATGGATGGTAACGATGACAGCGGCATTGCCGAAGATACTGGTAACCTTCTGGAAGCCTGCGCTGTCGAGTTCAACATAGCGGTCGATGGTCTGGTCGAGTGCGACGCCGACTGCGTCACGCAGAACGGACGGGCCGTAGGTTGCAGCACATTGTTCTACCGTCATTTTCTTCTTATTATGCTCGACTTCGAGGTTATTGGGGATACCGATACAGTATTCTGTTTTCCGGATCGGGTCAAATCGAAGGAGCATGACGACCATTTCACGGATTTCTTCGTCGGGCGTCATCACGAACAGGATTTCATTGATATCATCCTCTGTGATACTGGCAGTTGCAGTCGGCATAGCGGCAAGTTCCTTGTTATCCGCGCTCAGCATCCGATAATAGTACATGGCAATGCCGCCGATGATGATTGTAGAGAGAAGGATGGTGACGAGGAACGGGATAGCAATCGTGCCGGTTTTTCTTCTTCTTACGCGCTTGTAGCCGCCGCGATATGCGTTTGCTTTTGCAGCCATAATCTAAAATTCCTTTCTGATTGTAGGTGTTTCGAATGCGGATTGTGCCTGAGCTTCCGGCAAAAGGAGCGACTCAAGCTGTTTGATATCAATGATACGCAGTGAGATACCGCGTTTTTGTGCCATACGGATGGTCTGACCGGTACCGGAGTGCATATCGGATACGACGGCAATGAGACGTTCGCTGTGGTCGATCATATACTGATTGCGGAGCCGGTAACAGCCGCGATGGTAATGCGGACTGATACAGATGACCTGATCGGCAGCCGTTTCGACTGTCTGACAGCGTGCCGCAAGAGCACCGCTGAGGGATTCATTCTGTTTTGCAAACGGTTTGACGCCGATTAAGCGGATCTGCGGATGCAGCAGGCGCTGTGTCAGGACTGTTTCCGCAGCCATCAGGTCAATACCGGTTGCAAGTCCGGAGTAAAATATAGATGCGCCGTCACGGATTGCGGTTTGGATTTCATCGAGCAGAATGCTTTGGAGGACGCGCTGTAAGGGTTCGGAGGGAAGTTTTTTCTGTCTGTGTCCTGAAAAGCAGACGGCAAAGCCATCCGGCGCGGTCATTCCTCTGTGATAGCAGAACCGCCGATGAATTCGCGAATGACAGAAATATCGGGAATCCAGTCGTGATCTTCTGCATTGGAGAGCCGCTGCATAAAATCGTAGAGGAGGGGAATTCCGCTGTCCGCAGGTGCGGCTTCAGCAAGCGGCTTCAGGATATCCATCAGGAACGGGCGATAGAACGCCAGCTCATATGGTAGGAAGGTATCGAGCTCGAAATCAGCGAGATGCTTATAGGGCATAATATAGAGATTCTCGCCGCGGGAAACGCTGGAGAGCATCTTTGCAGATTCTTCGGGACTTCTGCCGCGGCATCGGCTGTCGCGCAGCAATCGTCTTGCAAATCGGATGAGGGAGGGATGGAGGCGCTGTGTCCCATCGGTAATACGGGTACGGACGCTGAGGTAGATTTTATTGGCGCAGTCCTTTACGCCTGCGGTGACATCGGGATTGAGGGCATGAATACCTTCCATCAGGATGAGCTCACCTTTTTTCCGCTGGATAATCTTACCGGATCTGCATTGTTTCTGGGCGGTAAAATCGAAGCGCGGAAGCTCCACACGTTCGCCGCGTGCCAGCTGCTGGAGCTGGGTATTGAGGAGATCCATGTCGAGTCTCAGCGGAGATTCATAATCGGGATTTCCGTTCTGGTCAACGATATTGATATTTCTCGTACCGTCCGCGAAATAATTATCCATCGAAAGGGTATGGGTTTCGAATCCGCAGGCATCAAGAATCTGTTCGATGCGGTGCGCGGTGGTTGTTTTTCCGGAAGCAGAAGGACCGGCGATGAGGGTGATGGGGTTATCGCTTGCGCGGCGGCAGATTTTATCTGCGACATCGCGGATCATTTTATCGTATCCGGCTTCACAGTCGATGATAAACGATTCTGCGGAAGCGGCAATCTGGTGATTGATATCGGCAAGGGACCATTCGTTCATGATGTATCCTCCAAGTGTTAGGTCTGGTTCAGTTGTTTCTTCCATTTTTTGAAACGGATATCCGAGCCGTAGAAGAGCATATTCTGACAGGAAGCGATGAGGCGGGAAACGATGCGGTCGCCATACCGTTCCTGTAAATCCTTGAGTTCGAGATTGGTGCTGATGATGGTGGGCTTTCCGTTGCTCAGTCTGCCGTTAAAGAGCGTATAGAGGACACTCTTGGTAAAGGACGTATCGAATTCCGTGCCGAAGTCATCGAAGATGAGCAGGTCGCAGTCGAGCAGCATACCGAGTGTATCGGAGGTCTGTGCATCAGGCGTGCGGGAGAATTTTTCCTGTTCAATCTTCCGGATCAGCGCACTTGCACTGTCATAGATCACGCTCCAGCCTTTTTCGAGAACGACATTGGCGATTGCAAGGGAAAGATGTGTTTTACCGAGTCCGGTTCTGCCGCTCATGAAGATGCTGGGGGAATTGGGGGAGAACTGTTCGGCATAGGTTTTGCACTGGGTAAAAATTTTCTGCATGGCAGTGAATTGTTCTGCCGGCAGATCGGCATAATAGTCGAGCGAGAAGCTTTCGAAATTACAAAGCGTCAGCATGGCGTTGGCATTCATGCGTTCGGCGCCGACTTTTGCGATTTCCCGTTTCAGACATTCGCAGGGGATGCCGTTCGAGAAGCCGCTGTCGTTACAGATTCCGCAGGTATATTTCACATCCAGATAATCCGTCGGGTAGCCGTTTTCCGTAAGAATGATACGAAGCATCTGATCGGCGGTTTCGGTTTTTTTCCGGATATCCTCCAATCGTTTTTTTCGGGAAGCCTCGTCTGTATCACGAGAAACCTGAAGAACGGAAAAACAGGTCTGATGGAGCTGGCGTTCGATTTCGGCAGCTTCGGGGAATTCCTGACGGATCTGATCGGTATGCTGTTCCTGTGTCAGCCGTGCCAACTGTCTGCGTTTGTCGATGCGAGCGATGGCTTCGGCATAGATTTCACGCTGATACATAGATTTCACCACGTTTCATGTTAGATTTTTTTCATGAGCGCTTCGATTTCATTGAGATCATAGGAATGTGCGGCAGGCTGATACGGCTCTTTTGTGCCTTTGCGAGGCGTCTGCTGCGGTTCGGGCACTTTCCGTTTCGCTTCATGATATGCGGCATCGGCGGCAGATGCCTCCGCGACAGTGCGGATGCCTTCGGTGTGCCATGCCTGTAAGATTTTATGCAGATAGGGGAAGGAGAGCTGGTCATTGGCATTGTCGCGGGTTTTATGGTATGCATATTCGACCAGTTCCGGTGAAAGATTCATCTGCTGCCATTTGTCGATATAATCCTGCTGTTTGGGGGTTGGTCTGCGCTTCATCTCGAAGATGCGCATAATTTTTCTTGTAAAGGAACGGGAAGCGGTGCGGAATTCGATATCCTCGACCGCAAGTTCATGCGTCAGGATTCCGCGCTTGCACCATTCGACCGCGATTGTTTCCATATACCGGACAGAAAACCGTTCAATTTCGACGCAGTATGCGACAATCATAAAAATGAGATCCGGCGCGAGTCCGAGATATTCGTGCATCCAGAAGATGCTGCGGAGTTCGGTATGGATCAGCGGATGTCCGACGCGCTGTTCTGCGGCTGTCAGCATAGCGGCGATTGCAGGATTTTCCTGTTTCCGCGCAGCAATTTCCGATGGAAGGAGATGGAAGCCGCTGCTGGTTGTCTGCACATTGGCTTCAACGGATTCTGAGGAATCGCTGACCGCAGCAGGCGGAGCTGTCACAGAAGAAGGCTCTGTCTTCGGTGCCGCAGACGAAGCTTGGAATGCAGCAGGAGAAGGCTGTGCAGGTGTTTGTGCAGTGACATGGCAGATTGTTGGCTGAGCATCATTTTGCAGCACATTGACGCTCTGCCAGAATACAAGTGCTTCCTCGACCGCTTCCGCACGTACTTTACAGGCTCTTGCGATATCGGTATCCGAGAGTTTCTGATTGGAGTGCGCGAGAATATAGAGTAAAATTTTGAGCTGGTCATGGGAAGCGATTCCGAGCAGATGGTCAGCGACCGTAGTCGGAACGGAAAAGAGTTGCGATGTGCCGAGATAAACTTCCATGATGATTCATCCTATTTTTAATGTTCGTAATCTTTATTATATCATATTCCGCAGAGATTGTAAAGAGCAGAATGCATTTCTCGCGGGATTATTTTCTGTCAGGAAGCGGATGCTTGCGGATCGGGGCTGTCCGCAGGGGAAAAATCAATATTGCCGCTTGCGACATTGACGCGCACACAGGTAACACGCATCGGCTGACCGAGGGTATATTTCTGACCGCCTGAGAGTGCGGAGAGGGTAAAGAAGCCGTCGAATGCATAGTCATCATTGGGGAGTGCGTCAAGGGGAACCAGTCCTTCCGCTGTATTCGGGAGCATGACATAGATTCCGAAATCGGTGACGCCGGAAATCACACCATCAAAGCTTTCTCCGATATGGTTCCGCATATATTCGGCGCGGTAGCAATCCTCACAGTCACGTTCTGTCTGTACCGCACGCTGTTCGGTCATTGTGCCTGCGATTGCGGCGGTTTTCGCGAACTGCATCGTATTTTCGAGCTTTTCACCACAGATATCTGCCGAAAGGATGCGGTGAATCGCAAGATCCGGATAACGGCGGATGGGGGAAGTGAAATGCGAATAATCATCGAGTGCAAGACCGAAATGTCCGATCGGATCGGTTTCGTAGTCTGCCTTTGCCATGCTCCGCAGTACGAGATGATGCACCACGACTTTTCGGGGGTCATCAGCCACATTTTCCAGAATCTTCGAGAAATCCTTGGGCTTTGGCGCATCCAGCGAGGGATGCGGCACGCCGAGACGGTCGAGTGCTTCGGCGAGTCTCTGGCATTTCTCCTCGGGCGGCAGGGCGTGTGCACGGTATACAAAGGGCAGGTGCTTTTGTTTTGCGGTTTTTGCAGCAGCTTCGTTGGCGAGCAGCATACATTCTTCGATCAGTTCCTCTGCATCGCCGCGTGTTCTGGGGACGATTCCGGTACAGACGCCGTTTTCGTCCAGCAGGAATGCACTTTCTTCAGTTTCGAGAGAAGGTGCACCGCGTTTTTTTCGTTCCGCGGCGCGTATCGCACGCAGCTGATTGAGGAGAAGGAGTGCGTCCTTGACCGTATGATATTTTTCTTCGGTTTCAGCATCCGCCGTACCGTCAAAGATTGCGTTTACCTCCCGATATACACCTTTTACACAGGAACGGATGACTGATTTCCGGAACGAGAATTCCACCAGCTCACCCTTTTCGTCCAGTTCCATCAGTGCAGAGAAAGCGAGGCGGTCTGCATCCGGCAAGAGGGAACAGATGCCGTTGCTGAGGGCTTTCGGGAGCATCGGGATGACCTGATCGGCATAATAGACGCTGGTGCCGCGCTTGATTGCTTCCTGATCGAGCGGGGAATCGGGTCTGACATAATGGGAGACATCCGCGATATGGACGCCGAGCCGGTAGCCGGTATCGGTTCTGGCAATGGAAATGGCGTCGTCGAGATCCTTGGCATCCCAGCCGTCAATCGTGAAAATGGGATCGCTGCTGTCACGCAGATCGAGTCTGCCATTGAGATCTTCGGGGAGAATGCCGCGTTCTGCGTATTGGTCGGCTTCCGCACATACATCTTCCGGGAATGCGGTGGGGATGCCGCTGACCGCGACGATCGCTTCACAGCACGCTTTTGCACTTTCTGCGCTTCCGAGAGAAGCGTCGATCCGTACTTCATGCTCACTGTGGCGTTTTCCGCGGCGAACAACGGTGGCGATGACCTTATCGCCTTCATAGCCCTCAAAATCCCTGAGATTGGTAATTTTCAGCGGTTGGCGGCAGATTGTGTCCGGAAGAAACCGCAGTTCTCCGTTCTCTGATACCAGTACGCCGGCTGTCTGCACCTGCGCGGCTTCGATGATTGTGACAACGGCAGCCTCCGGTGCGCCGTCACGCGTTCCTGTTGGTTTCAGCAATACCGTATCTCCGTTCATCGCGCCGCATAAATCGCGTCCGGGGATGAAGATACGGGTGGTATCTTCCTCTTTTGCCGCATATCCATAGGTTTTGTGGAGTGCGGTGATTGTGGCACGGTACATACCGACCTGTGCGGCAAGAACATATCCGGTGTGACGCGGAACAATCACGCCTTCGCGCGTCAGCCGGTCGAGTGCACGCAGATAGGCACGCTGACCTCTTGCACGGCATTTTGCTGCCAGATCCTTTCGGGATACAGGCTTGCCTTTGGATTTGGTCAGGAAGGTGATGATTTTATGAGAGAAGCTGCTGACAGCTTCGGGATTGACCGTATCGGGTTCAAGTGTCAGCTGACGGCCCGTTTCATTCTGAGCAGCTTGTGCGGCGAGGCGTTTTTTGATGCGGTTGGTATGCTTTCCGACTTTCATTTTTCTAGCCATAGGAAACCTCTTTTCTGGATATCTGTATCAGGATGAAATACGCCCTGTTCTCCGGAACCGGAAAACAGGGCGGCATTTGGGTTCATTTTGGATTAGTTGAAGTGAACGGGAATGATGGTGACGACCAGGATGGAGACGAAAAAGAGTACAGTCAGCCAAAATGTCCATCTCTTCAGGATTGCTTCCTTGGTACGGCCCTCATTCTTGCTGAACTGGGAGTCGTAGGTAGTACCGGTGATTGCAGAAGCCATATTCTGGTTCTGCTTCTGATCCTGCATGAGGCAGAATAAGATCAGGAAGGTACTTGCAATCAGCAACAAAATGCCGCCAATGATTTCGATGATACTCATAGTTTCAGACATTCCTTTCTTTGCAGCTATAATCAGCAGTTGAAATTATCCTCATTAGTATAACACACTTTTTTCAAAAATGCAAGCGTTTTTCAAAAATTTTTTTCACTGGGCAGAGTAGGGGGGCGGAAGATCCTTCGTTTCAGCCGCCTGCGGATTCCGGAAATCACAAAAAATGGTCAGAATCCATGCTAAGGCGCACAGAAAAACATGGGAAAAATCGGGAGATTTCTGGTGAAATGGTGAAGATTTGGGGAAAAGCCTGTGATTTGCTTGTAAATTGAATGAAAATGTGATACAATAGAAAATAAAACAATGAAAAGGACTGAGGATTTGTGATTGCATATGAAGGTCAGAAATGTCTTTTCTGCGAGAAGGAGATGCAAAAGAACGAAGATATTGCCGTCTGTCCGGAATGCGGCACACCGTACCACAGAGCCTGCTATCTGGAAAATGGCCATTGTGTGAATACCGCGCTGCACGAAACCGGCGGAAGCTGGCAGGTACAGCAGGAGAAAATTGCTGTGGAGAAAAAGTGCGAGGAAAAGCGTGCGGAAGAGGCGGAACAGGCTGCTGCACGAGAACGCGGTGATGTCCCGCCGATGTTTCAGGGCGGACTTTACGACGGGGTCAGAATTGATCCTGCCGCACCCTGTGCCGGACTGGATCCTTCCGAAGAAATGGACGGCGTTACCATGGGTGAGCTGTCCGAATTTGTACGGACGAATTGTTTTTATTATCTGCCGCTGTTTCGTCTGATGAAGCGGACGGGGAAGCGGGTTTCCTTTAATACCACAAGCCTGTTCTTTCCGGAGCTGTTTTTTGCGAACCGGAAAATGTGGGCGATGACAATGGTTTCGATCTTCTTTAAGGTCTTGTTTACACTCCCGAATTATCTGGTGCTTGCGGTACAGGAGCTTGGGCTGGAGCTTGCATGGCTGGATCTCGAAAATTCAGTCTTCCAGGGCCTGTTTCATGCGTCCGCCTACGGTTCGCTGATATTCTCGGTCATCTGCTCTTTGTTTGCGAATTATCTGTATTACCGCCATGCTGTCCGGAAAATCCGTGAGCTGAAAAAGAAGGCACCGTCGGAGACTGCATTCCATTCCGGCATGAAACTTGTCGGCGGAACAAAGCTTTCCAATATCGCGATTGTATTTGTGGTTGAAATGGCAGTCTGGTCGATTGTACTGTTTGTGATCCAGAATATATGATGCCGCGTCTAAAAAATATTTCAGAGAAGTAACCGTATTGTAACAAAATATTGCTTGCAATCCACCGTGCACCATGTTATAATATTTGGTGGCGAATTTTTTGTTTTTACAAAAAATCGGCTTGTTTTTACAGGGGGAAATAAGAAATATCCCGAACGGAGGATTTCAATCACCATGAAAACATATGATGATATCACGGTCATTATCCCATCGCTCGATCCGGATGACCGGCTGCTGGAAGTAATTTCCGGCGTCCGGGCACAGGGATTTACCGATATTCTGCTTATAGACGACGGCTCGTCAGCCGAGAATCAGCACTTCTTCGAGGAAGCACAGGCACAGTACGGCTGTGAGCTGCTCCACCATCCGCATAATCTCGGTAAGGGCCGTGCCCTCAAAACAGCATTCGCATGGGTCACGGAACATCGTCCGGACATCCGCGGATGCGTCACAATCGACGGCGATAATCAGCATCATCCGGAAGATATTGCTGCTTGTACCGATAAAATGCTTGAAGGCGGCTGTAAGGCATTGGTGCTGGGGGTACGTGATTTTGATTCAGAGAATGTGCCGCCGAAAAGTAAGTTCGGAAATAAATGTACGTCGTTTGTCTTCCGGGCATTCTGCGGACTGAAGGTTTCGGATACCCAGACGGGTCTGCGTGTATTCCCGAAATTTACGCTTCCGACAATGCTGGAAATTTCCGGCGAGCGGTTTGAGTATGAAACGAATATGCTGCTTGTCTGTAAACAGGCGAAAATTCCGCTCGTGGAACAGACCATCCGTACGATCTATATCGACGAAAATGCAACAACACATTTTCATCCGATTAAGGATTCGCTGCGGATTTACGGAATTATTATCCGCTTCTTCCTCAGCTCAATTTTATCCTTTGTGCTTGATTACGGCTTCTTTAACCTGCTGTACGCGCTGACAAAGTATCTCTTCCTTGCAACCATAATTGCGCGTGTGACAAGCTCACTCTTTAATTTTACGGTCAACCGTACCGCTGTGTTCCAGAGTAAAGCACCGCTTGCCGCAACGATGGTGCGGTATTATCTTCTGTGTGCGGTACAGATGCTGACCTCCTACGGACTGGTGGCATTGCTGTCGCTGCTGTTCGGAGACGGCTCGGTCACTGTGGCAGTCCTGAAGCTCGTTGTAGACATTTTCCTTTACTTCATCAGCTTCCGGATCCAGCAGGCATGGGTGTTTGCAAACAAGCCCGCCGAATCCGAATCCGAATCATAATTTTTCTATCCGATATCTCTATATGAAAGGTGAGCATTATGTCGAAACCGAAGAAGCCGATGCATCTTGCGCTGATGATTCCGCTGGATATCGCGCTGCTGGCAGTCTGCATTCTTTCCTTTGCCTATTTCCATCATGTAAAGCCGCAGTCGCTGGAGAGTGACCCGTCGAAGCTGCCGCAGGCGAATATCCCGACCGGAAATCAGTACGGCAGCCAGACAACAGCTCCGCTTACGTCGGACAGCACTGATCTGACGACGCTGTTATCCGAGCTGACCGCAAAAACCGAAGCAACCGGAACTGATCTTACATCTGTCGGCTCCGATACCCAGACCGGAAGTGAAACAACCGGCGTATCCACCGATGGTTCCGCCGGATCGGATACAACCGGAAGCAGTGATGCTTCTGCGTCTACCGAATCCCAGTCGTCGCTTACGACAACCTCAACCACTTCCGCTGCAACCACTACGACCACAACCACGACCGCACTCGAATATGATTTAAGCGGCTGGGGCTATAAATGGCCCGATCGCTTCCGTGCGGATTATGAGGTGGAGATCACCGAGAATTCCTATCGGAGCCATGATATCTCCATCAATGTGGAAACACGCAATGTCGGATCGAGTGTGGCATATATTGCCGATATCTACATCCGCTATATCGAGAATTTCAAGTCTGCATTTGCGAATGACCAGTACGGAAAGAATATCGTCGAGAATACACAGTCTATGGCACAGCGTCATAATGCGGTGCTGGCAGTCAACGGCGATTATTACGGCATCCGGGATACCGGTGTGATCGTCAGAAACTATACGCTTTACCGTGATACACCGAAGGGTGAGCTTTGCGGAATTTATTATGACGGTACGGTTGTCAACTATTTTAAGGACACGCTGGATGTGCATTACGCACTCGACTGCGGTCTTTACCAGACCATGACCTTCGGCCCGTACCTGATTATGGACGGCAATGTGCGTACCAATATTGTATCTGCGGTAACCGAAACCAATCCCCGTACCGGATTCGGCTACTATGAGCCGGGTCACTACTGCTTCATCGTGGTTGACGGCAGACAGAGCGGCTATTCCGATGGACTGACGCTCGATGAATATGCACAGCTCTTTGCAAGTCTTGGCTGTACCAATGCATACAATCTCGATGGCGGTCAGAGCTCTATGATGATCTTTAATAACAATGTTTATAACAGACCGTATAACGGCGGCCGTTCCACAAGTGATATTTTCTTTATCGCGGAACGCTGATCCCGAAAGGAGTATTTTTGTCAGCATGAAAGAACAATCTTTGATTCGTCGTATCTGCGGCGGTATGGATGCGTTTGCACCGCATCTGCTTCTGACATTCTCCGTGATGGCGATGACATTCTGTTTCATCAATCTGGTGAACGACGCGATGGGATTCCTGACGGCAGGCATCTCGATCCGGTTTCAGCTGCTCTATTATGTACTGAGTGTTTTGACGGCACTGGTCTGTCTGATCGCGGACAGAGTCCGTATCCTGTCGGTATTGTCGATGGTGCTCGGTGCGGTTTTGTTTGTGCCGGCGGTCATCTCGCTTGCAAAACAAAATACTGAGCTGATTTCGATGCCGCTTTATCAGAATTCTCTTCTTGCATTTTCATTTCTGACCTTGCTGCTTGCGATCGTGGATATTGTCGTGATCCGCAAGAAGGCAATGGCTGAATATCGTGCCGCCGCAGCAGCTTCGGATGGTGAAGAAGAGGCTGCGAACGCATAAAATAAAAAAATAACGCCCACAGCCGGAACTGTTGGGCGTTGCCGATTCTGCGGCAGTAAGGGTGTGTGTGTGCGGGTATGATGAAAAGATCGTATCCGTATGTTATGATTATACAGCATGAAACCTGCGAAATATGTCAAAGCAGCGCAGAAAGAATGATTTTCTTTGCTGTGCATATCATACATGAAAGCAAATACATTTTTACGACGAAAGGATGATTTCATGAAAAAGCATTGGTTCCTTGCATGGGTACTGACCATGGCGATGCTTCTGATGACAGGCTGTGAATGCCGTCATAAGGAGTGGAAGGAAGCGGATTGCACGAATCCGAAAACCTGCGTCAAGTGCGGTACAACAGAGGGAGAACCGCTGGAACATGAATGGGTGGATGCGACCTGTGATAAACCGCAGACCTGTTCACGCTGCGGCGGAAAACTCGGTGAACCGATCGGACATTGCTGGAAGGGGGCGACCTGTGAAGCACCGAAAACCTGTGAGGTCTGTGGTGCAACAGAAGGCGATCCGGTAGGTCATGTCTGGATGGAAGCAACCTGTATGGCACCGAAAACCTGTGCGGTATGTGGCGCAACGGAAGGCGAATCGGTCAGCCATTCCTGGTCAGATCCGACCTGTGAGAACCCCAAGACCTGCGATGTCTGCGGATTGACGGAGGGCGAAGCGCTCGGCCATCAGTGGTCTCAGGCAACCCTCAATATGCCGGCAGTCTGTTCGGTCTGTGGGGCGATTGACGGTACGGCACTCAACTATGTCTATGCCGGTCATGGTACTGTAAAATGGAATGAAACCGGATATATACCGTTCTATACCGCTGAAAGCGAAACCTCGGAAGTTCTGACCTCGATTCCGGTCGGCACAGATCTCCGCTGTTATTTCCCGAAAACCAACGGCTGGTACTGCACGACCTATAACGACCAGTGCGGTTATATCCAGGCGATTTATATGAATGAGCTGATTAACGAAAATCCGACGGATACCGGCCATTCCAGTTCCGACCGTCTGTTTGATCTCTCGACGATTGCGAATGCAAGCATCGGTTCTAAGGTTCAGTTCGGTCAGTTTACGCTCAACAGTGAGTTCATTACCAAGAAAAAATCGCCGGTAGAATGGATTGTGCTGGATAAGAGCGCATCGAGAATGCTGCTGCTGGCGGATCGTTCACTGGAATGTCTCCCGTACAGCGACCTCAAGACCAATACCTCATGGGAAACCTCGACGCTGCGGAAATGGCTCAACAACGAGTTTATCAATACCACATTCTCCTCGCAGGAGCAGCGGTATATCCTTTCCACAACCCTGACCAATGCGGCGAATCCCAATGGCGGAACCGCCGGAAACGGTACAACCGATAAGGTCTTCCTGCTGAGCTACGACGAGTTCTTTAAGTATGTCAATAAGACACCCCATGCCACAACGCAGATTACCTACTATGCACTCTGGCATCGTAAGGGTGCACTGAGCGGAATGCCGAGCGCATGGTGGCTGCGTACACCGGGTGCGAATGCCGGAACAGCGTGTGAAGTCGGAACGAATGGATATCCTGTGACGAACTACTGTACAGATGTCACAGAACGCCGTGATGTCCGTCCGGCAATCTGGGTAACGCTCCAGTAAAATCATCTCAGAAAACAGCGTGATGCGAAATGCGTCACGCTGTTTTTATATACAGAGCAAGGATAGAAAAAGGATAAGATATTACCATTTCTGTGGGTATTCTGGTAGGAAAAGGCGCCGGATTATGGCATAATAACAGCATAGAACAGGCATAAAGCTGCGATATGCACAGAGGCTACGGTATGGCTGCCCCTTCGGCTGTTCCGGCGCTGTGTAAAATGGCATCTTGGAAGCTGTTCGGAAAGGAACGAAGAATATGATGCAAAAGCGAATCCGGAAGCGTGCTGCGGCAGCTTCGCTTGCGTTGCTGATGGCAATGCTGTGCGGCTGTGAAAGCGGCGGAACCAGTTCCACCAGCACGGAGCCTGCGGAAACGACGCTGACGACAGCACCGCAGGAGAAAACCGAAGCTCCGATACTTGACGGCTATCAGCTCCTCTGGAATGATGAATTTGAGGATGAAGCACTGCGCGAGGATATCTGGAGCTACGATCCCCATGAACCGGGCTGGACAAATCAGGAACTTCAGGAGTACACAACCTCTACCGACAATGTATTTATCCGGGACGGAAAGCTTGTGCTGAAAGCCATTCAGACCAAGGCTGATGATGGAAGTGACTACTATACTTCCGGAAAAATCAAATCACAGGGTAAAAAAGATTTCATGTACGGAAAGGTTGTCGTAAGCGCAAAGGTTCCCGAAGGTCAGGGACTCTGGCCGGCTATCTGGATGATGCCGACCGACGAATCCTATTATGGCCAGTGGCCGAAGTGCGGAGAAATCGACATCATGGAAGTCCTCGGAAACGATGTATCGACCGCGTACAGCACCATTCATTACGGGGAACCGCATGGTGAACAGCAGGGTACGCTTGCGCTGACGGACGGAAATACATTCGCAAATTCGTTCCATGAATATTCTGTGGAATGGGAGCCGGGTGAATTCCGCTGGTATATCGACGGAAACCATGTACTGACTGTCAATGATTGGTTTACGGCAGTAGAGGGTGAAGATGAGAAACCCTATCCCGCACCCTTTAACCAGACCTTCTTTGTACAGATGAATCTGGCGGTTGGCGGAACCTGGCCCGGAAATCCCGATGAGACAACAGATTTCGACAAAGCGGAATTTGAAGTGGACTTTGTCCGCGTTTATCAGAAGGATTCCTATGACACGAATGTAAAGAAGCCGGAGAAAAACTACCGTGAACCGCTCGAAGACGGAAACTATATCTTTAACGGTGATTTCGCGGAAGCAGAGGATTTGACAGATGATGTCAACTGGAAATTCCTGCTGTTCAACGGCGGTGTCGGTGCTGCGGAAATTAAGGATAATATGATCGTGATTTCCTCGGAAAATGCCGGCACAGAAGAATATTCCGTTCAGCTCGTACAACCGGAGCTGCCGATGATAAAGGGCAAGAAATATCGTGTATCCTTTGACGCAAAAGCGGATGCGGATCGTAATATGATCGTATGTGTTTCCGCGCCGACCGCAGGCTGGATCCGTTATCTCCCCGATACAACCCAGCCGATTACAACGGAAATGCAGACCTATACCTTTGAGTTCGAGATGACACAAAAAGACGACAACAACGGACGACTGGAATTTAATATGGGAAAATACGGCGAAACCGCTACTATCTATATTACCAATGTCCGCGTCGAAGAGATTAAATAAATCGGAGCCGATGTTCTGAACTAATCCGATGACAAATGAATGAATTGGGCAGAACCGCCTGTGCGGTTCTCACATAACAACGAAGCCTCGCCAAATTCCGGCGAGGCTTCGTTGTTATATTGGATTTATATGCTTAGATGAGTTTTGCAATCATTCGGATGATATATACGGTGTCCGCAGCGGTCGTCAGTCCGTCACCATTGATATCTGCATTCTGGACATTAAAGTTTGACATATCCAGTGTCGAATCTTCTGCAACAAAGCGTGCGAGGAAGATTGCGTCGGAAATATCGAGAATGCCGTCACCGTTGACATCACCATCTATGGCTTCCGTATTCGGAGCATTGGATGCGCTATTTGTTTGGAATGTTATAAATGGGGTTACCTGTGTTTCATCAAATGCATCCGTAAT
>JAFXIC010000034.1 GCA_017533485.1 Oscillospiraceae bacterium
AAATTGTGATGGTGTTGTCGATATCTCCGATGCGATTCTGGTATCGAGAGTTGCCGCGGAGGATACGAGTGTATCGCTGAGTGAAACTGGTCGGTTGAATGCGGACTGCGACGGGCTTTCCGGAATTTCTGCCGGTGATGCCTCCCAGATTATTCAGTATATCGCTAAGCTTATCTGAAAGGCAGTCCATCGTTTGTGCTTTGACTGAAAGACATAGAACATTCCGATTCAAACAACACGGCTGAAAAATTGAGAGGAGGATATCTATGAAAAAGACAATGAAAAAAATACGTTTGATGGCAATTCTAACCGGAATGGCAATGATGGCAAGTAACAATGCATATTCGGTGTCTGCTACAATAGGATATCATACACCGAGTGCGGTAATTTCTGAATTGGATGGTTATACGGCATCCACACAGCTTACAGAAGACGGTACGATCATCAGCACGGTGACCGTGAACCAGCGTCCGGATTGTAAAGATGTGAATCTCATTACAAAGGAAGAAAAGGCGTATCGCCACCGTGAATACAACGGAAAAGATTTTCTGATTTCTGTCACACCGACAGATGAGGCTGCTTTTGTTGAGGCATTCGGACAATCCTATTGTACCGCAAAACAATCTGACGGCACATATATCCTTTGTGGAAAAGAGTCCGAAAACCTCATATCAGAAATGGGAATATATACGAGTGTTGCCATGCTGTCTGATTGGGAACGTGCGGATGCAGAGAAAGCATTTGCACAGGTATGTGATTCTGCAACTGTGGATTCTGCAAAAATTTTGCAGCGGTATACAGAATATACATACGATCAAGGAGCATTCCTGCTGCATTTGTTTTCGGCGAAACCGATTACAGAGGAGCGATTTGATTTTTTAGAAGACGGTTATTCTGTAACAATCGACGCAGATAAAAACTATCCCTCTGTGGCATTGATGAAAGATGATAAGTATGTTACAGATTATACACAGCAATACCAATTCTACCGTTCGGTTCTGGAACAGATGCCCGATGTTTACGCAGTATATCCATATTACTGGTATCTGCAAACGGACAGCGGCAGCATTGGAATTGATACGATTCAGGAATATCAGCATGAAAGCGCTTCTGTTCCCTCAGTATATGACGTCAGAAGAAGTCTTGCGGTATATCATCCTGTTGTACGCGACATCGATCCATCAAAAATAGAAGCAGGCGAAGATATTGTTGGAACACATACGAGTTATCAAGGCGGATATTTAGCATTCGAATGGATTGGAGAGGATACTCCTATCGGCGCAAAAATCGGAGATTATACCCTTCTCGATACTGCGGATGATTTAAATCCGAGAATTCCATATGCTGTAAATCCGATTTCCGAGATAGAAAGCTGTCTCAAAAACATGGCAGATATTTACAGTAATTGTAAATATGTGAAACCGGATACGTTGGAAACAGAATCGCTCTATATGGTTACAGGTACAGATGATCTGGAATTTCTCGCAGCATTGATGGCAGATTCCCGTATTCGTCTTTGCGGAACACTCCACTATTCCACAACATCGCCGCTGTATTATGATTCGAATACGGGTGAAATTTACGGGCTTGAAGTAATGAGGGATCTTGATTTTTCGATGGTGCTGTTCCCGCTGCAGTCAGGCTGTTGGATGAGCGGTGACATTGATTTTAATGGAGAAGTCAATGCAGATGATGCGAATGTTGTACTGAATGCTTACTTGGATTCTATGATGTGCGATATCGTTATTCCGCCAACGACATTTTCTATGGAGGATATTACAGGTAACGGAAAAGTAGATGCAGATGACGCGGACGTCATTCTCTGCTACTATCTGTATACGATGATGGGCGGCGAACCGATGACTGTCACGGAATTTTTCGAGAGCGGATTATATTACAGTGAACATGGCTAAGGAGGGAAATTCAAATGAAACCTTTGATGAAATGGGCGACGGAAATTATGCCTGTTTCAACAGATTTCGCTCCACCTTTCCATGTCATAAGATTCTGAAATTTTGAGAGGAGAATCTCTATGAAAAAGCTGCTGTCTGTGGACATATCGTTTACAGGCAGGGGTATGCTGTTTGTGCGTACTGCACACATCTAATGTTTTGGATTTGTGCGGTTCCATGAATTTTTCTTGTCAATATAATATTGACAATTGTATTTATATATGGTAATATATAGTTGCGATGACAGGCGGCGAACCGATGACTGTCACGGAATTTTTTGAAAGAAGATTATATCTCAGTGAATATGGCGATTCTGCCAAGGAGGGATGATTATGGCGAGTAAAAAGATAAAAATAATGGCAAGTGTTTTGCTGATTGGCGTGACAGGTGTCGCTTTGTGCGGATTTACCGTTGCCGGAAAAGCAAAGGAAAAAACCTCTCCTGAAAGCGTGATTGAGAAATACGTATGCGATCCGGAGCACAATCAGGACTTAGCTGTCATGCAATTTCTGAATTCTGAATTCATTGAAAGCACCGAGTTTATCAGTATGGAAGATGCTGAGAGCAAATTTGCCAATCTTCAAAAATATCATTATACAGGTTCTTTTTCGGAATCTAAGGCGTTTCTTGTGAAGTATGTTGTGGATTACAAAGATGAATATGAACATATGATGACAGAACACAGTGGAGAGAAGGAAAAAATATTTGTTTTACTGGACACTGATAACGGATGGATCATTGATTCTGTCGGCTATTAACCATGTATGAATGTTCAAAAGTTTTCGCGCTCTGCGGAACCTGATGGAAAGCGGTCGGTACATCTCGTATCGGCCGCCTTTTTTATGCCCGTCCGGCAATCGCTTCCTATGATCTCCGAAAAACCGCTTGCAATTCCGTGCGGAATACGGTATAATGGTATGTATCAGATCTGTATTACTGCGGACGTTGCTTCGATGTCCGGAAAGGATTGCGCTATGAATCAGGTTTCCCCATCCGCTTCTATTATCGCCGCCTCTACAAATGGCGAGCTGGTCTGTGCTTCGGCAGGCCGTATCTCTACGACGCAGGGTACTTCGCTCGAAATCCTCGAACGCTCAAAATTAAAGGAGAATAATGCCGCGCTGATCGAAAAGGTTGTCGCCTCCGGCCATCAGTCGCTGATCGAGCACGCCTTCTTTACCATCGCTTTCGATTCCGTCAGCGTTTGTACCGAGGAATTCGTCATCGAATTCCGCCTCGCGTCCTTTACCGTTCAATCCCGCAGATATGTCGATTTTACGAATGTCGGCTGTTATACGCCGGAGCTTCCCGATGACCTGATCGAACCGTATCGGAAGCATATGACCGGGCTGTTCGATACCTACGCAAAGCTCCTTGCTCTCGATATCCCGAAAGAGGATGCACGCTTCGTTCTCCCCTATTCCTTCCGCAGCAACTTCTACTGCACGATGAATGCAAGAGAGCTGATGCATATGATTTCCTCGATGCTCTGGGGCAGAGGAAGCAGATTCCCTGAGCTGAAAAGCCTCGGCGAATCCCTCCGTACACAGTTCGAACAATATTTCCCCAATCTCTTAAACCGCATGGAATCCAGATTCCATGCCGATCAGACACGCTATGCACTCCCCGAATCACTCCCCGATCTCCCGATGCCAAGCTGTCGGGAAGCTTCCGTGGCTGTCCTCTCGACAACCGAAGATGCTGTTTCTGTCCTGAACGCTTCCGCGTCCGCAAACGGAATGCTGACCGCGGATACGGAATCGCTTTCCCTTCGCGAGATTGTACATGGCGAACGGCCGCGCGAACTGGAGCTTCTCCATACCACCTTCCGGATCGAAAATCTCTCGCTTGCTGCCGTTACCCACCTCGTCCGCCATCGAATCCAGTCCGTTCTTGTGCCGCAGGTCATGCAGGCGGTTCAGAAAAATACCTACCTCCTCCCCCCGACAATTGCACAGAATCCCGAAGCCCAAGCACTCTATGAAGCGGCATTTACCGAAAATTCCACGGCTCTGCGTGAATTTTTAAAGAACGGTCTTCCGATGTCCGCCGTCCAGTATTTCGCGCTCGCCGGCAATCAGCTCGATGTCATCTGTTCGATGAACGGCAGAGAGCTCAAACATTTCTTCGCGCTTCGTACCTGCCGCCGTGCACAGTGGGAGATTCGTGCCGCCGCCGTCAGCCTCTTAAAACAGCTCCGCCGGCATACACCCGATGTCTACCGTCTGATGGGGCCGAGCTGCTATGTCACAGGAAAATGTCCCGAAGGCCGCCTCTCCTGCGGTCAGGCTGATCTTGTACGCAGAGAATTCGAGGAAACCGAATAAATCATACATAAGGGAACACAGCGTTACCGTCTGTGTTCCCTTTTTTGGATCAAAACCGTTTGATTGCACAAATTTTCACGCCGAAGATATATGGATTTGACGAAAATGACGCGAATTCGTTGACATATATACATGAATATGTTATACTAATTTATGTATGGAGTCCGAAAATCGTTGAAGGAGGCAGATTATGAACCGCTTCGTGGATATCTATGCCAACATTCTACCGGATATGGCAACCGTCGGCCACAAAGCCCCCACCAAAGTTCAGGCGCTTACCCGTCTCGAACAGGCGGAAGCCGGCAGCGTCAAAACAATTCTTGCGGCACCGCTTTATACACCGGAGCGCTATCCGTCCATCGACCGGTTCTTTGAGATGCGCGACGAACGCTGCGCAGCACTCAACGATCGGACCGCGAAACATTCTCACCCCGTGAAAGTCCTCGGCGGCGCGGTTTTACATTATGATCCTTCCCTTTTAAAGCTTGGGGATAAGATCCGCCGCTTCTCCCTCGGTGCATCCCGTTATATGCTGATTGACCTGCCCAACATCAGGCTCACGCCGGAATTTTTTGAAACGATGACAAGACTCCAGGTCGTTTCCGGACTGACGCCGATTCTGGCAGATTTCGACCGGTTCTATGACGCATTCACCCTCGAAGATTTCTTTGCGCTCCGCGAGGCAGGTATCCTCCTCCAGATTTCAGCAGACGGAATTACGGCGCTCGAAAAGCGAAAGCTCTCGCTCTACCTCATCGGAAACGAGAATATCCACTTTATCGCTTCCGGCAGCCAGCCGCCGGAGGAGCCGCTCCGGATTCCTGACGCGATGCGGATGGCACAGCGCAATCTTCCCGTAGAAATCTATCGTCGGATTAAGAATAATTCGGGGATGCTCCTTTCGGATGCATCACCCTCCGAATTTTTCTGAACGCCGCGAACCCTGCGGCATCCCCCGAAAGAACAGCCGTGTCCCCCCGAAAAAACAATATTTCAAAAAAATGCTCCGGACGAGAATTGGATTCTCCTCCGGAGCTTCTTTGATTCAGATTTGTGCGGAATAGTTCGGTGCTTCCTTCGTGATATAGATATCGTGCGGATGGCTTTCCTTCAGGCCTGCGCCCGTAATCCGGACAAACTTTGCCTTTTCGTGGAGCGTCGGAATATCGACACATCCACAGTATCCCATACCGGAACGAATACCGCCGCAGAGCTGGAATACGGTATCTGCGAGCATCCCCTTATACGGAACGCGGCCCTCGACACCTTCCGGTACCAGCTTCTTTGCGCCCTCCTGGAAATAACGGTCTTTCGAACCGCATTCCATTGCGCCGAGACTGCCCATACCGCGATAGACCTTGAACTGTCTGCCCTGATAGATTTCGGTCGCGCCGGGTGCTTCCTCACAGCCTGCAAACAGGCTGCCGAGCATAACAACGCTTGCACCGGCGGCGAGTGCCTTTACGATATCGCCCGAATACTTGATACCGCCATCGGCGATAACGGGGATATTATGCTTCTGTGCGACACAGGCTGCGTCATAAATCGCAGTAATCTGCGGTACACCGATACCTGCGACGACACGCGTCGTACAGATAGAACCCGGTCCGATACCAACCTTAATGGCATCTGCGCCTGCTGCGATGAGTGCTTCCGCCGCTTCCGCGGTTGCGATATTGCCGGCGATCAGCGGTGTATTCGGGAATGCAGCCTTGAGTCTGCGGACAGCATTCATAATATTTGCGCTGTGGCCATGTGCGCTGTCGAGCACGAGAACGTCAGCCTTTGCGTCAACCAGACGGCCTGCACGATCCTCGACATCTGCCGTCACACCGATTGCCGCACCGCAGAGCAGTCTGCCGCTTGCGTCACGTGCCGAATTCGGATACTTGACCGATTTTTCGATGTCCTTAATTGTAATCAGTCCGCAGAGCTTTCCGTTATCGTCTACAATCGGGAGCTTTTCGATTTTATTGGAGCGGAGGATTTCCTGTGCATCCTGAAGATTGGTACCGACAGGCGCAGTAATCAGGTTATCCTTCGTCATCACCTGGCTGATCGGGACATTGAAATCTGTGAGGAAGCGCATATCACGGTTGGTGATAATACCGACGAGGTGGCCTTCCCGATCGACAATCGGTACACCGGAAATCTTATACTTGCCCATCAGCTCATCCGCATCAAACACAAAGCGGTCTTCTGTGAGCGAGAAGGGGTTTGCGATGACGCCGTTTTCGGAGCGCTTTACCTTATCGACCTCATCCACCTGCTGTTCGATCGGCATATTCTTATGAATGATACCGATACCGCCCTCACGCGCAATCGCGATTGCCATTTTCGACTCGGTAACCGTGTCCATTGCCGATGTCATAATCGGCGTATTGAGATATACATCTCCGGCAAGGCGTGTTCCAAGCTGAATCATGTTCGGTGTGACATCCGATTCACCGGGAATCAGAAGTACGTCATCGAAGGTCAGACCTTCCTTTTGAAATTTTCCTGCGTTCTCAAGCATTTTTCAACTTCTCCTTTACCACCGTTTAATCTTTCGTCAGCATCCGGCACAGTGCCGCCAGATCCTCGCGATTATAAAACTCAAGCGTCAGTGTGCCTTTCTTTTTACCGGACTGCACCTGCACTTTCCGTCCCAAATGATTCCCCAGGCTGATTTCCATTTCCTCGTAATAGATTTCATCCGGAGATTTCTGTTTCACTGCCGGCTGGGTCTGCGCCTGCCGTTTCGCAAGCTTCTCGATTTCGCGCACAGTGATTTTATCCTCTGCCGCACGGCTCGCACATTCAATCAGCAGATTTTCATCTTTGATTGCAGCGAGTGCCTTTGCATGGCCGACCGTAATCGCACCCGATTCGAGGAAGCCCTGTACAACCTGCGGAAGATTCAGCAGTCTGAGGCAGTTTGCGACAGCAGAACGGGAGCGGCCGACTGCCTTCGCAATTTCTTCCTGTGTAAGCTGATACTGTTCCATCAATGTCTGATAGCCGACAGCTTCTTCGATGGGGTTGAGGTTTTCGCGCTGTAAGTTTTCAATCAGCGCAAGCTCATAGACCTCCTGATCGGTGAGGTCACGGATAATCACCGGAACCTCGGAAAGACCGACTCTTTTTGCGGCGCGCCATCTTCTTTCTCCGGCGACAATCTGATATCTTCCGTCCGCAATCGGTCTTACGACAATCGGCTGAAGCATACCATGCAGACGGATAGATTCCGCAAGCTCTGTGATTGCCGTATCATCAAATTTCTTTCTGGGCTGAGAACGGTTCTGTTCGATTTCGGTGAGCCGAAGCGTCTGTGTTGCACGCACTTCCGCGGCATTTTCCCGAAATAAGTTTTCCAGACCGCCGCCCAGTCCGAGTCCGCCTTTTGCCATACGCAATTTCCTCCTGACTTACGCCGTTCCGGGGCGCAGAGGTGATTCTTTCGTTCGGATGGATGCTGCTGTTATTTCTTGGTTTTTCGGGGGGGAGGGATCCGCCGCAGCTTATCTGCGCGGAAACAGCAGATGTTTTTTTCTGTTTTCAAGCGTCAGCGGTTCGCCCAGCATCTCATGTCCCAGCAGTTCATATGCGTCCGCGCCTTTGGAGCTGCGGTCGTAGTAGAACACCGGCTTTCCATGACTCGGGGCTTCCGACAGCCGAACATTTCTTGGAATTTTCGTTTCGAATACTTCTTCGGGGAAGAATTTCCGTACCTCCTCGACAACCTGAACCGAGAGATTGAGTCTTGCGTCATACATCGTAAAGAGGATGCCTTCGATCCGGAGCGCGGGATTATATTTCGCACGGACAATCCGGATGGTTTCATAGAGCTGGGAAAGGCCCTCCAGCGCGAGATATTCCGCTGTCATCGGGATTAAAACGGTATCTGCCGCAACGAGGCTGTTGAGCGTAATCAGGCTCAGCGACGGCGGACAGTCAATCAGTATGTAGTCATAATCGTCCTTACAGCTCAGCAGCTGCATTTTCATACGGCTCATTCTGCTGTCGAGTTCGATGAGGTCGATTTCCGCACCGGCAAGCGCAGAAATGGCGGGAACGATGCTGACATTTTCAAATTCTGTTTTCAGGATGGCTTCCTGAATCCTTGCGCGGCCGACGAGCATTTCATAGCAGGAGCAGATCAGGGATTTTTTCTGGATGCCGAGTCCTGTGGTAGTATTGCCCTGTGCATCGGCGTCGATACAGAGCACTCGTTTTCCGCGCATTCCGAAATATGCGGCCAGACTGACGACAGTTGTTGATTTTCCGACGCCGCCTTTCTGGTTTGCGACTGCAATGATTTTCGCCATGAACAATCCCCCTTTTTGATTCTTATTATTATACCACATCCCCTTCAAAAAGTAAAGAGGGGATTTCAGCTTTTCGGTGTTTTCGTGGAAATGGACAGACTCCAATCGGGTTTTCCCCTCACAAATCGGCAGAATGCTTTTTTACCATCCGAAAAGGCTGTGGAGACGCCGTTTTCCGCGGGATTTGTTAAATAATCGTCCGTGAATGTGCAGAGTGCACAAATAATTTTCCTCCGTTCCGTCAAAACATAGAAAATGGCATTATTGCTTGCAAGATGTTTTGACTTGTGCTATAATAAGTCTTACATTAAGTGTGTACGCGGTGCAATAATCTTGTCAATTTCGACAGAGAGGAATTTTTTACCTTCAGCGGAATCTCTTTTTCACCACTCGAAGTACCCTCTGCATCCCACCGTACCCGCCTGTAAGGAGAGAAACAACATGAAACAACTGGAAACCGGCAAAATCAAAAACATCGTACTCGCCGGCCATAGCGGCTGCGGCAAATCCGCACCCGCAGAGGCACTGCTCTTCAAGGCCGGCGCTACCGACCGCCTCGGTAAAGCCATCGACGGTAACACCGTATGTGACTATGACAACGAAGAAATTAAGCGCCAATTCTCAATTAACCTCGCACTCGCAAACTTTGAGTACGGCGATTTCAAAATCAACCTCCTCGATACGCCCGGTCTGTTCGACTTCGGCGCTGCAATGACCGAGGGTCTGTATGCAGGTGATACCGTTATCATCTGTGTATCCGCAAAATCCGGCGTCCATGTCGGCACGAAGAAGGTTTACCAGATGGCGAAAAAGCTCGGTAAGCATATCCTCTTCGTTATCACCAAAATGGATGACCCGAACCAGGATTTCTATAACTCCCTCGCTTCCCTGAAGGAATCCTTCGGCGCAGCCGTCTGTCCGGTTATCGTACCGGAGGTTGTGGACGGAAAGATGAAGTCCCTGATCCACCTCGGACGCATGAAGGCTTATACCTACGACAAAAAAGGCAATGCCACCGCTTCCGATGTTCCTTCCGGCAATATCGCCGATAAGGCGAATATCACCGCGGAACAGATGCTCGAACAGCTCAGCGAGGCTGTCGCGGAAACCAGTGATGAACTGATGGAAAAGTTCTTCGAGGGTGAACCCTTTACCCAGGAGGAAATCAGCCACGGTATCCACGAAGCAATGCGTAACGGCAGCGCAATGCCTGTATTCACCGTCTGCGGCGGTACACTCGAAGGTATTGACCTTCTGCTCGAATTCCTTAAATATATGCCCGATCCAACTGCGGCAGGCGAACTCAAGGCAACTGACCGCGCCGGCAATGATGTGAAGGTGGCTGTGGACGCATCCGCTCCGCTTTCCGCTTTCGTGTTCCGCACGGTTGCTGACCCGTTCGTCGGAAAGATGAGCTTCATCAAGGTCGTCTCCGGTACGCTCTCTTCTGATAAGGAGCTCGTAAACGCAACCACCGGTGCATCCGAACGTATCGGTAAGCTCTATACCATGGTCGGCAAAAAGCAGACCGAGGTTTCTTCCGCAATCGCCGGCGATATCGTTGTCGCAACCAAGATTGCTGCGAACACCGGTGATACCCTCTGTTCACCGGATCGCGTCGTTGCTTTCCCGAAACTCAAGTATCCCAACCCCTGCTACGGCATGGCGGTTAAGGCAAAGGCACAGGGCGATGAAGCAAAAATTTCTACCGGTCTCCAGAGAATCCTCGAAGAAGACCAGAGCCTTTCCTATGTCCTCGATAAGGTTACCAAGGAGCAGGTGCTCTCCGGTCTCGGCGACCAGCATCTCGATGTCACCGTCTCTAAGCTCAAGAGCAAGTTCGGCGTTGACGTTCTCCTCGAAGTCCCCCAGATCGCTTACCGCGAAACCATCCGTTCTAAGGTTTCTGAACGCGGCAGACATAAGAAACAGTCCGGCGGTCACGGCCAGTTCGGTGATGTCGTCATCGAATTCGAACCTTGTGACAGCGATTCCCTCGTCTTCGAGGAAAAAGTATTCGGCGGTGCTGTTCCGAAGAACTTCTTCCCTGCTGTCGAAAAGGGTCTGCAGGACTGTGTCAAGAAGGGCGTTCTCGCCGGCTGTCCCGTTGTCGGTCTGAAGGCAACCCTCGTTGATGGTTCCTATCACCCCGTCGATTCCTCCGAAATGGCATTCAAAATCGCTGCTTCCCTTGCATTCAAGGAAGGCCTCAAAAAAGCAAACCCGATCATGCTCGAACCGATCGGCTCTCTGAATGTCCTCGTTCCGGACGCAAAGAACGGCGATGTCATGGGCGATCTCAATAAGCGCCGCGGCAGAGTGCTCGGTATGGAGCCGAGTACCGAAGAAGCCGGAATGACCGTGATTCAGGCGGAAGTTCCTGTTCGTGAAATGCACGACTTCGCGATGTATCTCCGTCAGGTCGCAAAGGGCATGGGCGAATTCACCTTCGAATTCCTCCGCTATGAGCCGCTGCCGTCCAACCTCCTCGATGAGGTCATCGCTGCTGTGAAGACCGATTCCGGTGACGACGAATAATTATGATCTAACCCACCCAAACCACCCCGATATGCTTTTATCGGGGTGGTTTTTTCGGTGAATGGATCATGGGGCGCTGCCTCAAACCCCGCCAAAGGGATACTATCCCTTTGGAATCCCATTTCAGGGAAATGATAGAATGGTAAATTTTATCTTCCTTGCACGCGGGTAGTGGGGGATGGGTAACGGAAAGGGGATTGAAAGGGGAAAAACAGTGGGCAATTGATTGCCCGTGGGTATGTGGTGAGACGTGAGAACGAAGTTCGAACATTCCTCTTTCTTTTGTCACCTCATTCTTTTTATATCCGTGAGAATAACCAAGGGGGACACCCA